>JAHQVL010000312.1 GCA_019634345.1 Rhodothermaceae bacterium
CCGGCAAAAGTACAACGTCTCTAAACCTTGGTATTACCTCAGCGCAAGCGGGTAAACGGACGCTGGTAGTCGATGCCGACCTGAGACGGCCTTCCATCCACGACAAGCTAGGCCTTCCATCAGGACCAACTCTTTTAGAATTGGTATCGGAAGACCAAAGCCGCTGGGATGCGGAGCGCTTCTTTACGGGCGTTGAAAATCTATACGTAATCACAGGCATTCCGGTATCCCAGCCGGCAGAACTCCTGGGATCGCCACAAATGATGGATCTCATCGACCGATTCAGAACAGAATTTGATATCGTCATCTTCGATACGCCGCCTGTGTTAGGAGCCGTAGATCCCGTCCTCCTTTCCAAGCAATGTGACGCCGTCATCGTTGTCGCCTCTTCCGATGGCACAGACATGGAGGCCCTTACCCAGTCGGTTGATGAATTAAGAAGTGTCAATGCCAATGTACTGGGCACCGTCCTCAACCGATTCGATCCGTCAAGCATGTACGGGTACAAAAACACATACGGCTACAGCTATGGATCGTATGGCTACGGATCGGACTATACACACAGCACTCCATCTAGCGAAGCCGTCGTGAGCCGGAGTTAGTGATCGCTTCGCCGGGCCTCGGCCAGGCTACACTGCTAATGAAATCAACAGGAGGCATTGTCTTATATGCCTCCTGTTTTTTTATCCAACCATGCATTTTGCTTTCGGATCGCAAGACGAAAATAAAATCATCTAAGATCTTCGAATTTGATTGTAGGTTAATCAGACCAGGTTTCGATAACTATAGTTGGTGGGCACAACAGAATCTACAGGATCCTTGTTATGAAATGCAATTCTGATTAGTAAGGAGAAATGGATTACTGAACAACAACCAGAGTACCAGGAGCAGCTTCCTTAATAGCTTCACTGACTCTTCCCATCATTGGCTCAAGAACAACCCTTCGATTACTCTTAGCTTTAATCAACACAACGCCCAATGATAGTGACTTAAGGTTCTGCTGATAAGGCATGCTGCCATCCATAGTAATGAAAGTATCGAATTCCTTTTCTGCTCGACTAAGTAACTGCCCATTCTTGAGCCCACTCCATCCCATCTCCATCACACTCTACACATCCAACTCTGGATTAAAAAGGCGCTTTAATCTCCGCCCCATAGTTTCATCACGCAGCACGCACTTCATTTAGATCAAGGATTGATTCCAAGGCTAGTGGTGATCGTATCAGAGCATTGCTTTTGTAACACCTCTACCAGGGGTGCATCAAACCGACACATCAGAAAAAGAACATACTGTATTTAGGTGCCGGAGAAGGAGTTAATCCATTGGCAAGAGGCCAGGTAACCGGATTCGATAGCTTTTGGCCCAAATACCAAACTCAATCACTTAGACTCAAAGCAATGACGATCTCAAAGCAAATAACAATTGATGCGCCTGCTGATGAAGTGTGGCGAGTTGTAGCTCATGACTTTCACAAGGCCGATCAATGGGCCTCTTCCATCAATCGCTCAACATCCGTAGAGGCAGGGCCACCCCCTAAAAGCAGCCCTCTGGATGCGGCAGGCCGTGCCTGCGATACATCCATTGGAGGCATCAAGGAGCAGATTGTACACTACGACGAAGCACATAAACGATTTGGGTACCAGGCGAAAGGCGAAAAGATGCCTTTTTTCGTCAAGAACCTGGTCAACAATTGGCAGGTAACGGAGCAAAACTCAGGCAGCGCTAAAGTAGACATGAAACTCAACGTCGAATTGATGCCTGTCATCGGAACGGTCATGGGGCCTATGATGAAGCTTCAAATGGGAAAACTTCTGGGGGAAGCCGTGGAAGAACTCAAATTTTTTATCGAGAACGGCAAACCGCATCCTCGAAAAGTAAAGGCTATGCAGAAAGCAATAGCCTAAAACAAATAATAACTCGATTCATTAACTCAAAAACAGCAAACCAATGCCTACTATAAAAATCACGGTACCTAAAAACGCCTGGACAAAAGAGGAAAAAGCAACAATAGCTGAAAGAGTGACCAATGCACTCAATTCAGTTGCTACCGATGGTGAAAAGGGTGACATAAAACAATATATCAACACCCATATCCATGAGACCGCTGAAGGCGGTTATGCCATGGGCGGCCAGGTGGTCGGATAATATTCTTCCTCATATAGATCACTACCATAAGCACTGCACTTGCGGTGGTGCTTATGGTTTGCTTTTCGTTTTTTTCACCCTTCAAATTGCCTACTAGAAATAAAGAACTCCTTGCTCAATCATTGACTCTGAAGAATACCTAGAACTGCTAACTACCCAATCAACTCCACATCAACCGTCAGCGTAGAGTCCGCCGGCGTGGTATCCGTTGAGGACGACCTGGAGCCTAAACCATGGGCTGGAGACAGGGTAATTCGACGCGTTTCGCCGGGCAGCATGCCTTGCATACCATAGTGCATCCCGGTCATTACTTCAATGAGTTGGGGATTTCCTCCGCTGGATGCCGGATTCCCACCAAACGCTCGAGGCGTTAATCGATCTCCCAAGATAAAATCATACACCGAGTCCACTCGTTCGCCATTTACCGTTACAACCGTTTCAAGCTCAACCGTTCCATCTGACAGCCTTGCCTCAAACAATACACTGACCTGGTCCCCTATCTCTTTGGGCGTTCCTTGACCCGGTGTGAGGATCTCTGTCTCTGGCAACGCAAGAAACGCGACCTCCATGATAATGTTGGTATTCGCGAGCAGGAGGCCCTCAACACCATCAGGAAAGGCTAGATCAGAAGGAATCTCAATGATACGAGTACCTCCTGGCTTCATCCCTACTACGCCCTGATTGAGTCCTTCAGGTACCGAAGCGCTGCCCACCAAGAAGGAAAGCACATTGGTCCATTCATGAACAGGAAGTAAGATACCTTCATCAGACGAGTCGATAACCCTACCCGTTCTTGTTTCAGTCACGGTATAGGTGAGGCTCACAAGCATGCCTTCTTCCAACTCAGCCCCATCACCTACAATAATGTCTGCAAAGACAACCTCCGGTTCGGTTTCCATCTCCGGCATAGGCTCCGATTCCGATCCCCCATCACAGCCCATCAACACACAAAGACAAAAGAATAAATAGACAGCAACTCGATTCATAACAGATTAATAACGAATAATAACAACGGAATGTACAATCCAAAAAAATGGAGATCAACTTCGTGATTCTCGAACACTAGTTGCTATCCGTTCATCCCGCTAGTGAGGCGGGGAGTTCTACCTTGTTTTCTGAGAAGGCTGAGGACAGCATAGAGTCTTACAACAACCTTTCATGTCCTTAATCCCTGTCACACCATCTCAACCTACTCCATAAAACAGCCACTCAACTACCTCAAAGACACCAACTGATATAAGGGCGTATATCAATTAGCACTCATGTGCGAGTTTTACTGGATAGAGAGTCTCTTTTGAGTGCTCAAAAACGAGTTTTACTGGATGGAGAGTCTCTTTTGGGTGCTCAAGAATGAGTTTTACTGGATAGATGGTCTCTTTTGAGTGCTCAAGAATGAGTTTTACTGGATGGAGAGTCTCTTTTAAGTACTCAAGAATGAGTTTTACTGGATGGAGAGTCTCTTTGGGGTGCTCAAAAACGAGTTTTATCCAGTAAAACTCATTTTGCAGTGCTCAATCACCACCACCGATATACTCTGATATATCAATTGGGCACTCATCTGGGAGTTTTAGCCAATAGCCGGCCTATTTGCTGGGCGTAAATGCGAACTTCAGCCGCTAAACTTCCGTCTCGCAGCACTGAAATGCGAACTTTAGCCGATAGATATCATTTTGCAGCACTGAAAGGCGAGTTTTAGCCAATAGATCTCACTTTGCAGTGATTTGTAGATTTGTCTGGTCGCACTTGAACCGCATGATAGTGCTCATCATCGACGCACGCTCTTTCGCAACCTGAGCTCGTGGCCCTTGGAAAAGCTGATCTACGGTCTGGTTCCACAAACGAAGCCATTGAGTGAAGTGCGTTTCAGATAGGGTTGTTTTCCTGGCCAGATTGACATGCTTCAACACCGGATTACCCTTGTAAGCGGCCCTATTAAGCAGCACGGTCTCCCAGAACGCATACATTCTTGGCAGGTGGCTCTCCCAGTCTATGCCAGCGACTTCTTCAAATACAGGCCTGAGGAGATCGTCTTCGCGAACACGCGAATAGAATGCATCCACCAGCCTCTTTATATCAACTTCATTCTCTATTTCTTTTGGCACTCTTATTCACCCAGTGGATTCATGACTAATTTCCAGATGCAAAGATAAGGTGCAACCACCTACCCTTTTAAACTAACGGAAAAACTCGACTCAACGTGTAAGCATTTCCCCTACATGATACATCGGACTATTGTCTCCAAGCTCCGGACAAAAAAAGGCGACCACCCTTTCGAGTAGCCGCCTTTTGTATCGGTCACGATGTGGTCATATGACACTATTTCATTAACAACATCGTTTTGGTTTGAACAAAGGACCCTGCACGGAGTCGGTAGAGATACATACCACTGGCTACGGTTGAGCCCGCATCATTGCGGCCATTCCAGATGGATTCGTGGCGACCGGCTGAGAGCTGGTTGTTGATCAGCGTAGCAACTAATCGGCCTGTTGCATCAAAGACTTCGAGTGTTACACTGGCGTCTTCCGGCAGTGCAAACTGGATCGTTGTCGTTGGATTAAACGGATTTGGATAGTTTTCTTCGAGAGCAAACTCGGTTGGTAAATCAACCACGGCGCCCTTGATGAACTGCTCGCCAGAGTCGTTCATAGCAGCAATCATTGCTGCAGCTGATACGCGTGGACTTTCAGCTGGTCCAAGACCTTCTGGAGTGAATCCAGCGTCCTGCGTAAGAACGATCTTGTCGATGAACAACCCATCTTCACGCATCCATACGTTGATTTCCTGAACACCCGCTTCTGTGATCTCGACGTCAAGGATGTTGTCCTTGGTATCCATGTTTGTCCATACCCACTCGCCATAGGTGTCTGTATTCATCTTAATGGCAGTCGAGTTGCCATTGTCACCCATGTGCAAGGAGTTATCGGAAGACGATGGAGCCAGTACACGCGCCCATACATAGTAGGTGCCGAGTGTGCTGAAGTCTACATCATAGGTCATCTCAGCGCCGCCGATCTGACCACTGGTAGAACCGTCGTTTGGACCTACTTCCATCGCGCCACTTCCACTGAAGCCTTCTTCCGCTGTTGTCTCCATCCACTCATCCTCACCTTCTGGCGTGTTGGTGAAGTAGTTTTCAGCTTCCATCACTACAAGCCCTGCTTCTTCCATGAAAGGCACGATCGGGATGTTACCGGCTGCAACCGACATGGTCACGAGATCCGTAGCGCCTTCGTCATCAGTGACCTGAAGCGTTACGTCGTAGTACCCGACAGCTGGATAGGTATAGGATACGTCTGATGCATTCAGTGCGTCTCCTTCTTCACAGGTATTGAAGAGTACCCCGTCGCTAGCGTCGAAGTCCCACTGGTGACAAACGATGCTACCGTCTGTATCCGTACTGGTGCTTGACATGTGAACGAGTAGTTCGTTCGTTTCGTCAACGGTAGACGTAAAGGCTGCTGTTGGCAGTTCATTACCACCCCCTGAAGAAGCAAGTGCAGTACCTGTGAGGTCGATGTTGAGCGTTCCATTTACACCGGTGTGCTCTACAGCTAACTGAGCCGTTTTCACTGTTCCAGAGGATGCGCTACCCAGGATCTCGATCGCCGCAACCGTTGAAGGTCTGCCATTGGCAAGCGGGAAGTCGATATCAAGGTTGCCATCCGTGGTTACTGTGAAGGTACGCATCGTCGCCTGGTTACATTCGCTGCCAGACTCGGTGTAGACATCGAAGTCGTCCAGTACCAGTGTCCCTTCAATCAGTACGTCGAACAAGCGGTTGCCTTCGGAGCAACGAGACATCTCGATAAAGAAGAGACGAACTTCAACTTCTTCACCTGCGGCTACCGGGAAGTCCCACTCCATGCGAGGATCAGCCTGGTTGGCATCACGACGCTTGGTTGTAAAGAGGTCGGTAGACGTACCTACAGGAATTGTTGAGTCGAACGTTACCGGTGCATCGTCGGTCTCGATGGTTGTTGATCCATCGAGTACGTATGGAGAAGGTGAGCCAGAGGTATCTTCTTCCCAGTCATCGACGAGGCTGCCCCCTGCGTTCACGCGGTAGAGAACGCCCGCTGTGGAGAGCGGTGTTGGAGTAGCTGCAGCTTGTTCTGGAGCAGCACTGCTCTGCGGCGCGAAGGTGACATCGAATGTGGCTGTTGAGCCGCCTTCGATCGTAACCGGCGCTACAAACGTATGAGCAAAGTCGCCTACGTCGGTGCCTGAGAGCGTTACAGCGGACACGTCAACAGGATTTGCACCTGTGTTTGTCAGCGTAACGGTTTCTGGATTAGACGTTGATCCTTCGTTAACCGAACCGAAGTCGATCGCATCAACAGAAGCGACTAGAACAGAAGCGCCTGAGTTTGCGAGTGCTTCACCGGTAAGGTCTACGTTCAATGAACCATTGGCTCCTGTATGGGCAACAGTTAATTGAGCGTCACGCATGCTTATACCTGAAGATCCCAGGATTTCGATGGCTGCCAGAACGGATGGTTTACCGTTGGCAAGCGGGAAGTCGATATCCAGGTTTTCATCCAGCGGTGTGATCGTGAAGGAACGCATGGTTCCTACATTACAGCCGCCGGCTTCAGTATATACGTCGAAGCTGCTTAGTACGGTTGTACCTTCGATGGTTACATCGAACAGCCTGTTGTCTGCAGAACAGCGAGACATCTCAACGAAGAAGAGGCGAACTTCGATTTCTTGACCCAATGTTACAGGGAAGTCCCATTCCATTTTAGGATCGGCCTGATTGGCATCGATACGCTTTGATTCGAAGAGGCTCGTTGGCGTGCCTACAGGAATCGTTGTGTCGAAGGATACCGTCGCATCGTCTGTTTCAATGTTAGTTGAACCAGCCAACAAGTACGCCGAAGGCGTTGCGTCTGAATCTTCTTCCCAATCGTCAACCAATGCGCCCCCTGCGTTTACGCGGTACAGAACACCTTCAGGCAGAGCCAATGGTGCAGTAGTACCTGGTAGCGGAGCAAAGGTCACATCAAACGTGCTGGTTGATCCACCTGCGATGGTCACTGGTGCAGCAAACGTATGGCTGAAGTCGCCTGCGTTTGTGCCAGAGAGCGTCACATCGGTAACGTCGATTGAGCTGTCGCCTTCATTAGTCAGTGTGATTGTGGAAGGTGCAGAAGAAGATCCTTCTTCAACCTGCCCGAAGTCAACACTGGTTGGATCTACAGCGAGTGTAGAAGGCAGGCCGGTGTCTTCTTCAACAACCAGATGACGCTGGTTGATGCCGAGGCCAGCTACCGACTGCACGTTGCCTGAAGGCCAGTATACAGTCAGGTTTGTGATCGAAGCGGCACTTGCGATACCGAAGTGAGCGCCAAGATCATCACCACCACCAAGGCTCGAACCACTACGTGTTTCGAAGTGCTGGGTGACGCCGTCTGACGTTGACAGTTCGAGGCGTGCGCCAATACCGTCACGGTTACTTACAACCCCTTCGAGATCGATGATCACCCAGTTGTTGCCATTGCTGTTGTTGTTACGGAAGAGCTTCGTGTCGCCGCCGTAGTTCACAAGGAACATGTCCAGGTCGCCGTCTTCGTCGTAATCCGAGTACACACTGGTGCGTGTTCGGAGTCCGTCATTCAGGCCGCCACTTGAGGTTGATACGTCGGTGAATGTCGCATCACCGTTGTTTTGCCAAAGTACAGACTCAACAACTTCTGTTTCTGAGTTCATCGCGCCAGCAGCCAGGTAGAGATCCTGGAAGCCGTCGTTGTCATAGTCGAAGAAGTTCGTTCCCCAAGACCATGCAACGGAAGATACTCCTGCGATGTCGGTTGCATCGGTGAAGGTGCCGCCGTCGTTACGGAGAAGCATCGTGCCTGCGCGGCCGGTCTGGCCAGCTGGAATTGTACCGTCGCTTCCGTTGTCAGAGAAGAAGAAGTCAAAGTCGCCGTCACGGTCGTAGTCGCCTACTGCGAGGCCCATACCGTTTTGGCAATAATCTACGCCAACGGTTGCGCTTACTTCAGTAAATGTCCAGTCAGTAGCACCATCGGTACCGCCATCGTTTCTGAACATCTGCTGTGGAGAGGTGAAGTCAAATGGACAATCGTGGATCACGAATACATCCAAATCTCCATCCTGGTCGTAGTCTGTCCATCCACCGATGAAGCCCATACCTTCGCGGGCTGTACCGAGCAACATGTCAGATACATCGGTAAATGTACCGTCGCCATTGTTATAGTAGATGTAATCCTGTGCTTTCACTTGCTCAGTAGCTCCGGTAACTGTATTTCCGCCGATCGCCATGTGATGCGATACGTAGAGATCCAGGTTACCGTCGTCGTCATAGTCACCCCAGGAAGCGGTTGTACCTCGGCGTTCTTCTGAACTTTCAAGGCCAGAACCGGCAGTCACATCGGTGAACGTTCCGTCTCCATTATTTCGGAAAAGCACATCGTTGTCGCTGTTAGCGAGGAAGAGGTCTTTGTCGCCATCGTTGTCGTAGTCGGCAACGGCAACACCTGATCCATCGTTGCTGGCGTCTTCAACACCAGCAGTAGCAGCTACATCTGTAAAGGTGCCTCCGTTGTTCTGGAAGAGCTTGTTGGCTCCAGTACGCTGAGTAACATAGAGGTCCTGGTCACCATCACCATCATAATCAAACCAGGCCGCACCTGTACCGAGGCTCATGTCGGTTACGCTTGCTCCATCATGCAGGAAGCTTACACCGGCTGATGAAGTAACGTCTGTAAACAATTCGCTAGGCGCAGGCTCAACGATGAGGTGGCTCTGGTTGATACCCAGGCTACCTACGTTTTGCACGATGCCTGAAGGCCAGGTGATTGTTACGTCGGTAATGGAGAAGTTAGAACCCAATCCGAAAAAGGCATCCTTTTGATCGCCAGCACCAAGACTAGAACCACTGCGTGTTTCGAAGTGCTGCGTCGTACCGTCGCCTGTGGTCAATTCAATCCAGGCACCGATACCATCGCGATTACTGGTAGTCCCTTCGAGAGAAATCTGTACCCAGTTGTTGCCATTGTTGTTGTCGTTTCTGAACAGCTTCGCATTCTGACCATAGTTCACAACGAACATGTCCAGGTCGCCGTCGCCGTCATAGTCGCCCATGGCAGACGTACGCGAGTTGAGCGGATCGTTCAAACCGCCAGAGCTGAGAGATACGTCGGTGAACGTGCCGTCTCCATCATTTTGGAAGAGGGTGTTCTCAAGAACTACAAGCGGATCCATGGCGCCAGCAACCTGGTACAGGTCGAGGTCCATGTCAAGGTCGTAGTCGAAGAAGTTGGCTCCCCAAGAGAAGTCGGTGTTAGCAACGCCGGCTGCGTCGGTTGTTTCAGTGAATACACCGGCTGTGTTGCTGAGGAGTACGGCACCGCCGCGCTCAGAAGCATCTGGATATGAGTCCGTTCCAGCACCGTTGTCGGTGAAGAAAAAGTCCATCCAACCGTTGTTGTCATAGTCACCTACTGCGAGGCCCATTCCGTTCTGGCACCAGTCAGCACCAACAGTGTCTGAGATCTCCGTAAAGGTCCAGTCGGTTGTACCGTCTGTACCGCCGTCGTTGCGGAAGAGCTGCATAGGACCCGAGTTCTGACCGAACGGACAGTCGCGGATCATGTAGAGGTCAAGGTCGCCGTCGCGGTCATGGTCGGTCCATCCGGTGATGAATGCGCGGCCGATACGATCAGTACCTAACAACATGTCAGATACATCGGTAAATGTACCATCGCCATCGTTATGGAAGATGAAATCTTGTTCTGTATCCCCAGTGATACCTACTGCCAATGGAGCAGGCATGTGGTGTGATACGTAGAGGTCAAGCAAGCCGTCCTCATCGTAGTCTCCCCAACTCGCAGAAGTACCTCGGCGATCCTCAGTAACTTCAAGACCAGAACCAGCGATAATGTTTGTGAACGTACCGTCGCAATTGTTTTGGAAAAGCGCGTCTTCATACGTATTGGCCAGGTAGAGATCTACACAACCGTCGTTGTTGAAGTCAGCAGCAGCAACACCAGCACCTTCACCGGTCGCGTCTTCAACTCCAGCTGAAGCCGCAACATTAACGAACGTACCCCCTTCATTGTGAAAGAGCCAGTTATTTCCTTCTCGGTTGGTCATATACAGGTCAAGTAAGCCGTCGTTGTTATAATCAATCCAGGCAGCACCTGTACCGATAGGCATGTCTCCATCAGTGGCTCCCGTGTGAACAGCAACAAGGTTTGGAGCGACTTCTGTAAAGAGTTGTCCTGTACCGGTCGAAGTTTCTGTAACAGAAAGGCGTTGGTTTGCAGGAACGTTAACAAGCGTCTGAACAGTACCTGAAGGCCAGGTGATAGAAACGGAAGTAACGGTTGCGTCGGTGTTCAACCCAAAGTGAGCGGCGATGTCGTCGCCACCACCAAGGCTAGATCCGCTGCGTACTTCGTGTACCTGCGTTCCGCTGGCAGACGTTACTTCGATTCGAGCACCAACACCGTTGCGATTGCTGGTCGTACCGATCAGGTCAACTTCAAGCCAGTTGTACCCGTTGCTGTTGTCGTTTCTGAAGAGGCGTACATCGCTGCCATAGCAAATGAGTGCCATGTCAAGGTCGCCGTCTTGGTCGTAGTCAGCATAGAGGCTGTTACGGCAACGGTCCTGAACGTTTACTCCTGCAGTAGAAGAGATATTCGTATAGGTATAGCTGCTTCCATCGCTTTCCCAGAGTTGCGATTCAGGATTGGTCCCTGCGTCGTTAACAGAACCCGCAGCCATGAAGATATCGAGGTAGCCATCGTTGTTGAAGTCAAAGAAGTTGGCTCCCCAAGAGAAGTTCGTAGAAGCAACGCCGGCTACATCGGTCATATCTGTGAATCCAGTAGCGCTGTTTGCAAGGAGAACGGTCCCTGCACGGTTTGGATCGGTACCACCTGGAGCAGCACCATTGTCCGTGTAGAAGAGGTCCATGTAGCCATTACGGTCATAGTCGCCAACGGCTACACCCATTCCGTTCTGGCACCAGTTTCCGTTTACAGAGCTGGCCATCTGGGTGAAGGTCCAATCGGTAACACCGTCTGTACCTCCATCATTTCGCCAGAGATCCATAGCGCCAGATCCGTCGAAACCACAATCACGGATCAGGTAGATATCGAGGTCCCCATCGTTATCGAAATCTGTCCAAGCGCCGATAAAGCTGGCATTTTCTCGTGTAGAAGCGCCGAGCATATCATCCGAGACGTCTGTAAACACGAAATTGCCATCGTTGTGGAAAAGGTAATCCTGATCTTTTGTTTTGTCGTCAACGACAGGAGATCCAGGTACCGGAGTGTGATGCGCAACGTACAGGTCGAGCAGGCCGTCGCCATCGTAGTCCCCTACCGAAGCAGAAGTACCACGGCGAGCGCCTGAAGCGTCAAGCCCTGAGCCTACCGTTACATCGGTAAACGTGCCGTCGCAATTGTTTTGCAGGATCGCGTCTTCATCTGTATTGGCAAGATAAAGATCCTGGCAGCCGTCGTTGTTGAAGTCAGCAGCGACAACGCCACCGCCATCTCCATTGACATCCTGCGCACCAGCAGCGGCAGCAACGTCGGTGAAGACACCCGCATTATTTTCATAAAGGAAGTTAGCGCCCAACCTCATTGTCATGTAGAAGTCGAGATCGCCGTCATTATCGTAGTCGAGCCAGGCACCACCCGAACCGACACCCATGTCGATCGGGTTTCCATCGTGAGGGGTCGTGATCCCCACGGAGGACGCCACATCGACAAATTGAGCGAGTACGTTGCTCGTCGGCACCATGGCCGTCAGGAGAAGAGCAACTACCCATAAATGTGGATTCATTTTTTGAAACATGTGTTTTCCAAAATAGCTTGCAGTTTGTGATCGAGCATAGTTGGGCAATCAGGAATTGCTCAATATGCGGAAACCCTTGCCGGCCACGTCTGGTGTCGGTAGGGATTTTATGGGGAGCTATTAAGAAACCAATTGATGTGCCGTTTTTTGTTATCCAGGTAGTACCGGCTTGCCGAATCTTTGGCGATGATCTAAATAAAATCGTCTTAACTAAACGCTATTTTGTGCTCCCTTTTCTACCGGGACTGTATGAGCCAAACCACCATTTAGTTAGGCGTCAATTATTTGCTCCATATACATGCCATTGTTATTTAATACGTGTTTTGCCCCCGATTAATAACGAAATTCTCACGTCTGTAACAAGATTGTATAGTCCTTATAAAGCATTGTTAAAGCAAGGTAAATGTTGCAACACACAAAAGAATTCCCCCGTAAGTCACTTCAAAACACGCACACAATTACCCTTTACACGAGAGAAAAAATGAAAACTTTACATAGATCTTTTCTTGCTGCCCTTACCCTGATGGTTGTCTTTTCTGTTCATGCAACTGCACAACAAAACACAACTTTTGCGCTCAATCAGTATGGCGCCGTATCTGTTGACGAACCGGTTGCCAGCGACAATGACGAAGAATTTCCATTAGTTAATGAGTACAAGAACATGCCGCTAATGGACTGGGATATGAACTGGTGGCAATCACTGGAACAAGAAATCTCACTCGAAGATGAATCGTATCGTTCCTTGAGTGGCGCTCAACTACAAAACGCGATTTTCTTCCTGGCTAACCATGGCGAGCGCGTCGACATGTCTTCCTCTACCTCCACACTACTGGATGTATACCTTTATAATAAGCACGAAGCCAAGCGCATCATGGCCCTTGCTGCTCTGATTCACATTGGCGACCAGGAAAGCCTGGAGACAGCAGAGTACATGCTCTATCGCCAGCAATCAGAACGCGTGAAGGACTTCTCTATTGCAGCACTAACCGCGTACAAAACAAACCAAACCAGCACCCAGCTTATGATGGCTGATAAATAGTCAGCACAACACATTGGATGCCTGTTCACCCTGGGAATTGGCAAACAAACAAAGAGGTTCTCTCAACGAGAGGGCCTCTTTTTTTATGGTAGATGGCTCTACCTTGATCCTCCAGGTATTCATTTCTATATTACCTGGAAGATCCAGGTATAAACAATAAAGGAATCATGCTAACACGTGAACTTGCAGGTGCATCAGCCAAGCCGTTAATACTCTCTATTCTTTCTAGCGGGGAGAGCTACGGATATGCCATTTTGCAGCGCATCGAAGACTTGTCGGACGGGGTATTGTCGTGGGATGACAGCACGCTGTATCCCGTATTACACCGGCTGGAGAATGATGGCTTGCTGGAGTCGTCCTGGCGCAAAGCAGATAATGGCAGACGTAGGAAATATTACTTGATCACATCGAAGGGACTCAAGGCACTGGAAGGCGAAAAGAAACAATGGCTTTGCGTGGATGCCATTTTAGCCGAACTATGGGGATTACAACCCCGACTAACCTGAGCTCGATGAAATTCAATCTTGAAGCATCCATCTCAGAAATTATTGAGGCGGCAAATACGTTCTGGGAAGTCGAGTTTGTTGTTAACCGGGACGAGCTTAGCATCAGAGAACAAGGCACGTATCCGGTGCAGTCGTAAAAGTATGAGTGAGGGGTTTCACCGCCGATTCTTCAGCAAATAATTTCTACCTGAAATCACCAGTTTACCGGTACGCAGTTGGGTTCTTGTTGTCCTGGGTAGTTCAACCCCATGATCACCAAACACGCGCCACACGAGGCCTGAGCAATCGAAACGGTCGGGACCGGTGCTGCCAAAACGATAGGGGGCGTGGTCGTACCGGGCATAGGAGCGCTCAAGCTGCTGAAGAGACATACTGTGATTTACTCGGCGGACCGAAATCAGACGGTAACGCCAGTAGTCGTCATCGAGGTTACTTAAGGTAACCCCTTCGGACGTTGAGGCATGGAAAAAAACACCATCCTCAAGATACACGCCGACATGGCGGCCCTTTTCGCTAATCCAGAAGAACAACAGGTCTCCCGGCTGGATCTCGTCCAGGGAGGGTGTTATGGATACCGAAGCGGTTGGTTGAGAAAAAGAAAAAAGGAATAGTAGCGGTAGTGCATAGAAAGTTACGGTCTTCATTGGTCTGCAAGTTGATAGAGGGGCAGAAGGAATGAAGGGTTGCAGGTAAAACACCGGCAGAAATCGGGCCACACGGCTAGTTAAGCAAATTTAACCAGTCGCTTTCTCATAGTGTCATCATTGGTAGACGGGACTGCGCGACTATTTAGACAATGTAGACACATTCAACCTGCCGTGACTAAGCTCGTGGAGTATTGCCTCAAAGCGTTCTCTGTCATCGATACAGATTCCGAAAGAATGAATCTCTTTTTCCATTCCGTATAAACGCTGAACCTTAATGGGACGCGACAATTGTATTTCATAATGCGGCTTTCCAAATACCACGGCATTCATGAACCCCGGTCTTTTTTCAAAGGGCTTTTTGGTAGGCCATTTTCGAATATATTGGATCTGATTGAGAGGCAGTACAGCTGTATAGCGTAAACCAACACGTATGACAAGTTCATTCTCATTCACTTCAATGTGCCTTCTCAGCACGGCCCTATAATCCCCAATTAGCCACAATATCCCATAGATGCTTATTCCTGTGAGAATCCAGGCTACCAGTTCGGCCCCGAGTGCCCAGACTACAACATGAACCACAACCAGTTCGATCAGTGCCATACACATCAGTGCCATAAAAATCGGTGTATAGCCTACCTTTTTGTGATACGTGAACCCATTCGTACTCTGCGATAGAGGTTTTGCCCAGGAAAGAAAGGTGTAATAAAAGATGGCCAACTCGAAGGCCACTGCCTTTGCAAAGCCTTTTGATCCGGTAATTTCGAAAGCTGCTTGCTGAAGACCTACCAATATATCCGGCGGAGTCCCTACCTGGTTTCTGTCCTTCTTATATCGACGAACAAGGCCATAGGCTTTGAAACCTACTATACCAATGATCGCAAGCTCTAAGGGAATCAGTATAAAATGCGAATAGTCAAAAATGGCCAAGTGTTCTGAAGGCAACAACCATTTCGCACCCAGGATCGACAGGAAACAAAGCGGCACTATACTCAACACGGGCCATCCTCTCCCCCTGATGAGCAATACATAGTACAGTATGGCCACTGTGATAATAAGATCAGCGGCAATGGCAATGGCTAGCAAGCCGGGATTGGGAGATGAGCTTAAATAGTCAACCGCATATCCAGCAAATAGATAGATGCAGACGGTAGCCAACAGAAAGAGCAACGGGGAGTAGCTCTTTGGAATCGTAATAGTGCCTTTCGAAAACATATGCCTCACTGTGCTCTTTTGAACTGATGCTGAGCAAAGATACGATCTAATGTACCACCCACAAGGCTTTCTTCCTACTATCTCGCCACCACCAGTTGCCGCACTGCGTTGAAGGTATCGGTTTGCATCCGGTAGATATAGATCCCGCTGGGGAGCTGGGAGGCGTCAACAGAAATACTGTGGACGCCCGCAGGTTGATAGGCGCTCACGAGTTGCTCGACTTCCCGACCTAGCATATCGTAAAGAACGAGAGTCACATTATCGGCTTCAGCCAGGGTATACTCGATCTGTGTAAAGCCCTGCACCGGGTTGGGATAGTTTTGCGCCAGGGTTGGTTCTGATACTACAGCTACTTCTTCAGTAGACACCGTTCGCGGGACAAAATTCGTCACAAACGGAGCTTGAGTCTGAGGATTTCCATTGCCAGGAATGATGACCCAATCCGTATAGGAATCGGTATCAAGTGTGACATCTGCGCGAGCGATCGATTCTCCGCGCAGCGCTCGGGGTTCGGTTTGGCTGCCCCATGAAACGGGAATGCCTCTGCTGGCTCCGCCTTCCCAGGCTACCTGGTCAATCAGGATCGAATCAGGAGAAAAAAGAAGGACAGCATCGCCTGAGTTGTTAAGCCCAGGAATTGACGCATACAAATCGGCATCGTATCCATACATGGACACAAACTCCAGTGCTTCATTAGCCACCGTGTAATAACTACGCGGCGCCATGGTCACTCCCTCAGGAAATGTAAACGTGGCACCTTGCCCATTGTTATCTGTAATGAACCAGCCGGTAAGGCTGACTGTAGAGTCTGACGCATTATACAGCTCTATCCATTCCTCATAACTATCCGTACCCGGCGTATCATACAAGATTTCGCTAAACACGATATTTGATTGTGCCACCGGAGGAGTAAAATCAGTGTCGATACTTAGGAAGTCAGCATATACCGGGAGATGATCGGAAGCATCATGAAGAGCCTGGGCCACTTCAGCGCTGACCATCAGGTTGGGTCCATCCAGAATCGACGTATTGAAGTGTTGTCCATCGTTTCCAAAGACTGTATAACTACCTTCTACGAATTCGATACGCTCGCCATCATTCAGGTCATACGAGCTAAAAATAAAATCGAATCGGTCATCCATTCCACCAGTAGCGCCTCCCTGAAACGAGGTAACACGTGGGCTCTGCGTATGAATGGATGCAAAGTTCGGATTATTTCTCCAGGATCCTATTAGATGACTATCAACCAGGTCTCTGACCCGGCCATCGTTATCTATGCGATCCCGTACAAGATGCTGATAGGACGGTTCACTGCTTGAACTCAGGTTCATATCTCCAAGCAAGATAAACTCAGTACCAGGAGCCAATTCATCCAGGTAGCTCCTGAGAATTACCGCTTCATCAAACCGGCGGTTCTGATTGTTTGCGCCATTTCCGGCTTTCAGATGAGCACCGTACAAACGGACTTCATGCCCACCCACATCTACGATATATTCTGAGAACTCACGTAGTGCCGTGTCTATGGTATCCTGAGATACAAACGTGACCAGGTCATTTCTGAAATACATCGCATTATCGGTATCATAGCCATTGATAAACGGAGCCATGCTATACAGGTTGGCATTGGCATTGAGCGCTTCGAGAACAAGCTCGGCCCCTCCAACATTTTCAATTTCCTGCATAAGCAGGATATCTGGATTCGACGCTTCAAAGATGAGTTGAAATTCGTCCATTCGATCTCCATCGTTGCTGGAGATTCTAAGACCATTATAGGTCATAACCCGAAAGGGTGTGTCCTGAGCCGATGTGATTTCGGGAAAGACAAGAAAAAGGATAAGTACTGCTATCGTAGCGATGCGCATATGTGGGGGACGTGAAATAAATGCTTTGCAGGTAACGAACAGGTGCGGTAATAATGGTGAAGTTCTAACTAAAAAATAAGAGGTTTGGATGCGTGCTAGTGTTAATCTATCAATAAATGTTTATTAACAATCAAAGCGCACGATTAACGATGCGAAAAAGACCGGATTGACCTGACATGTTCTTCTCAAAATAAATGTACTATTTGGATTTCAAGAACCTCCAATAGAGAAAGGCAACAAGACCACCGAAGACGGGGAAGACCCAGATATTTTGAAATCCCGAGAGTACGACAACTAACAACAGGAGAGAACCGAAGAACAGAATCCCAATGAGAGAGCCCATGAGTACAAGAGCGATTTTCATCGGGCTGGCGTCTTTCATCTTTTTCTCTAGCCAGGACAGCTCTGCTCGCTTCGCGGGAGGCCCGAGCCCTTCGGCGAGTTCCGCGAGTCCTTCTATTCTCTTCAGAATCCCTGCCACCTTCTCAGCAGTCATCTCCGCCATAGAATTCCGCATTCGATACTGGATCGTACCTGGTTGGATACTGAACGTCCCCGCTGGAATGCCTTCTGGCAGCAACTTCTCATTGATCTGTTCCTGAACATGTTGCACATTCAGATATTCCGTAGCCCAGGCTTCATCATGTACCCGGGTTCTCAGATGCGGGTATAATGCCTGTACTCCGGAGAAAGGATAAAGACCGACTCTGCCCATGAAATAATTTTCCAAAGCGCCGATAGAAGGAGCGGTATGGGGCACCATGACAATACGGGTAAATACCGAGGTGGTCATCTCCAAACTAAATTCTTGCCCGATATATTTCCGGGTGGAAATATCGTCGCCAAGATGTGTTCTCTGGTACCTGGGTACACACAACACCCTAGCAGAACGCTTTCCCCACGTCCCCTTCCAGGTACGCCGGGGAATGATTGACCCCTTTATTTCCGTCGTGAATCCGCGAGCAGAAAACCAGTCATCCAGTTCCTGGTAGATATTCGTCTGAGTCGATTGCGCAGGTTGCATGTCATTTACGAGTGTTGCCAGTTGTCAGAATCCGAAGCGTCGTTCGGAGATAAGCCCAACACATCTCCATCCAGAGATACACCCAGGCCCAATACCGTTCTATTTGCATAGGAAAAGTAGCTTACTACCTGGTTAATTTCCAGGATCTGGCCATCTTCCCACCCTTGTGATCTCATGGCCTCCACGAACGCATCCGTCAAGGCTGCTGGGTGAAGGGTAAGCTGTTCTGCATAAAAAAGGGCTGAGCGCTCTTTCTCATCAAACACTGAATCGAAGTTCTTTTGCTTCAAGGCATTTCTGATCGCTTCTGCACGGGTATCGTTTTCCAGTACCTTCTTGAGCCCAGCAAAATGATGCTCAACGCAGTACGCACATTCATTCAGCGCACTTACATAGACGCCCAACGTTTCTAGAAACCACTTCGGAATGGTATTGCCGCTGTGGTGCAATACATTTTTATAGAGCTTCATGTGCCCTTCCAACGTATGAGGGCGGAGGCCATGCACGAGCAAAATGTTATCGATGTACCCGTCAGGCCGTTTTACGCGATCAAACAAGGCGCGCAATTTCCCTGAGGATACGGCATAGGATACGGTGGAAATCCAGCTCATTTTTTTGCGAGTATAGCGTCAAAGAAGCGGAGTGAGTCCTTTACGTGTTCTTCCCAATAGGCCCACTCATGCCCTCCTTCAAATTCTTCATATCGATGCGAGATACCAAACGACACCAATTGATCGTGAAGGGTACGATTTGCATCCAGGAGAGGGTCGGAAAGGCCGCAATCAAATCGAAGAGGCGGAAGGTCTTTGCCGATCAGTGCTCCGGCTGCACTATAATTTTGCGTCTCAACGTTGTACTCCGCCAGAGTCTCTTCCACAAACTGCCCCATTTGTTCAAAGTTGGTAATGGCTGAATGAGCGGAGATTCCCTGAAAGAAAGCGGCATATTTACCACCGAGGCGTAGCGCACCGAATCCTCCCATTGATAATCCCGAAATGAAAAAAGGCGACTGATCTGTTGCTTCTTTTACGATGATCTTGACGGCTTCCGGGACCTCTTTTACAATCCACGTTTCATAGTCGGCCATGAGGTGAGGCAGGTAACCACTCCCATCTCCCCAGAGCCCATCTGATGGCATAGCGAGAACCATGGGTTGGATTTCACCGGATTCAATCATGCGCTGAGCCGTTAAGTGCACCCCACCACCCAGGGACCACGACCAGTGGCTGCCATACACCCCGTGCAACAATAGTACAACAGGTATATCGGGCTTACGATCGGGTGGGACGTACAATGTGATATCGCCCCGCCCCTTAAGAGCGGAGCTTTTCACGGTCACAATGCGCAAGTTATCTTTTTCAAATCGGGGGTCGGAGGTACGAATGGTTCGAAACATTCGGGAGTATTAGGGGATGGGTGGATGGAGCCGGGTGTGTTAATTCAAGCTAAGAAGTTCAGGGCCTTGTTCATAGACGATATCTACCGGAATACCTGCATTGCTGAGGCGATCCAGGTCTGCCTGCAAGTCAGGTCCTACTTTAGCGTACTCGTTGACAAAGGCCTCAACTGCATCATAATCGCCATCGCCTTGCATGGTCAAAATGCGATTTGAAAGCGTCTCTACAGCACTGGCCATTGCATCAGGGTTCACGGAGTAGGTACCACTTGCTTCATCGAAGGTAAAGGCTCCTTGTTCTTTAAAGAAGTTATACCGAATCAAGTTGGCTCGCCCGTGCGCACTACTGCTACCGAAACGAATAGAGCGGAAGATGCTTGCCATAAAGGTGGTATAGTGATTCATCAGATCCCCATCCCACTCATCTTGTTCAATCAGTTCTGTGATCATGTAGAGCCCCAGCACATCGGCTTTCCCTTCCTCCATGGCTGACGCATGGTTTCTCAATGCCTCGCGAACCGTGCCCCGATCTGTGATTGTGTTTTTAATTCCCAGTCCATGCGCCACTTCATGAAACATCGTATTGCCAAAGAAGGCATCGAAGGTTACGTTCGATCGCTGGTCTTCTGCGACCAGTTCACCTGCAATAGGGACCAGGATCTTTTCGAACTTGGCCCGCATGATGTTTTTCAACTGCAGCCGTCGCGTCCCCTTTTCAAGTTGAACCCGTTCGTCGTTCGGGAGGTTGATGGCGATTGTTTTTGATCCAGCATTCGCATCCCCTGCCGTTACCAACACATCATAGGCCCCGAGGTCAGAATCCGTACCGGGCACCTCCGATTTATATTGGTCAGGCACAGGCAATCCCTCTTGCAGGCCAGGCAACAGCGCAGCGTACCGTGAGAGACGTGCGCTCCACTCCTGATCTTTTAAGAGTACAAACAATTCATGCGCCGCCTTATATCCGTAGAGTTGATCTTCATACGTCTCGATGGGGCCTATGACGACATCGATATCATTGTTCTTCATATCCATCCAGGCCCTATCGCTTTCAAGGTAGTCGTCGACTAAGATCGCCTCGGACCGAAGCTCGAGGTATTTTTTAAATCCTGGATCTTCGGCCAGTTCAGCAGCTTGTTTTAGCAGGTTTGAAATGCGCTGCGTTTCCTCTTCAAAGTACGCGTGATAGGGTACGGCCATGAGATCGCCGGCATCGTCCCGACGGACCATCGAATACAGCGATGTCAATTCATCGTTGCGTTCAGCAGCTGCATCGAACTCCTCTTTCGTGACATTGGCCGGGTAAAAATTGGCGCCGGCCGGTTTGGGGCCGGCCGTATCAATAAACGGTTCATTTCCTTCGAGGCGATCCCAGGGACCAAAGTTCATCACTACAAATTCTTTGAGATCTTGATCAGAGATGGATTCTAATAAGGCCTCCCCATCTCCATACGCCTGCTGCCAGTAAATTGACCGAATGGGTTCGCTGGCTTCCACCAGTAAAGCGACCATCTCCCGTTGCTTATCAGACAACCCACTAACATCTACATCAAGACGAAAGGGGGTATATTTGTCGAGCAACGGATGAGAAGCAGGTTCGTCCACCGTTGAGCTGGCCATCTCGGGCTCACAAGCACTCAGGCCAGCTAACAAAAATAGGGAGAGGGCGAAAACGCTAATTCTTTTCATGATGTTCGCACTAAATGCTTTCAAAAATCAGGCAGTGATTCAGAATATCCACAATGGTTGAAATAATAGCCAGGGTTCTGGATATTCTTCATAGTACGCTTCTACTCTCTGAACCCTCAATCTTACACCTATGTCTAAGCGAATCTTACTTATAACCGGCGATGCCGGAGAAAGCTACGAGTGCCTGTATGCACGTCATCGATTTATGGAAGCCGGCATGGAGCCCGTGATTGCAGCGCCTTCCCGCAAACGGATGAACCTCGTTATCCACGACTTCGAACCAGGCTGGGATACCTACATCGAACGGATCGGGTACTTGCAGGAGTCCGACATCGCTTTTGATGAAGTAAACGTAGACGACTACGAAGCCATCCTGCTCCTTGGCGGGCGTGCTCCCGAGTATCTTCGTCACGATCCCCGCGTCATCGCAATCGTCAAGGAGTTTGCAGCAAAAGACAAGTGGCTCTTTGCGATTTGCCACGGCATTCAGATTTTGATCGCAGCCGAACTCGTTGCCCATCGGACCCTTACGTGTTATGAGAATGTTCGATTTGAAGTGGAAGTTTGTGATGGCACCTGGGACAAGCGGGAGGCCGTGCGAGATGGCAAGATGGTTACCGGCCAGACCTGGCAGTCGCATCCTGAGTTTTACAGGGAAGTGTTTGCTTGCCTGGCTGAAGGAGAGACGGCGGTTGTTTGAAAAAAGTGAAGGAGTTGCTCTTTACCTGGCTATTTAATGAACGTCACTGCTTGGCTTTGGCTGAAGCTCTCTCCATGTGCGTGCACGAAGTATGTCCCGCTTGCAAGTCCTATCCCATCAAGCCGAATCTTATGAGCCTGTTGAGGCAATGATAGCCCGTCAAAGAGCAGTCTGATCTGTCTACCCGATGCGTCATAGACAGATATGACAAGGTGCTGAGGCTCGTTTACTGTTATTTCAAGCGTCGTATGCTCCCTGAATGGATTGGGATAGGCAGACGTGAGGATGTATGGCAACTGGTTTTCGACAAGTGGATCAACAGAGGACGCAATCGCCGCTTCTCTGATGTCCCATCGGGCTATACCCGCCGATGGTTTATTCCCTGCAATGGTGAAGGCCCCTCCCGCATACAGATTTCCGCGTCCATCAAGTGCCAGGGAGCGGGGGTATCCTCTTAAACCAGAGCCAAGCTGAAACCAATCGACTCCATCCCATCGAGCGATGCGGTTAAAGTTATCCCGGAATGGATTGATGACGCCATTAAATTGCCCCCCCGCATACACGTCCCCGTTTTCGTCAGTTTCTAACGAGAGTACAACGGTATTGAATCCGCTACCCACTGCGTCCCATTGAAATCCATCCCACTTTGCAATATGGAACACCTGTTTATTCCTTGATTTTGTGAAACTGCCTCCGGCATAAAGATTTCCGTCGTCATCAAATCTTAGCGCCCTTACACCTCCACGCGTGTGATCGTCATACAATCCCCCTCCAACCTCAGACCAAGAAGTACCGTCCCACATAGCAATGTTTTTTGCTGGATTGCCACCAGCTGTTTCAAACTCACCTCCAACAAACAGATTGTCATTTGCGTCAAGTGCGAGCGCGTATATATTTAGAAACGAACCACCTTCAATCCCCTCCCCGAGCGAAGACCAGGCAGTGCCATCCCATTTTGCAATGTTATTGACCGCCAGTACACCTGCTGAGTCGATATCTCCTCCTGCATATAGACTGCCGTTACCATCGAATGCCAAGGCTCTCGCTCGGCCATTCAGCCCCTCCGCTAGTGGCGACCATTCTGCACCATTCCATTTCGCGATGTTTTTGGCTCCTATGCCCCCGGCTAAATCGAAGTTACCTGCTACATATAAATCTTCTTCTTCTCCCAAAACCAGTGCTGCAACCGATCCACTCACACCTTCACCAAGCGCTGACCACGATACGCCGTCCCATCTACCAATATTCTTCACGGCACTATTAGCTTCGGCCGTGAAGCCACCACCCACGTATAGATCCCCATTTTCATTTGCCGCAAGGGAATTCACGCCGCCCTTCAGTCCTGAGCCAGTTGGTTTGTTCAAGGGAGTCCACTGAACCCCATCCCACATAGCAATCCCATTGGCCAATTCACCATTAACGAAGTTGAACAACCCAGCGGCAAACAATCGGCCTTGTTCATCTATTGCCAGCTCATTAACCGCTCCATCAAGGCCCTCGCCCAGCGAAGACCATGATTCACCGTCCCATTTGGCAATGTGATTAACTGCAATACTGCCCGTTGAATCGAAGCTGCCTCCTGCAAATAATTCACCCTCCTCATTGATTGCAAGGGCACTAACATGGTCGTTCAAACCGTCTCCCAAAGAGGACCATGATGTACCATTCCATTTAGCTATATTGTTGACAATCATGCCTCCAGCCGAATCGAATAATCCCCCCACATACAGATTATCATTTGCGTCTATTGCAAGCTCTGCAACAATTCTACCTTCTATCCCCTGGCCGAGTGAGGACCACGATGCGCCATCCCACTTTGCTATTTTGTTGGTAACCATCGTGCCGGCTGAGTCGAACCGCCCCCCGGCATAGACATTATCATCTCCATCAACGGCAAGCGCGAACGGTTCTCTATTGAGCCCGTCCCCTAACGCAGACCACGACATGCCTTCCCATTTAACAATATGGGGAGACGCATCCTCTTGAGTGATGTATCCCCCGGCATATAAATTTCCCGCTTTGTCTGTAGCCAATGTCCGAACCAATGCAAATTCTAAACCTTTCCCAATGCCAATAGAAGACCATGTATTTCCATCCCATTTGACAACAACGTCATCTCCCCGAAACGCGTCGGCTAAATTGTTGCCTCCGGCATAGAGGGTTCCACTGCTATCAATGACAAGTGAACTAATAAAGGGGACATCACCACCCAGCGGATCGAGTTGAATGCCCTCACCAACACGTGACCATGAGGAGCCATCCCACTGGGCTAAAAGTCGGGCAATTTTATTTCCGACTGTTGAGAACCCACCACCTACATAAAGACTCCCTTCCTCATCGATGATCATTGAAAAAATCGGTCCATTGGGGCTATCGAGGGTAAACCGGTCATCCCAAAACACATCATCAGGATGATCCGAAATGAAAACTGGCGAGGTCAGTGTTTGCGATGTTTGTTCTAGTAGATTGGCGGTAGCAGTCTGTTGTGTGGGCTGCGCTTGTGTATGGAGGATAGACGTGATATGCACGAAAACTAGAAAACCGAGATACTTTTTCATACTAACTATCGCAGGTTGTTTACTCTAGCTACCAGGCTTCACCGTGGTCTCTCTACCTTGGACTCAATATAAGGGTTTTAGCACCTGGGTAGCCATGAATTCTTGAAACGATTGTCCACTTACCTCTTCAATGAGCAACTGGAAAAGGATGTAACTGGCGCCCGATGCAGTATTTCTTCAGCAACTGTTATGAAATCTTCCGGTGTGTTCCCACTGGTGATGCCTCGTAGTATGAATCCTGAGTCGGTCCCATAAATTAGAAAAAGGGAGCGGACCTGGCTCTCACTCCACCGATCATACTATATTCTATCACTCGTTCATCCAATCAAAAAAAGTGTCCCGAAATTCTACTTCGCATCCCTACTCGAATCTCCCAGGTACAACACAAGTAGCCACCCAGCCCACATAAAAACGCCCATTTTTTGGACAATGGGTAGAAAGCCATACAACACGTTCCCGTAATAAATGACGGCATTGATGAGCGGAATCCCAAGGCTCACAATCCCTGCAAAAAGCATCCAAAACCTTCTTTCCAGGTAAACCATGTGCAAAGTGAATAGCATTGCAACCACAAAGAAAACCAGTGCAACCCCAACCAGCACATCGTGCATAGGTGTAACTACGAGAAAAGCATAAACCATCGAACCAATACCAGCAATTTCGATGGTCTTTTTATGCAAGCGGGACGTTGTTCTCTGCGAAATACGTTTGAACACAACACCCATGCTAACACAAAAGCTCAGGATAGCCAGGATAGCCAAGGGTCTTGCCTCGTTTTCAGATCCATTGAGAGCGCCTGGTTGAAATAATGCAGAGATGGAGAGGTTCACCCAATCATAGCCACCTGGATAGCGCATCGCCGCCAGTACAAACAGGAAGACTGAAAGTAGTACCCCGATGAGTGGAAGGTATTTTTTATTTATAGCAGTGCCCAGTTTTTAACTATCTCAACGCTCAGTTCATCAGCCCTGGCATTACGTACCAGCGCAGCTGAGGTTACACCAGGCTATCGGCCTCTGTTAGCAGATCCTTTTTGTCGGTTTAATCTAAAGCGAGAGTTTGCCACCGTCTGAAAATTTACTCTTTCTCTAGTGGCTGTGTGAACCTGAGTTGATTACCGAAAGGATCGTCCAAATACATCTCTTTATTTCCCCAGGTCTGGTCAACGGGACTCATTCCAACATTAACGCCTTGCTGCTTGTATTCTTTGTACAAAGCACTTACATCGCGAACAAATAAAACGGCTACTCCACCTGGTTTGCCATCACCCGAAAATGAAGAAAGGTGAAACCATAGCTCGTCGCGCGCAATAACGACATACGCGGGGTTGGCTTTAGAATCATCTACACGGTACTCAGATGTTTTCTCAAAACCTAGTTTTTCACAGTAGAACGCTGTTGCTTGCTCCATGTCATCAACATGAAGCATCGGGATGGCTGTACGAAGATTTTTCATTTCAGACGTAATCACTGGTGAACGTATATTTCATCTCCAAAGTAAAGTCAACGTATGCCAATCCCTTGTCACAACGCCATCAATTTAAATCCGCTGAAAGCCTTCATGTGTTTGCATCATCCAAGCTTTTGGCCCAGAAGCTACGTCGCCAAAAACAAACCTAAAATGAGCTCATTTCGTCCAGTATGGAAATGCACGGCCAGGGGTAAAGATATTCAGCCCTCTCGCAGGCTCAGTGCCAGGGTTTTCACTCCAGTGCTCTTCCCAGGAATCTACCCAGGCCACATCCATCGCATTTAGAGTCACTGACTCGTTCTCTGTGTGCAAGATGAATACCCCTTTGAGAACGACAAAGACTTGTATATTCTCGTGGCTATGCTTTTTCGAGATGTGACCTGGTGGTTTTTCAAACCAATCTACCGAAACGTCTTCCATGCTCGCCAGGCCGGCCCGATACCAGCCTGGAGATGGATTTTCAACGTGTGCCTGATCAAATCGCTTGTATTGCATGCTTATTCGTCCAATTTAAACGTGTAGGTGTGGCGGACAAAAGGGTCGGTCGCTCCTTCTCGTAAAATATATCGTGTAATCGATACGACATCGCCCTTTCGTTCAAACACATGGTCTATCTGTGCCTCTCGGTTATTGTCCATCCCCTGTTGAGTAATCTTGATTTCGACAACATCCTGGTCTGCGTCAACGGATTTACTAACGATGGTGTGCGATCCCCCGTTGTACTGAACACGATCTCCAGATTCTATCGCTATGGTCCCTTGTCCGTTGACTTCAGTCCCATTCGGTTCGGTATAAATAAACGCATACGAAATTTTATCTTTCTCCTGGCTGTACACGGCCCGTGTAGGTAATGTAACTAGGGTCTTGTCATCTCCAAAATTCAAGTACTCCAGCGATCCATTCCAGGACCCCAATAAAAATGAAAAGTCCTCGATAGATGCCTGGGGTACATCTTGAGACACCGATTTTTCACTGATGCAGCTATTGAGAATGAGTACGGCTATAAAGGTAAAAACTATTCTGGCAACCATGATTTAGGCCTCTTTGCATATCGTTAAACATGCTAGAAAATACCTGGATACATGGCCTCCATCGATTCAAAGCATGATCTGAGAGGTATCAAAACCTGTTCTGAGAATCATCTTAAAAATCAAGTATTTACACGATTGATAACAAAGCATGTATTGGCTAATCTTCATTCCCACTATTATTCATTTTACTTTTAGCTAATGAAATCAATGTTACGCAATTATGTGACAGGGCGATCTCTATTCGTTCTGATTTTTTCGTTCGTATTTTTTAACCCTATTTATGCACAATCGAGCTCTGAGGATATCACCATCCTGTATCAAGAGAGCTTCGAGTCCGGAATGAACGGTTGGTCTGCCCAGAATGGTGTATGGGAAGCCGGCGTGCCTACGTCCGGTCCTGCTTCCGTCGTAGATGGTGAACACGTTGCTGGTACTATTCTCGACGGCGACTATCCATCAACGGCGACATCCAGGCTCGTGAGCCCTTTGTTGAAACTTCCAGCACCTTCTGATGCGGCCTCGCTACGCCTCAACGTATCCCACTGGTACAGTTTAAGTAGTGAGGATATAGGCGAAGTGCAGGTCTCTGTTAATAACGGCCCCTGGGTGACGCTATCCGGAGCTACACTTGCAGGTATCAGTGGAGACTGGCAAGAGCTTATTCTTCCTGAGCTGAATGATTTTGCCGAATTGGAAATTCGGATTGGTTTTCTGTTTACAGCTCAAGATGCCTCGTCCAGTTCAGGATGGTATATTGACAGAATCCAAATTTCAGAAGTAAAAAACACGGCTGAAGGTTCTGAATCCTTTGAAGGGCCAGTAATTGGCTGGACACCTGAAGGGGGGCAATGGGAATTTGGTGAGCCGAAGAGCGGCCCTCTCGCTGCCAAAAACGGCAATGCGGTAGCTGGTACTGTACTGGGTGGTTCCTATGCGGATACCGACACAACCCGGCTCATCAGTCCTTCGATTCAAATTCCTGCTGAGATCAATAACGAGCGCTTAAAACTACGTTTTTGGCACTGGTTCAACTTCGGCGAAGGAGATACGGCGACGTTATCCCTTTCAGAGAACGGAGGCGACTTCGAACCGATTGGATCCGCATTCAGAGGAGAGAGCCGCGTCTGGACCCGGTATGTTGTACCTGATCTATTGGATTATGCGTCCCCGGGATCTGAAATCCGATTGGCTTTTAATCTGAACACTGTTGCCTCCGGAAGCAACAGAGCAGGATGGTATATCGACATGATCGAGACTACACTCATCGATCAAAGCACCGAAAATACCAGTTCTGTAGTTGCTGGAAAAGTCATGGAAGGCCTGCCGTTCAACAGTGCGCTGAGCGGTGCTGAATGGTATACTGATAATGGTATCTGGGAACTGGGAAGGCCTTCTCCTGAATCTGGATTTGAAGATTCAGATAGTACAACCATTGCGGGGACTGTCTTTAACGGAACGTATCCTAATGAAGCAGAAAGTCGGCTAATCAGTCCTCCCATTCAGATAGACACAACCTCATTCAGTCTTGAACTAACCCACAGTTTTTCTCTAAGTGAAAACGATAGGGCATATATCCAGATCAAGATCGAAGATGGTGAGTGGACAAACATAGCCGATCCTTTCACGCTATCAAGTGGAACAGACACTGAGTTCCGAATTGGCGATGTAAGCAGGATCTCTGCGGACTCGTCCCTAGGTAGCTTAGAAGGAAAGAAAGTCAGGTTAGGTTTTATGCTTGTCTCTCAGAAAGATGGCCCTACAAGCACCGGTTGGTATATCGCCAGTATACGTGTCGGTGAACCTGAGGCAGCTATCAACGTGGCCAATGAGGAGCTAGAGGTTCCACATTCTGCCGTACTCCATCAGAATTACCCGAACCCGTTTAATCCGACAACAACGCTTTCTTTTGAGTTAGACAGATCAGCACCCGTTACGTTAACGGTATACGATGTACTGGGAAGGAAGGTAGAAACGTTGGTCGACGGTACACTGGGTAGTGGCCCTCATGCCTATACCTGGGATGCGCAGAGTGCGAGTTCGGGTGTGTATGTGTACAGGCTCA
>JAHQVL010000313.1 GCA_019634345.1 Rhodothermaceae bacterium
TGCATTGCCATCATGCTCGATTTCTACAGGTAAGAGTGGGAATAGGGACTGTAGATGATCTTTCAACGTGAAGCCATGCCAACCCATCAGGTGGGGCGGGTCAATCATAATCCCTTCTTTAATCGACAAGGGACCACCAATGGATACGCTGATAGCGTTTATAAAGCGTTCAGATGCGGCCGCGTTGATAATGACCTCTTTCATGCGGTCCGAAATGCGAGGAAAGGTCTCTTGAACAGGCCGATCCGACAGCGTTGGGATTTCGAGGCGTTGTAGGATGTCACCGTCATAGGTCCCTTCTACAACCGCTGTTTTTGTGCCGCCAATATCCAATCCAAGGATCGTATACATAGCGTATCAATCCGCAGTAGAAGCCAGCGCTTGCTCGAAATACATATCAGCCCCAGTATCAAGAAAATCAGCAAAGTCATTTACCGAGGAGATGCCACTTCGCTGGCTTAGTAAGGCACCGGAAACAGGATTCACGATGGCATATGTAGGTAAAGCAACGGTTCCTGTGAGTTCGAGCTGAAATTTCTGAAGCGCCGGCCCTTCGTCTAAGTCATCGGTATACAGGCGAAGGAGTACATATTTCTGGTCGAACTGCTCAGCTACAGAAAGATGGGGGAAAACAGTGCTTTCCATTTGCCGGCAGTTGGTGCACGTATACCCCGTAAAGTCGATAAACACAGGCTTACTCAATGCTGCTGCTTCTGCATAAGCCTCTTCGATATTCTCAAACCAATCCTCGTCATTAAACACATCGGCCCGGTTGCCCACACTTCCAAGCGAAGCCACCAGGCTCATATCCGTCCCCTGGCGAGGTGGCAGAAAAGCATCCAGATTATTGAGAGGCGCTCCAAAAAGACCAGGTACCATGTACAGCGAAAGGCCAAAGAAGCTTATTGCAAACATCAAACGAACCGTCCCGATGGTTTCAACCGGAGGATCATGACTCAATCGCAGTTTGCCGATCAGATACAGGCCCGTGAGAAAAAAGATGACCACTGTAACTGCGATAGCCATCGGCCGGGAGATGATTCCCCATCCCCACACCAGGTCGGCATTCGACAGAAACTTGATCGCTGCTGCCAACTCGATAAACCCAAACACTACTTTCAGTGTGTTCATCCAGCTACCCGATTTAGGCAACCGGGACAACCCGCTAGGGAACAGCGCGAACAAGACAAACGGGAGGGCAAAGGTAGCGCTAAAGACAAGCATCCCAATGATTGGGAAGGTCCATTCCCCTCCGGCAGTTGCTGCCAATAAGCTTCCGATAAAAGGCGCCGTGCACGAAAAAGACACCAGGGTCAACGTCCCTCCCATAAACAACACGCCGGCATATCCCTGCTTATCATTGCTCTGCTGCCCGAAATAATTGACCCAATTTTGGGGTAACTGAAGTTCAAACAGCCCAAGCAGCGAGAGTGCAAAAACGATAAACGTTAGGCCTATAAACAGGTTGATCCAGGGGTTTGCTGCAATCAGTTGGGCTCCTGAGGCACCGAGAAGCATGGCGGCCAATACACCAAGCCCTGTAAATATCACAATGATTGAAAGCCCATATACCCCTGCAAGCCGAAACGCCTGCCCCCTGTTTTCAGAATGCTTGGTAAAGTAGGATACCGTCAGCGGAATCATCGGAAATACGCACGGCATCAGTAAAGCACCCAGCCCCGCACCTATAGCCAGTAGGATAAATCCGCCAAGCCCTTTTGAACCGGTACTGCTAGAACCAGAGCTTCCTCCGACAGAGGCAACGACGGGTTCTTCGCTATCGACAACAATTTCTGGTTCGTCGTCCGGTACAAACGAGGGCACACTGTTGCTATTGTCGGCACCCGATGCCTCCCCTCCTGCTGAGCTCACGTCGCTTTCTTCCTGGCCTTCACCCTGGTTCTCAATAGGTTTTGCCGGTTCTGCACCCTCGGCAACCACGTCCAACTGAGCCGTAAACACTTCTCTGGTCGGTGGTAAGCAGATACCCAGGTCATCGTTGCAAATCTGATAGGCGACCTTGCCCGATAATACTTGAAATCCCTTGGCTGCATTTTCATCCACACCAAAACGCACGCTCATGGATACTTCATCGTTAAAGTAGAAGACATCCATTTTAAAATTTTTGTCGTACGCGTTTTTAGGCGTTGATTGCTCAATTTCACCAACTTGCGCGAAGCCGGCTGGCAAGGGGTCCAATTCAAGCTTAGCCCCCCAGCTAGGCGAAGGCGAATTCATCGCATATAACTTCCAGGGAGCAGCGATTGTGGCGTCGAGCTGAACAGTAATTTCAGAGCCAGGAGAAACGGTAGGATTAGAAACGGATGTTTGCCACTTCACATATTCAGAAGCCGGCAGTATCTGTTGAGCCTGTGAAGCTGTTTGTATACAGAAGGAAAAGATAAGTAGTATCGCAAATACGCGGTACACCATGACGAGCGGGTTGTTTTTGTGTCCTTTGGATGTAGAACGCCACGTAACAAAAAAAAGTGCCGGCCTCAGGGCCAGCACTTTGTTTCGGGTTCCGAGTTTCGCGGTTCGGGTTGGTTGCGGGTTATAAGCTCGTAACAAACACGAAACCCGGAACGCGAAACCCGAAACAACCGAAGAATCTTATTCTTCGGTTTCTTCAGCTACTTCAGTTGGCGCTTCAGTTGGCGCTTCAGGTGCCTCTTCCACTTCCTCTACCTCTGCTTTCTCACCTTCAACACGAACCTTCACTTGTCCGATTGCGTCAGCGCTGAGGCGAACATCAGCGGTGTATACGCCAAGTGACTTGATTTCTTCTTTGATCTCAATGATTCGACGATCAACTTCAAAACCTTGAGCCGCAAGTTGAACAGCTACTTGAGTAGGCGTAACGGTACCGAAGATACGATCTTCTGCACCTACTTTAACTTCTACTACAACCTCTGCTTTGCTCAACTCAGCAGCAAGCTTAAGCTGCTCTTCTTTCTTCTGAGAAAGTTTACGCGAAGCTTGTCGCTTTAGCTCAGCATTATGCTTGATCGCACTATCTGTGGCCAATATAGCCAACCCTTGGGGAATCAGGTAATTACGCCCGAAGCCATCTTTGACACCGACGACGTCTCCTTCTTCACCCACCTTTGGAATATCTTGAAGTAAAATGACTTTCATGATGCTACTTTACAGTGTCAGAAACGAATGGAATCAATGCCAGGTGCCGTGCTCTTTTGATTGCACTGGATAACTGACGTTGTTGTTTAGCGGTCGTACCTGTGATCCGCCGTGGAAGGATTTTGCCCTGTTCGTTCAAAAAACGAAGGAGTAAGTCGGTATTTTTATAGTCGATGTAATCGTATCCATCAAGCGAGAGATCCTTTTCCCCGTCTTGAGGTTTTGACCCTGGTTTTGACCCTGGTTTTGATCCTGGTGAATCTGCCATAATTCTACTTGGTTAAATTCTGTGATTGAGTGTACTCTCTACCTTACTCGGCGGCTGCTACTGCAGCAGCGGTCTTGGATGAACTTTCGTAATTACGAATCATTTTGGCATCCATGCGAAGGGTTAGATACCGAAGAATGTCGTCATCAATTTCGAGAGAGCGTTCCAGGCGCGTGACAAAGTCGCCAGGTACTTTCATATACAGGTTGACGTAGTATCCGTTACGCTTTTTGTTGATCGGATAAGAAAGGCGGCGGGCGCCCCACTCGTCAACACTCAGAATTTCGCCGTCGTTTTCTTGAATGAATTTAGTAATTCGCTCGACGACAGATTTGATCTGCTCATCACTGAGCACTGAATTTACGATATACGTAAACTCGTATGTACGTTTATTTTCTGCCATAAGTAATCCCTACGGAATGATTAAACTCATGCCCAGCACATGGCTGAGCAGGGAAGAACGCTTGTAAAGCCCTAAATCGCGGATAAGATCCCGAATCCAAAAGAATTCTTCTTTTGGATTGTTTAGCGTTTGGTGTTTGGCGTTGGTTGCGGGTCGACAACTTCCAAACAAAACCGGAACACCAAACACCAAACACCAAACCATTCACATCCCAATGTGAATGCCTTAAAGATTAGCGAGGCGTTCGGCGTTGTCGAAGGTGCGGAGGGCGTTTATTACGTCGTCCAGGTCACCGTTGACAATCTTTTGAAGCGGATAGTTTTTCTGGTCTCCTTGTAGCCTGTGATCGGTTACGCGGTCTTGGGGCCAGTTGTAGGTTCGGATCTTTCCCGATCGGTCGCCACTACCCACCATAGATCTTCGTGCTTCAGAGCGTTCCTCGTTTCGCTTTGCAATCTCAATTTCATAGAGGCGAGATCGCAAGACCCGCATGGCTTTGTCTTTATTCTTATGCTGGCTCTTTTCGTCCTGGCACGTAACCACGAGGCCGGTAGGAATGTGCGTGATCCTTACGGCCGAGTCGGTCGTGTTTACCGACTGCCCACCAGGACCGCTTGAACGATACACATCAATCTTCAGGTCGTTGTTACTGATAGCTACGTCGACTTCATCGGCTTCAGGTAACACTGCCACCGTAGCAGCAGAGGTATGAATGCGTCCGCTCGACTCTGTTGCCGGCACGCGTTGCACGCGATGCACTCCGCTTTCGTACTTCATCATCCCAAATGCATTCGCTCCCTTCAGTTCAAAGATGATTTCTTTGTACCCTCCCTGCGTTCCTTCTGAAACCTCCATCACATCCACAGACCACTTATGGTTTTCCGCATACCGGCTGTAAAGCCGAAACAAATCACCAGCAAATAAGGCCGCTTCATCTCCTCCAGTACCCGCTCTAATTTCTACAATCGCGTTCTTTGAATCTTCGGGATCCTTAGGAATCAGCTTAAGACGCAGATCTTCTTCTAGCCGGGGTATTTCTTCTTCCAACTCCTCTAGTTCCTCTCTGGCCATTTCTACAATTTCCTCGTCCTCTTCCTCTTTCACCATCACCCGCAAATCTTCTACGGACGACAATGCCTCTTCGTACTGCTTGATAGAACTGACCACATCCCTCAGCTCACCATGCTCACGCCCCAACTTTGTTACCTGAGCAATATCTGTAGCCACCGCGGGGTCCGCCATCAGTCTCGTTATCTCTTCAAAACGGTCTTTGATCGACTGAAGCGATTCTATCTTGATCATAATATCTGGTACCTAATTAGAAATGAACCTCGCATTCTATGATTTTTTGAGTTCAAAGTTCAATGTTTAACGTTCAATGTTAAAATTGTCTTATATCTTCATTCAGAATGGCAAAGCATGCCAACTTTGAACCTAAAACATTGAACTTTGAACCTCTTCCCCACGTAGATTGAACACTTTTGACAACTCAAATCATCTATGAACAATTAGTGAATGGCGATCATATCTGACAAGTGCGGGATTTTTTGTAACAGGACGTTGAACATGAGAAGCATCGAAGCGGTGGGGTATGATATGGACTATACCCTGATCCATTACGATGTGGTTGTTTGGGAGCGTCATGCGTATGCCTATTTAAAAGAAGGATTAAAGGACCTGGGATGGCCAGTGGACCACCTGGAGTTTAAGCCCGAACTCGCCATGCAAGGGTTAATTATCGACATGGAAGAGGGTAATGTACTCAAGGCCAACCGCTTTGGGTATGTTAAAAGAGCCTTCCATGGCACAAAACCTATCGAATACACCAGGCAACGTTCTATCTACCGAGGCACGCTCATTGATCTTCGAGATTCTAGATGGAAGTTCATGAACACGCAGTTTTCGATCTCAGAAATCTGCATGTACATGCAATTAACTGAGCTCCTGGACCAGGGTAAACTGCCTCCATCTGTGGGTTATGAGAACTTATACAGGATCGTTCGAAAAACACTCGACGAAGCCCATCTGGAAGGGTTGTTAAAACAAGAAATCATCAACGACCCTGATCGATTTGTTGCCCTAGACCCCGAGATGCCGCTTACCTTGCTCGACCAAAAAGAGTCCGGAAAGAAAATCCTGCTGATCACTAACTCCGAGTGGAGTTATGCTGCTCCGATGATGACGTATGCATTCGATCCATTCTTACCAGGGTCGATGACGTGGAGAGACTTATTTGACATCAGTATTGTCGGAGCCCGTAAACCAAGCTTTTTCTCGAGCCGATCCCCAGCGTTTGAAGTTGTCGACGATTCAGGGTTGTTAAAAGCGCACCGTGGCCCATTGCAAACAGGAGGGCTCTACGTAGGTGCAAATGCCAAACTCGTTGAAGAATCCCTCGATCTCCCTGGTCAACGTATCCTCTATGTTGGAGACCATATTTATTCTGATGTAAAAGTCAGCAAAAGCCTTCACCGGTGGCGAACTGCGCTCATCATGCGTGAACTGGAAGACGAGATCGAAGCCCTTCGATCCTTCAGTGACAAACAATCTACCCTGCACACACTCATGGTAGAGAAAACGCAAATGGAAGGGCAGTATTCAGCCATGCGTTTGTTGCGGCAGCGGCAGCTCAAGAACTATGGGCCGAAAGGTGAATTGGATGCAGAAGAATACGATCGAAGAATGGTGGCTCTCCGCCAAGAAATGATCGCTATGGATGAGAAAATCACACCGTTCGTGGCAGAAGCCAGTGCGTTGCATAATCCAACCTGGGGATTATTGATGCGTGCCGGCAATGAAAAAAGTCATTTCGCAAGCCAGGTAGAACGCTCGGCAGACATCTATACGTCCCGCGTGTCCAACTTCTTGCATTACACCCCTTACGTCTATCTCCGGTCATTCAGAGGCAGCCTCCCCCACAACCCGATCAGCCAGACCAATTATATCGGCACGCCTAATGGGGAATGACGCAAACAGATTGATTCATCTGTTTGGTTTCGGGTTTCGGGTTGGTTTCGAGTTTTGAACCCGCAACAAACACGAAACCGCTCAAATTTATTTGAGCGAATCCACATACTCCCACGCTCTCGCTGCAGTCCCCAGCACCCCTGAGTGGTCCCCCAATTCTGAGAGTAGGATGGGCACAGGTTCATCGGCGGGGTATCGGAAAATATGCCGGTTCACATGATCCCTCAAGAAGTCCAGAAAATGCCTGGAGGCATTCATGCCGCCTCCAGCCAGGATAATTACTTCGGGGGCGTACACGTGAACCGTACTCACCAACAACCATCCCAGGTTTAGCCGCCAGTGATGCAACTCATCAGTGCATAGCGCATCACCAGCGTCTACTGCTTCAACAATCGCTTTGAAATCAACGGCTCTAGGGTCTTCGAAATAGGGGTCACTAAGTAAGGAAGGAATGCCACGCTGCAGCCCATCACGAACGGCCATGGTTAGAGCAGTAGCAGAACACATCATTTCAGCCGTCCCTCGGGCCCGGGTGATGCATAAACGACCTCCTCCTGCCTGCTGAACGATGTGCGACATCTGCGTCCCAAATTGCAGGTGAGGATCTCGAAGAATGCGTCCGTCCAGCATAACGCCTGATCCTACCCCTGTCCCTATCGTCAGTGTTACGGCCCAGCCGTACCCTTTAGCAGCTCCGTATTCTGCTTCGGCATACATTGAGATCCGGCCGTCATTATCGGCAACAACGGGGATCCCCAATCGGTCTTCGATTTCTGTAACGATGGGGTACCCTTCCAGGCCCTTCATTTTGCCAGGAAGAAAAACAACACCTTTTCGAGGATGAACGCCTCCAGAAAAAGCCAATCCAACCGCTTTAGGCGACGCACCTACCTCTTCACTGATTCGGTTCACTTCATCGACATATACCTGAACAAGCAATTCAGGCACCATGGTATATCCTGAAGGACGTATCCCCTCAGCAGCCAATGTCCCATCCCGCTGCACCGCCCCACTCTTCAACCGCGTCCCCCCAAGATCAAAGCCAATTACATAGTCGTTCATGGTATTTTGTATTTCGGGTTTTGCGTTTCGGGTTGGTTTCGAGTTTTGAACCCGCAACAAACGCGAAACGCGAAACCGTACTTACTGAAACAAATGGACCAGGCTTTTTCGGTAGCCTTCGTAGAAACGGTCGAGTTGTTCGTCTGCGCTAACGTTGCCGACGAACTGGTGGCTTGGAAGGAGTTCGGGTTTGAATCCACGGGCCAATAACTTTTCGGCAACTTCGACGCGCAGCATATTGATGATCATGCCGCCTGTGAGAGTCGAGGTTGGACCCGTACGCCATTCGAGGCCA
>JAHQVL010000030.1 GCA_019634345.1 Rhodothermaceae bacterium
ATATCAAAAAACCCAACAAATACAGCCTTCAAGTGCAACAAGGAAGCACCAATGCACCCCTGCTTGTAAGGGTGTTCGTTTGCTCGTACATTGATCACAAAGTAACTGTGCCGTTTTAATCCACCCCCCGCTGATGAAATTCCCCACTATTCAGAAGGCTGAGCAACGATGGTGCTTGGCTTTTTTTAGTACAACCACGTCTCGATTACACGCCGGTATGTTGCCTGTTATTGGTATGCTACTCCTTCTAGTTGGCTGCCAACCCCAACCTGAATCTGCAGAAGCGACGGCATATTCGGACGAAGCGTATGAGTTCCTGGCTATCCCTAAAGACAAACCCCTGAGTGCTGCCTCCAAAAGAGCCCTTGAGAGAGGATACAACCAGGGACCCGAGTGGTTTGTCCAGTTTCGAACCCATGACCTCCAGGGAGATTTTGCGTATGAAGAAGGGGTCACCCGCCGTGACCCAAGTGCGATACTCACAATCAATGACACGCTCTTCGTCTATTACACCAAGTCGACCGGAGAAACCGCCGGATTTGGAACCGGAGATCCCGAAGCGAAGGTGTTTCCCTGGGATGAATCGGAAGTCTGGTATGCGACATCCGTTGACGGATGGGACTGGGAAGAGCGTGGGCTCGCCGTAGGCCGGGGACCCGCCGGCTCCTATGACGATAGATCCGTCTTTACCCCAGAGATTTTACAGCACGACGGGAAATTTATCCTGGTCTATCAAACCGTCAAGTTTCCTTACGTGAACCGGGTCAAAAACCAGGTGGGGATGGCTATCGCAACCTCCCCCCATGGGCCTTTTGAAAAACTTGACGAACCCATTCTCTCGCCTTCGGACGATGGTGAGTGGGAGGGCGACGAAGACACGCGCTTTAAAGTCACCAAACAAGGTTCTTTTGATAGCCACAAAGTGCACGACCCCACGCTGATGTATTACAACGATAAGTACTATCTGTATTATAAAGGCGAACGAATGGGTGAGCGACTTACGTTTGGCGGACGGGAAATCAAGTGGGGGGTAGCGATTAGCGACAACCTCGTTGGTCCCTACGAAAAGTCGCCCTACAACCCGATAACAAACAGCGGTCACGAACTGTCTGTCTGGCCCTATCAGGGAGGAATTACAGCACTCATCATCACCGATGGGCCCGAACGCAATACCCTGCAATGGGCTCCAGATGGGATAAACTTTGAAATCAAATCGCACCTCAAAGGAGGGCCGCCTGCTGCCGGGTTAAATCGTTCGTTTGACACAGATGCTTCTCCTATTGCTGCACTCGAATGGGGGTTGACCCATACCTATGTCTCTTACGACTGGCAATACATCCGGAGATTTGAGTCCTATGTACCCTTTGCGCCATAGATGAGTTATCACATTAAGACCGTCGAGCCTCGTTTGTTTAGGGTGCCCTTGCCTGAACCCCTTACAGATGCGATGCATGGCGTACATACGCACTTTGAGCTCGTCACAGCCACAGTAACACTGGAGAGTGGCTTGTCAGGGACGGGTTACACCTATACAGGTGGCAAAGGAGGGTATGCCATCAAGGCAATGATCGCTCATGATCTAGGTCCTGCCCTGCTGGGAAAAGAGGCACAGGACGTAGAAGCACTCTATGACTTTATGACCACGCATATCCATTATGTGGGGCGTGGAGGCATTGCGTCCTTTGCGATTTCAGCGATTGATATTGCCTTATGGGATGTACGATGCAAAGCGGCGGGGCAACCGTTGTTTAAAATGGCTGGCGGGGCAAGCAATCGATGCAAAGCCTACTGCGGGGGTGTTGATCTCGACTTTTCTATCGAAAGGTTATTGAGAAACGTAGAAGGGTATCTTGAGGCCGGCTTTAACGCAGTTAAGATCAAAGTAGGCAAGGAAGATCTTGGAGAGGACGTGGCCCGAGTGGCAGCAGTACGGAACCAGGTAGGCAAGCAGACCACCTTTATGGTAGATGCCAATTATAGCATGACGGTACCCAGGGCCATTGAAGCCTCCAAGGCCTTTTCATCCCATGATATATATTGGTTTGAAGAACCGATAATTCCAGATAATTACAAAGGATATGCGGAGATCGCGGAGGTGACCTCAATTCCACTGGCTATGGGAGAAAATCTTCATACGATCCATGAGTTTGAGTATGCATTCGACCAGTCCCAACTGTCCTTTATTCAACCAGATGCTTCTAATTGCGGCGGTATTACTGGATGGTTGAGAGTAGCTGAATTAGCTCAAAAATATCAACTACCTGTATGCTCGCACGGTGCTCAAGAGCTACATGTGAGCCTGGTATCCTCTCAGCCTCACGGAGGATGGATGGAGATTCACAGCTTTAACATCGATCACTACACCTTACATCCCATCATTGTAGAGGATAACCACACGGTAGCACCTGATGTCCCCGGTGTGGGTGTCGTCTTTAACTGGGAAAAGCTTCAACCCTATGCGCATTGATCGACAGAATACATGCACTGGATTCCTGGTAAGAACGGGAAGGTATGTATGCACGCTGCTTTTTAGCATCCTGGTTCTCGGGATTTCAGGGTGTGGCAGTTCACAACAGGAGCCCGAATACGTGTTTCGGGTGAGCTTATGGGCCAATGAAGATCATACCTGGTACGACGCGTTCCAGTATTTTGGTGAAATCCTGGACGAGCGCTCGGATGGGAGAATGGGAGTTGAAGTCTACCCTTCTGAGCAATTGGCCAAAGAGATTGAATCGATTCGCATGATTCAGGCCGGCGTGATTGAAATGACCGTCACAGGATCTTTACTCAGCAACTGGATCGATATTGCCGCTTTCTGTGAGATGCCGTTTCTCCTCCAGGATTCAACCGAAAAGCAGCGATTGATCGAAGGCCCGGTTGGGCAACGCATCAAAAAAGAAATGGTGGAAAGGACCGGCTTGCGTCCTGTAGCGGTATTCGAACGGGGACCCCGGCATCTAACGTCCAACCGCCCCATTCGCCACCCGGACGATCTGGACGGGATGATTCTCCGCGTTCCCAATGTACCTACCTTTGTAACCGCCTGGAGTGCAATGGGGGCCAAGCCAACGCCTATGGCTTTTTCAGAAGTTTTTACGTCATTACAACAAGGGACCATCGAGGGCCAGGAGAACCCGTTCGCCTTGATTTTGACTGCCGGCTTCGCAGAAGTGCAGCGATACGTTAATCTCACGGAGCACGTAATGAGCTGGAGTTATCCGGTTATCGGCGAAAAACAATTTCAACGTCTACCGCCAGACCTGCAGGCGATATTTCTCGAAGCGGCGAAGGATATGCAGGATTTCGAGCGTGCTCTCTTTTTAGAGAACGAAAAGAACGTACGAGCTGAACTGGCAAGCCGGGGGATGGAGTTTATCGAAGTAGATAAGCAGGCATTTAGTGAAAAGAGTAAAGAAGCCATCTTTGCCAGTTTATCTCCTGAGATGCAGGGCGTATATACAGAGTTCTTGAAAGAGCGGGAGGAGCGAAGTACACCATGATAGAAAAGAGCATTAGTCGAGTCCTGAAATACGGCACGATAGCCAGTACCTATCTGCTCGTTGGCAGTGTGTTGTTGCAAATCTTCGCACGCTATCTCTTGCCCAGTACACCCGCGTGGACAGAGGAATCGTCCCGGTTGTTTTTTGTCTATGCAATTGCGTTTGCTTCGGGGTTAGCGCTCAAAGACGCCTACTATGTGCACATGGAGGTATTCTTCGATCGATTCCCCCAATGGGCCAAAAGAGTGCTTAACATATTGACGCCGATCATGCTTTTCCTCCTGTTGCTGTGCGTGGCCGTGTATTCGGTGTCTTTTGTTGTACTTGGCATCGGTGAACGGTCGCCGAGCATGAAGTTCAGCATGTCTTATGTATTCTTTAGCATGGTGGTTATGGCCGTGTCGATGGGCTATTTTGCGCTCAAGGACCTGCTAAGAAGCATCAGGGAGGCGAATCGATGATCTGGCTGCTGTTTGTTGTTTTTCTGGGATGCCTGGTGGTGCGGGTACCCATTGCTTTTTCATTGGGGCTTTCATGCCTCGTCTACATCGTTGTTGAAGGCATTCCATTCATCGTGTTACCCATGAAGGTGTATTCGGGGATGGATGTGTTTGTGCTGCTCAGTATTCCTGGGTTTATTCTGGCCGGTAACCTGATGAACTACGGTGGGCTCACGCAGAAAATCATTTCCTTCTGCAATCATGTGTTGGGGCATATTCGTGGCGGACTGGCACTGGCCAATGTAGGGGCGTCCATGTTGTTTGCAGGGATCACGGGTACGGCGGTGTCTGATACAGCCAGTATCGGGTCGGTCATGATACCGGCCATGAAGAAAGAAGGGTATGGAGATGACTTTTCATGCGCTGTAACCGCTGCGTCGTCCACCGTAGGCCCGATTATCCCGCCCAGCGTCCCGATGATTATTGCAGCTACTTTGAGCGGACTCTCGGTGGGTAAGTTGTTTCTGGCCGGCGCTATCCCTGGGCTCATGCTGGGTTTTGGCTTGATGATCACGGTGTGGTTTATCTCCAAAAAGCGAAAGTACCCCAAACATCCCAGAAGCAGTTTATCAGCGATTGGGAAGAGCTTTGTAGATACGTTCTGGGCACTGTTGATGACGGTCATCATTTTGTATGGAATTATCGGAGGGATCTTTACACCAACCGAAGCCTCTATTATCGCGGCGGTGTATGCCTGTATGGTCGGGACGCTTATCTATAAAAAGCTGTCCTTCAAAAAGATACAGGTGATTGTGCTGGACTCAATGAAAACGTCTGCTTCCTTACTCATCTTGATCGGTTTTGCTAACCTGTTTGGTTGGATCCTGGTCGTGGAACAGTTTCCTCAATTTATTTCTTCTGAGATCCTATCGTTCACCGATAACAAGTACCTCGTGTTGTTAATGATCAATATCGTGCTGATCGTGGTCGGTACATTCATGGAAACGATAGCGGCGCTTCTTATTCTGTTTCCCATTTTGCTTAAGGTGGCGGAGTCGGTTGGTGTGGACCCCATACATTTTGCAGTTATCGCAGTACTGAATCTTATCATTGGGCTCACCACTCCACCGGTTGGTGTCTGCTTGTTCGTTGCGTCGAGCATAGGTAAAGTGCCCATGGGTAGGTTAAGCAAGGCAATGCTTCCATTTCTTGCGGTAAGTTTTGTAGTTTTGATTCTTGTCACACTTTTTCCCCAATTAGCCGTATTTTTGCCAGGGCTTTTTGAGTAGAACCCTGATAATTGATGTACCACTCCTGCATATCATTCTGTTCTCGGGCACAGGCACAAGCCTGGATTCTGACCTGCATCATCGTTCTGTTTGCCGGCAGTGGGGTCTGTTTACCTTCCATTGCGCAGTCCAGCAATGCTGCATTGTATAGGGAGGCCGGACTTCCTTTTATTCAGAATTTCAGCCCCAAAACGTATGGGGGGCATCAGCAAAACTGGTCGATGCTGCAAGATGATCGTGGGGTGATTTATATTGGAAATATACCCGGCCTATTAGAGTACGATGGGGCAAAATGGCGTACGATTCGAATCTCAAATGATTCTGTTGCCCGTTCGATGGCCATGGATTCCACTGGGACCATCTATGTTGGCGCACATGCAGAACTCGGCTATTTAGCTCCAGACTCTCTAGGAATGATGCACTATCATTCTTTGCTAGAGCATGTGCCTGAAGAAGAGCGCACCTTTACCAACGTATGGAAAGTGCATACGACGCCAGACGGGGTTTATTTTCGAACATCCACCCACCTGTTTCGATGGGCGCAAGGTCAGATGACGGTCTGGAAGCCGCCAACTGAATATCAGCGCTCTTTTTGGATAGATGGAGTCTTGTACATCAGGGCCTGGGACGTTGGCTTGTTTCATATGGTCAATGATTCCCTGGTGATGGTCCCTCGCGGAGAGCAATTTGCTGATCAACGCGTCGATCTCATGCTGCCCTTCTCCGATGATCGCATACTGATCGGCACGCGGACAGATGGCTTGCTTGTTTCTACCCCGGAAGGCTACATACCCTTTGAAACAGAAGCTGATACCTATTTAAAAGAGAATCAACTCTACGATGGTTTGGTACTGCCAGATCAAACAATAGCCTTTGCGACCCTGCGCGGGGGCCTTGTACATATCGATCAAGAAGGGCGGTTTCTGCGATCCATCACTAAAGAAGATGGCCTGCCGGATAACACGATCTGGTCCTTAGGATTGGACAAAGAAAACGGGCTGTGGCTGATGCTGAACAAAGGCTTGTCCCGCGTTGAGCTTCCTTCTCCTATTACACAATTGACAGACGCTCACGGCCTGGAAGGGAGCGTCGAGTCCTTGTCTATTCACGAAGGGAAACTGTATGCAGCAACATCCCTCGGTGTATACCGGCAAAGCCAGGCTGAACGACGCGGCCGGACGCCCTTCTTTACTCCCGTAGAGGGGATAGCGACTCAGGCATGGTCCCTGCATTCAACGGGGTCTGAATTATTGATTGCAACCAGTGCAGGGGTATTTGTCATTAACAATGGTGTTGTTAGCCAACTATCGGAAGAGCTTTCGTTTTTCGTTTATCCCTCTGCGCTGGACCCCTCTAGGGTCTATGTTGGATTAGGGCATGGACTGGCCCTGTTGCAAAAAATAGAAGAGCGGTGGACCTACAGTGGCCGGTTTCATGGACTAACGGAAGAGATCAGAACGATTGTTGAAGATCAAGCTGGGAATGTATGGTTAGGCAGTCAGTTTCATGGGTTGGTGAAAATCAATACAAACGGCTTATTGCCTGGGGTTTCCGATACGACGCTTACGTTCGTGCGCTATGATGAATCGCATGATTTTCCAGAAGGGGAGGTAAAAGTAGTTGGTGCTGGCGAAGACGTGTATTTTGATACCCAGCGAGGTTTGCTGCGCTACAATGAGCAGGCTGAGAAATTTGAGCCGGCAACGACGTGGTCCTCGGCTTTCGCAAATACAACACTCACAGTAAACCGTGTGGTTGATGATGGAGGTAGACTCTGGATTGTGCGTACCGGAAATGGGCTTAGAGAATTCAGCCTTCTCACGCCTCGCACCGACGGATCTTTTGACATGATGCCATTACCCTTGACAAGGGTGAAAGATATGGGCCCTTTTTGGTCGATCTACCCTGATCCGCGCCAGGAAAACGTCTTGTGGTTAGGAGGGGATGAAGGGATTATTCGTGCTGATATATCTATCAAAAAACAAGAACAGTCTTCCTTTTCGGCGTTGATCAGGCGAGTTTTGATAAATCAAGACTCGCTCATTTATGGTGGGGCAAAGATTGCACGGCTTAATGAGGCGAATGCAATTGGAGTAGAGCCACAATTGGAAAAGAATGGAGCCATCCGGTTTGAGTATTCCTCGACTACATTCGACGATCCTTCAGCTACCGAATACCAATACGAATTAGTGGGCTTCGATGAAGGGTGGTCTGCCTGGACATCCGAAACGGTAAAAGAGTATACGAACCTGTTTGCGGGTTCTTATCAGTTTCGTGTACGAGCTAAAAATCTATACGGGCACATCAGCGAAGTAGATACCTATAGTTTTACCGTTTCCAGGCCCTGGTATTTTAGATGGTGGGCGTTTGCTTTATATGCGATACCGTTTTTCTTTAGCATGTATGTGGTGGACAGTTATCAGCGAAGGCGGTTGATCAAACGGGAACGATTGAGGGCAGAAGTGGAGCAAGCGCAACTCAAAACGTCGGCCGCTCAGTTACATGCACGTACATTACAAGCAGAAAACGAACTGTTAAACGCAGAACTGAGATTCCTGGCCGTAGTGGAGTCTGCCAATGATGCGATTATTTCAGCAAATCAGGATGGTGACATCATTTTCTGGAATATGGAAGCAGAAAAGATTTTTGGCTACTCGCGAGAAGAAATCCTGGGTAAACCCTTAACACGCTTAATGCCTGCACGGCACATACGCTCACACGAACGGGGGTTGAATCGGCATGTTGCAACAGGGCACAAGCGTGCAATAGGTAAAGTCATTAAACTAGAAGGTAAGAGAAAAGACGGCAGCGAGTTTCCTTTAGAGCTTTCGTTATCGAGTTGGAAGACGGAGCACGGCATCTTTTTTAGTGCAATTCTGCGGGACATCACCGAGCAAAAAGAGGCCGAACACGAGCTGCAGCGTGTACAAAGTCAGCTTGCCCATTCGAATAAAATGGCTTCTCTGGGTAAACTTACCGCCGGCATTGCCCATGAAATAAAAAACCCATTGAACTTCGTAAACAACTTTGCGCAGCTTACGGTAGACTTAGTCGAAGAAGTAGATGAGTTAATTCAGGATAATAAGTCAAAGTCTCTCCAGGAGATCGATCAAGAGTTGTCAGGCACGCTTTCTGAAATAAAACGAAATGCACTTGCGATCAATAGGCACGGCCATCGAGCAGACTCAATCGTGCGGTCGATGATGGATCACGCCGGCGGAGGCTCAGGGCCCCATCAACCCACGGATCTAAAAGACCTCATTGAAACGGCGATTCAACTGGCCTATCAGGGATGGTTGAACGATAATGCCGACAGTCTAGTCGCATTCGAAAGCACGTACGATGAGTCAATCGGGATAATCAAACTTGCGCCACAGGAAATAAGCCGAGTGATCGTCAATATCCTGGAAAATGCATTTGATGCAATGTATACATCTAGATCCGGCCAGGTTGGCACCGCATCGCCCCTTGTACAAATATCGACAAAACAGATCGGTGATTTTGTTGAGGTCCGAATACGTGATAATGGACCTGGAATCACGAAAGAGATCCAGGAGCATATCTTTGACCCCTTTTACACAACAAAACCAACGGGTAAAGGTACAGGCCTCGGGTTGAGTCTAAGCTATGACATCGTTACACAAGGCCATGGCGGGCAACTGACTGTGGAAAACAATACTCCCAGAGGCGCTACGTTTATAATTCGACTCCCCGTTTAATAGGTCAAAAGCGCAGGAGGATGAGACGGTGCTCACCCCCCTGGCTTTAACACACACTTCAACCGCATTCAGTACACGGGTGGGCTTTGACCTCCACTAATGCCTGGCTCTATTGATTGAAATAAAAAATTTACCATGCGTACTATATCGACCCCACAGTCATCCAGTATCCAACAAACACTAGAAGCGCCCCCTGATTCCATACAGGTAACAGATTCTTTACAGGATCAGGTTGTTAGCCCTGATACGGTGTCTGCATCGGCCGATTCTTCGGCTACCATCACAGATGTGGTCGGGGATATCAGCAGGGAGGTAAGTGAGACGGGGCAACTGATCCTCACCGGGCAGTGGCAGGAGGTGATCAACGAATTTTACCAGGGAATGACGTCCATTTTTGTTGGCTTCATCCCAAAGTTGTTGAGCGCCACATTTGTACTGCTTCTTTTTTATGTGCTGTACCGCCTGACAAGAAACGTCCTAAAGAATATTCTAAGCCGAAGCAAGTTTGTTGATGCCGGTCTCGAAGGGCTCCTCATGAAAACGCTCAGTGTAGTGGGGTGGGTGTTTATCGGGATTATGGTGCTGGCACAATTTGGCATCAACGTAACCGC
>JAHQVL010000314.1 GCA_019634345.1 Rhodothermaceae bacterium
CAACCTGAGATTGCAGATCATGTAACCGTTTAACCTTCCTCAAACACATCAATTAACGGGCATTTAAACCCGGGTAACAGAGGCGATGCAATGACATCACCAGCCTCCATGCTCCACTCGGCAGCTCTGGTAAATTGCTGGTCTTCCAATCGGTACACCTTGATTGTTTCTAATACAGGGTCCACAATCCAGTACTCTTGAACACCAAACGATTCGTACAAGACTCGTTTTCTTACTTCATCATGGCGGCGATTGCCTTCGCTGAGGATCTCGATGAGCAAATCAGGCGGTCCCTGTACGTTTTTTTCTTCTATGATGGATGCACGCTCATTACTTATAAACAAGATATCCGGTTGTACGATATTGTGCTTTGACAAAACGACATCCATTGGGGCAAAGAGCAAAACACCTGTTTTTGCTTTTTTTGTCCAGTTCCACAAAAGTGAAGAGAGATTACTCAGTATTAATTGATGTCGAACGATCGGGCTTGGGCTCATGTACAGGACTCCGTCTATCACTTCATACCGATTCTCGTCGTCAGGAATCTGGCAGTAGTCGTCGTAAGTAAGCGGCGCCGGCATCGTATGTGCAGTGTTATTCATGTATAGCGTGTCTAAAGAAGGTACGATTTTTCAAATACACAGATCCAGCCTTTGAAGTAATAGACGGAATTCGAAGGCAAACATAACCTTCTGTCGACGCTTATTGTAAGTGAAGGGCGATTAGTGAGAGCAGCTCAACGGTTACTCTGGTTGAGGGGCGTTAACATACTCATACACCTTGGTCCCCAATGATTTGCCTACGACGTTTTGCAACTCGTCTAAACTGGCCTCCTTTACTCTTTTAAAAGAACCAAAACGATTCAGAAGTTTTTTAGCCGACTTATCGCCCACGCCTGGGATATCGTACAGCGCGGAATGAAGAGTTTTCTTTTGGCGCTGTTTTCTTTGAAAGGTAATGGCAAACCGATGCGCTTCATTTCTGATGCGCTGTAGCAGTTGTAAGGAAGCACTGTCCTTTGCTATTTGAAGACTGTCCGTGTCTCCAGGGAAGAAGACTTCCTCTAGCCGTTTCGCAAGACCTACTACTGGAAACTGTCCATACACGTCCACCTTCTTCAGAGCCGTAACAGCGCTGGACAATTGGCCTTTACCGCCATCAATAACCACGAGGTCCGGCCAGGGTCCGTTTTCTTCGAAGAGCCTTTTATAACGCCGATATACTGCTTCGCGCATGGATTCGAAATCGTCCGGCTTTCCCTCTACATTTCGGATCTTGAAGGTTCGGTAGGCGCTTTTCTTGGGGCGTCCATCTTCAAACACCACACAAGAAGCAACAGTGCCCGTACCGCCCAGGTGGGAGATGTCAAAGCATTCTATGTGCCGAGGCAACTGATCCATGTGAAGGTCGCTCTTCAGTGCTTTAACAGCATGAGGAATACGCCCCTCTTCTTGCTTTTCTTTTTGCAACTTGTATTCATTAAGAAGCAACGTCGCATTGGCTTCAACCATTCTAAGAAGCCCTGCCTTGTCCCCGCGTTCGGGCACTTTCAGCAACACCTTTTTTCCTCTTTGTTCTCGAAGCAACTCTTCGATGGGTTCTGGACTGGGCGGCATTACTGATATGAATACTTCCTCTGGAAAAAAGGTGGCTTCAGTATAATAATACTCGATAAAGGACTGCATGAGGTCTTCGTCAGGCACTCCTTCAATAGGTTTGAGGTATTTGTGCTGCCGTCCAATAACTTTGCCTTCCCGTACCTTAAATATAACCCCGCAAGCCGTATTGATTTCCCGGTCTACTGAAAGAGCAAAAAGGTCTCGGTCGATGAAGTCCTGGCTAACAATGCGTTGTTTCTCTGAGTACTTCTTTAGTGCCTTCACCTGATCTCTCAAAGAGGCAGCTTCCTCAAACAACATCTCCGAGGAAAGCCGTTTCATCTCATCCTCCAATAAAGAGACCAGCTCACGCGTATGGCCATTCAGTAATTTTTCTATCTGTTGAATCGTATTGTCGTAGCTGGGCTCATCCTGATTTCCTACACAGGGGCCTGCGCACTTATTGATATGATACTCCAGGCATACCTGGTATTTACCTGCAGCAATGGGTTCTGGATTTAAATTGAGGCTGCATGTACGGATTTTGAAGATGGAGCGGATTGTATGAAGCATGAGCTTCATGTTTTTAACGTCGGTATACGGCCCGAAGTATTTGGACCCATCTCGCTTGACGCGCCTCGTAGGAAATATGCGAGGGAAAGGCTCTTTTTTGACGCAAATATAGGGATAGGTTTTGTCATCTCTTAGATTGACATTATACCGGGGCTTAAGCTTCTTGATGAGGTTGTTTTCAAGAATCAAGGCCTCTGCTTCGGTATCGGTAACGATGACTTCAACATCGTGTACCTTGCGAACCATTGCGCTAATCCTTCCGTAATGAGGGCGGCTCGATTGAAAGTACGAACGTACCCTGTTTCGCAAGTTCTTGGCCTTACCTACATAGAGGACCTTCCCTTCGATATCTTTGTGCTGATATACACCGGGGCGAGTTGGGAGGTTAGTCAGGCGTTCTTCTAATTGGGATTTAGCTGGTTCTGCCACGTGTCTCTTTCAGGAGCGAATTTGGAGTGTTAACTGCAACCAATTTTGGGTGATAAGGTTGCGTAAGCCAACAAAACGAAGGTCTTTCCGTAAGGGAGCTTTTCTCTCCATTCTGCCCCCTGAATCAGTCCAACTCACTATGTGGAATCGCAGTATAGGTATCATAGCTCTTACGGTTCAAACGCTCCGTTCGAATCCGTTACATACTGTATTATCTATGCTTGGTCTCATCATCGGTGTAGGCGCTTTGGTCTCTATCCTTTCCCTGGGAGATAGTCTTGAGCAGTACGGGAGAGATCAGATCAGCACAACAACAAGCCTGGAAGCGATTATAGTATCATCCAAAACCGTTGAGCGAGTTGATGGAGTGACGTTAGAGCGGGATACAATATCTACGGTTAGTCTAGACAATGCGATGCGGCTTTCGTCCATGCTGGAAGGCCAGGCTCAAGTTGCGTTGCGGTACAGTAAGAATGTGGAAATTGAGATGCCTGAAGATTCTCTGCGTGCAGGTGCTGTGATGTACGGCATCACTCCTTCTGTTTTTACGTTGATGGAAGCAGAATCATCATCAGGCCGATTATTAAACGATAATGATCTGAGTAGCCCTTCAAAAGCAGTTGTTTCCCGGGCTTTGGCTCAACGAATTACTGGTACTGGTAACGAGCAAGAGCTCATTGGAACGCGTATTCCTCTCGGGGATGCCGAAGCTGAAGTGATTGGGATCCTATCCGGAGGGGAAGAAGATGAGTCAATGGTGGTCTACGTGCCGTTTACGTATGATAGCTATGAGGCAACAAAAGAGAATCCGCCAACCCTCATTGCAAAAGCCAATTCTGTTGAGGATGTAAACCCGGTAAAAGAGCGGATAGAAGCGTGGCTGGATGAGAACAAAGCCGGAGGGCATGAAGCCTTTAACATTTTTACGTATCAAGCAAGGATTGCTCAAATGGAGCAGGGGGTACGTGTGTTTAAATTAATTATGGGCTTGATCACTGGAATTGCTGTGCTCGTTGGCGGCATCGGCGTAATGAATGTGTTGCTGATTTCCATTACAGAACGCACCCGTGAAATCGGAATCAGAAAGGCAACCGGTGCGAGAAAACGAGATATCGTGCTACAGTTTTTGACAGAGGCCATCGCTGTATCCATTCTCGGGAGCCTCCTGGGTGTAGTGCTTGGGCTTGCCTTTATGGCTGTAGCCCTTCCGGTCATAAAGAATTTGACAGAAGCCCCTCCATTTGAGATCGCTTTCTCGATTCAATCTCTTGGTATCATCATCGTGGTCGCCATTCTGGTCGGAATTGGGTTCGGCACGTACCCCGCATCACGAGCTGCCAGGCTCTCGCCCATCGATGCCATACGTCACGAATAACCCGGTTTAAGCGATTATTTCCTTGATAAATGCCGAGTAACCATCGGGACCAGTTGATCCAGGTCCACATTCTGTAGCGCGTGCCGTTGTCCGGGCAGAATGAACAGGGAGCTGTTGGGCAGATTGTCGTAGAGAAAAACAGGGGAGTGGACGGTGAACAGGTCGTCTTTGTCAACCGCGCTAACGAGCGTCTGATGAGGGACCTTTTCAATGCCGGAATACTCGGTTAAATACCCTCTGAGAGCTAGGGTATAGTCCTTCATGCGTTCAAACAAAAGGACCCAGTTGTCCTTGCCATGCATCTCGGAGAGATAGGCAACCAACTCGACACTTCGCTCTTTTATCTGTTTGTGATCCAGACGGGTAAGCATGAGATCAACCAGTTTTTGATCCCAGATTAAGTTCGTTGCATGGACAGATAGATGATGTACCTTTTCTGGGTGCTTTTGGGCAAAGGAAAGAGCTATAAAGCCGCCCAAAGAAAACCCGAATACGTGCGCTTTGGACAACCCTAGATGATCAAACAAGGCGGCGACGTTGTCGACAAACAGATCCGGAGTGAAAGTAAGCGATTCAAAGGCGTCTGATTGTCCGTGGCCGGCAAAATCTAGTGCAATTACCCTGAACTGCGTACTTAGCCGACGAGCAAGTAATTCGGTTTCCATTTGCGTGCAGCCCGCTGCTCCATGAAGCACTACAACGGGATAGGCATCTTTATCTCCCAGTTCATAATAGGCCAGGTGCCCCTCTCTGAAAGGGGCTTTTTGGGCCTGCAGGGGCAGCTTCTGTTTCTGACAAAATTCGATGAGCATCCCGTGGGTCTCTTTAGGATGCAAAAAGAAGATCTGTTTGTTATCCGCTCCAGGAGTAGGCTCATTTAAGGGCGTGTACCCAAGCCGTTTAACGCGTTGCCACGTTGCCTTGATATTAGACACCTTGAACGCAATGTGGTGTATGCCTTCTTTTCGCTTCGCAATAAACTTGGCAACGGCAGAATCAGGGGATAACGATTCTAGAAGTTCGAGTTTGGCTGAGCCGGCGTGAATGAAGTGCGTCCGAACGCCCTGGGATCCCACATCCTCCGTTTTATATACGTCCGTAGAAAGCAGGTCTTTAAAGAGCCGTTGCACTTCTTGTGCATCTTCTACGGCAATGCCAACGTGATCAAGTTCTATCATCAAAATCTTTATTTTTCATGTCAGGGAGCTGCATTTTATCCCTCAAAGCGTGCGGTTTGTGTATCTCTTTTATATCTTTCGATCCAATTGCATCAACATAGGACAGATCACGCTTCGGAAACACATATACTGTGATTTAGCAACTAAGTTGAGAAAGAAAATGAAAACATCATCTATGCGAATCTGCGCCTCTGTTTTATTGATGGCCGGCTTGTTTGTAGGCTGTGCATCACAAAAAGGGACGATGTCCTCAGGGGACGACGGCATGACCATGGCAACTGCTACTTCAGGTGACGTAGCAGCCGTAGAGGCTGTGGTACATGGGTTGTTTGATGGGATGCGAGATCGGGATGCAGATAAAGTAGCCTCCTTTTTTGCTGAGGAAGCGATCTTGCAGACTACAGGTACGCAAAATGGCAAACCCATGACGTCCAAGCAACCTGCCTCCAACTTTGCAACAGCTGTTCGCAATGCAACGGGACCTACTTGGGATGAAAAGATCTGGGACCTGAAGATCGAGGTAAACGGCCGGCTTGCATCCGCATGGATGGATTACGCCTTCTATTTAGGGGAAAATTTTAGCCATTGCGGAGCGAATTCATTTCAACTCTTCAACGGAGAAGAAGGATGGGAGATTATCTACCTTGTGGACAGCCGCCAGAGGGAAGGGTGTGAGATTCCGGAATCTGCAAAACCTGGAGTGAATGGGTAGCATACGCTAGACTATTTGTATTACCAGATTATTCCCGAAATGGATCAGGAAAGCAACTCTTTTCCGAAAGTTACCCGGGAGAATTTCGCTGGCTGGAATTGCCTGTTGACGATTCTTGGGCTTAATCTCATTCTCTTTATTATGGCTACCTATGTCGCTAAGTGTGGGTAATTACTGAGTTTGGGAGGGTTAAGGCATTGACGTATGGACGTGTTGGAGATTTAGATCGAACTGACTAAATTCCAACACTCCTTAATCCCTTACTTCAAACACATGAAAAATCGGCGACAATTTTTAGCCACGACGGTACTTGGCGGGACGGCAGCATTCACGCTTGGAGGGTGCGAAGCTCCTGAAGTAGCAGAAGAACCCGTTGAATCCGAACCCCTATTCTTTAAAGACACCTCCCCGTTCATCACCCACGGTAACACAAACCTGGAATCCCGTATTGAGGACCTTGGTGGATTCATCACCCCCAATGACCAGTTCTTTGTGCGAAATAACTCGCGAAGCATTGAGGTTGACCTTGATACCTACATGCTTGAAGTAACGGGCGATGCCATCGAAACGCCGCTGCGTTTATCTTTTGCCGATGTATTGAAAAAGCAAAGCCGTGCCGTGTATGCCTACATAGAATGCGGTGGCAACCAACGCTCCTTTTTTGCTTCAGAAATGGGCATGCCGGCTCGGGGAACGCAGTGGGGAAGAGGCGGGGTTGGTATGGCCATCTGGACGGGGGTGCCGCTTCGGAATATCCTCGAAGAAGCAGGAGTCAAGGAAAACGCTGTTGACGTACAACTTATCGGAATGGATCTAGAATCCCCAGAAGGAGGATTTCGCCGGCCTTTGCCTATTGAAAAGGCCATGGACGAAGATACCATTTTGGCCTATCTCATGAATGGAGAAGATCTGCCTAATGACCATGGATTTCCTGTACGAGCGATTGTGCCCGGGTGGGTGGGAAGCAGTAACATCAAGTGGCTGGGGCGGATAGAAGTATCGAGTACCCGGGTATGGAGCCGAAATAACACCTCTTCCTATGTGTTGATTGGCGATGAATACCCTGCAGAAGGAGAATCGTCAGGGAAGGTGGCTACCCTTCAATCCATCAAAAGCGTCTTGATGCTTCCCATGCCAGCAAGGCTCTCTGCGGGCGCACAACGCATTCGTGGCTATGCCTACTCGCCTCATGCTCCTGTGGCCAACGTAATGTGGAGCGAAGATGGAGGCGGTAGCTGGAATCAGGCCCAGTTCATTGATCCACCGATTAAATATGCCTGGCGCCGGTTTGAATTTGAATGGACTCCATCGCCTGGTGAACATACCCTTATAACCAAGGCCACCGACGAAGCTGGGAATACACAACCTGATGCTATTCCGCATAACGAAAAAGGGTACTTGTACAACGTGCCTTTGCGGCATTCCGTGCAGGTGGGGTAGGGGGGTGCGTTACGACGGTCTATTTGCTGGGAGAAATGGGAGCGTCATGCTTGATGACGGTGTTGTCAGAGGAAAAAATGGGCGTGTCATGATTGATGATGGTCGTGTTAGTGGAAAAAATAAGAGCATCATGTTTGATAGGGGTAGTTAGGAGCGGAAGTGAGCCATCAGGGCTTTTGCAACAACAGAATTAACGGCACCGTAGAGAGGGCATGAGTCAGCCCTGGAGGTTGAATTGGAAACGTGAAGTCCTATACCAAGCTAATGGTACTACCACATTGAGAAACGTATTAAGTATAGCTATCCTTTGTTTAGTCTTTGCAGGGTGCAGCCAAAAGGAAGGAAGAGAGGAGGGCAACGATGAAGTTCTACAGACTGAAAGAACTGAAATAGAGTATCCCATTGCTGAAGTAGCCATTCTAGGGACGTTTCATTTCCAATCTAATGTAGATGCTTACAAACGTAAGTATCATGTAGATATTTCCTCTGAAAAAACGCAGAAAGAGATTCAAGAACTCCTTGATCATCTGAAGGCATTCCAGCCGACTAAGATAGCACTTGAAGCGCCCATTAGTAAACAGGAAAGACTCGACAGCCTCTATCAGGAGTATAGAAAAGGCAACTTTGAGCTTCCCGTTCCCGAAATGTATCAACTTGGTTTTAGGTTGGCTGAACAATTAGAGCACCCACATATTTATGGGGTGGATACACAAGCTCCTTTTCACATGGAAACCCGCGTAGCAGACTGGGATCAGTATGCTAAAGAAACAGGGTTATACGACAAATGGAAATATTTCGACGCTTATTTTAGAGAGAAATATGCGATGAGCGATTCGCTAAAAACCACCATGTCGCTACTGCACTACTACAGTTTTTTGAATTCGAAAGAAGTTGAAGATGTGAGCGGTCAAGATAAACTGAATGGTATGATTCAGCTTGGTGCAGGTGACACCTACATTGGAGCCGATGGAATAACAAAAGACTTCCGAAGAAACTTAAGGATTTATACAAATATGCTAAGTCTCATCGAAAGTGATGATGATCGCATTCTGATGATCTACGGATCCTCCCATAAAAGAATACTACGGCGCTTCTTCGAAGACTCTATGGAGTTCACCTATGTAGATATCTCACCCTATTTAGAGTAGCAAGTCCTCCAAAGTCAGTCCTTCACCCGACTAAACTTCAACGCCTTCAACATCCAGCTTGGCAGCGGCTTTTCGTCTGGACGCTTTTTGAGATTCAGGTACCAGCCCCACTTTTTCATGATGGGCATCTTGTGGGCTTCAACGAATTCGATCAGGGTCCCGTCTGGATCTTCAATGTAGCTAAAGCGGCCGCTGGCTTCGCCCATGTCGAAGGTATTCATGCTATCGACGGTGAACGGAAACCCCTTTTCCTTGCAGGCCTTCTCAAGCGCATTCATATTCCGAACATCAAAACAGAGATGGATGAAGCCGAGATCTCCCCAAAATCGATCCTGGAAGATCTTGTTGGGGATGCGATCATACACCTTGATCAATTCCAACTCACTGGGGCCCAGTAACTTGCTGAATCCACCCATTCGGGGCTTGGAATGCCGTAACAAGACGCGTCTGAATCGAGTTGCGTCATCTGCACCAAGACACGCTAAGTCCTCAAATGTGCCGCTTTCATCATAAACGACCTCATCGTACCCAAGTACGTCGCTGTACAACGTGCGGGCTTTCTCAACGTCTGAAACACCGATCATGCACCCTGATGGGCCTCCAGTAACGTGGCTGGGGCGGCTGAACCATCCACTGCCTTCCACAATCTCATAGATCAATCCGTAGGGATCTTTCAAGAAAAAATGGGTGCCACCGGAGGGCGTTTTTTGAGGTGGACAGAGAACATCCAGGTTTTCTGAGGTAAACCAATCATAGGCCTCCTGTACATTTCTACTCTTGATTCGAGTAGAAAAGATACCGTAATCGCCTAACTGGATGTCAAACGTAGGAGGGTCGGTATTGCGGCTCGTATACTGCCAGATTTCCATCCCTGCACCGCCTCCCAGATTCAAGGCCATGACTGCATTCCTGGCCTGAACCTCACCACCCGTATAGATGGTCATCAAAGGGGCTTCTGCTTCTTCCTGGAAAACAGGTATATCCATCCCAAAGTACTTTCTGTACCAGGCCCACGCAGCATATACATCAGGAATTCCAACACCAACTTGCTGGATACCACTTATGATAAAGCTCATTCTGTTTAGACCGTTTGTTGTTCGGCGTTTGGCGTTCGTCGTTGAACCGCACCTCCATGCCTTCAAACACTAAACACCGAACACCGAACAACAAACCTATTATTGTACTACCGAGTCGGATCGATCAAATCGCCTGGAACTGCTGAAGATTGTTCAGCGGCAGGCTCAATGTTCAGGTGGTCCCGAAGCTTCTTGAAGGCCTCCAGTGTAATATCGACGTCTTCGTCGGTATGTGAGGCCGTTGAAGTGAGGCGGAATAACACAACACCGCGAGGAACTACAGGGTAGGTCACTGCAGACACAAAGATGCCATACTCCGTCCTGAGTAGTTTCATGGCGCGTGTCGCTGTTTCTTCATCACCTGCCGGAACGTATACTGGAGTAATTGGAGATTCTGTGTTTCCAATATTAAATCCAAGCGCACGCAATCCATTCTGCAGGCGTTTTGAAACATGCCACATTTGCTTGCGATTCGCATCCCCGTTTTCGACATAGTTGAGGGTTGTCAGGAGGGTATCAACGTATGTTAGAGGCAAACTCTTGGCAAAAATATGGGTACGCGCATTGTATCGGATGTAATCGATAACGCGTTCATCACCGGCAGTTACACCACCGATAGAGGCGAAGGACTTCGCAAACGTACCAAAGTAGAGATCTACTTTGTCTTGCACGCCCAGGTATTCAGCCACACCAGCACCTGTCGGCCCCATTACGCCAAAGCCGTGTGCATCATCAACAAAAAGACGGAAGTCGTACTTTTCTTTAAGTGCGCAGATTTTGTCCAGAGGACCGATGTCGCCCGTCATTCCGAAGACGCCCTCCGTTACGACAAGGATGCCGCCTTTGCGGGTCTCGTTAGCAGCCTGAAGTTGTTTTTCAAGGCTTTCCATGTCATTGTGCCTGAACACGCGGAACTGCTTGCCTTGAGAGGCTACTAGGGCGCCATCAACGATACACGCATGAGAAAGGCTATCAATGATGATCGTATCGTTGCCATCCGTGACAGCGTCAATAGTGCCCATCACGCCCATATACCCAAAGTTGAACACGATAGACGACTCTTTGCCCATGTAGGCTGCCAATCGACGCTCCAACTCAAGATGCCGGTCAGTATTTCCTGTGAGCATGCGTGAGCCCATAGGGGACCAGAGCCCGTATTTGTCTACCGATTGTTGGGCCGTAGATTGGATGTCCTGATTGCCAATGAGTCCAAGGTAGTTGTTAATGGACCAGCAGATGACTTCCCGTCCCTGGAATTTCATGCGTGGGCCTGGTATTCCTTCCAGCTTTGGCTGTGTGAAATACATGTCCTTTTGGAGCCGGTATTTACCAAAGTACCCACCATCGGTATCACACTTCGCGAAAAGGTCTTTCTTTACGACCTCTACAGGGGCGGAAGAAGAAGCTGCCGCTCCTGAGCCGTCCAGTTGCTCTGATAATTTCTCAGCAAGATCAGAGACACTCAGCTCGTTTAGCGCCTGGTCCATAGGAACGGACACTTTGAGTTGCCGCTCAATTTCAAGTTTGAGTTCGATGGTATCCAGGGAGTCAAGCCCGAGCGTGCTCAACGACTTGTCTTTGCTTACATCCGAGACGTTTACTTTCAGCGATCTGGCGACCAACTGCTGTAAGAAGAACGCAATCAACGTGGATCGTTCTGTAGCCGGTAAGGCAGACAAAGCACCCCGGTCCAGGAAGGCTTCAGTAGATTCGGATTCGTCTTCAGAATAGTGCTCCATGGAATTGCTATTAACAATATGAAGCGTATTGTTCAGATAACCAATCTTGCACGCATGCCGTTGAATCTTACCGCTTGACGTTTTCGGAATACTACGTGGCTTCAGGAGCAATACCGTATGGACTTGCAATTCGTGATTTTCTGATACGGCTTTGCGAATTTCCTGAATGACTTCCTTTGCGTTCAAGGTACGCATGTTTACTCGCTTGACCTCTATGGCCACTGCCAGTTTTTCAACGCCATCCACATTTAAGGAAAACGCCGCGCAGGCTCCTTTTTCGAGGGCTGCATGGCTTTCTTCGACCGTGCTTTCAATGTCCTGCGGATAATGGTTGCGACCACGGATAATGATGAGATCCTTTAGCCTTCCCGTGACATACAGGTGTCCGTCCTGCATAAAGCCAAGGTCGCCTGTACGTAGATACGTCTTATTTGCCGACCCATTGGTGCTGGAAGCGATCTTTGCATGGAAGGTGTGAGCGGTTACTTCGTCACGCCCCCAGTAGCCTTTTGCTACGCTGTCGCCATGAATCCAAATTTCCCCAACCTCGCTATCTTGACACTCAATGTTTGTTTCAGGGTGCACGATGCGAAGATCCTGCCCCATCCAAGACGTACCACAGCTGACGAGGGAACGGGCATCTTCTGAGGTGTTCGCCGCAGGCTTAACGATGTTTTTCTCCAATTCGCTCGCTTCAACGTCGTAGATTCGAGCACGTGTCCCATACTTTTCAGATGAAGCAAGGAGAGTGGCCTCGGCGAGTCCATAACATGGACGGAAGTGCTCTCTCTTGAAACCGGCACTTGCAAAAGCGTCCGAGAATTCCTCAATGGTTTTCGGATTAACCGGTTCGGCACCGTTATAAGCAAGTATCCATGAACTCAGGTCCAGTGTTTCCCGTTCTTGCTCAGAAATTTTACGAATGCAAAGATCGTAGGCGAAATTAGGTCCGCCGCTGATGGTTGCTTTGTACTTAGAAATGGCTTGAAGCCATCGGAGAGGCTTCTGGAGAAAGGCAATAGGAGCCATCAAATAACAGGGGTATCCGAGGTATAGCGGGTTTAGCACATTGCCGATCAACCCCATGTCGTGATAAAGCGGCAGCCAGCCCACAACAACGGCGTCACCTGAGGTACCAAACGACTGTTCAATTTGCTGCTCGTTATGAATCAGATTGCCATGACTGACCATTACGCCTTTTGGCGTTCCCGTGGATCCAGAGGTGTATTGTAAGAATGCGAGATCATCAGATGTGATGGAGGGCGAAATCCAGCTATCTGCTCCTGATTCTGCCAGAGAGTCCGTGGCAATTAGCTCCATGCTAGCCAAAATGGGATCATCCCCGAATTTCCGCTTGATATTTGCAAACGTCTGAGAATGGGTGAGCGTAAATTTGGCTTGTGCGTCGGACACGATAGCATCGATCCGTTGCAGGGAGCGGTTATTTCTTGGTGGATACGCGGGTACAGCGATAACGCCGGCATACAAACACCCTAGAAACGCGACAATATAATCTAATCCAGCGGGATACAATAACAGCGCGCGTTCTCCCTGCCCCTTTGATTCCAGCAAATGGGCAGCTACAGCTCGGGCCTTTTTATCTAATTCAGCATAAGTCAGCCGTGCTTCTTCTCTCTCACCATCTTCAAGGAAAACGTAGGCTGTATGTTCAGGCTGATGTATGGCTCTCCAGCGAAGAATATCTACGAGCGTAGAGGCGTCAATCGCTGTATTATTGGTTGCGTTAGGCATGAATATAAAGTAGGATTAATCCAGTTTTATTCTAGTAGTATAAATCTTGGGTCCCGTAATGCGTCATAGCTTTGTCTATGTATCGATCATGCTGTAGTTATTTACAGTAGATCACTGCGATATTTTCTACGGGTAGTAAAACAATGACTGCCATTCCAACAATGAGGCAGTAGTTTGGGTGGAGGATGAGGATACCAGTAGGTCAAAAATAGCGGCTCCTTATACCCATGAAGCCATTTTTTGGATGCTTGAATATAAACATTCTGACCTTGCTAAGACCAGTATTGGGTGGATGTCCATGTTTGGACTTGGTGTAAATATATAGGAATTAAAGGTATACTGTGTCTTGAATTCTTGTCGAATCACCTATAATGCAAGAAAAATTAACAAGGCCACTAACTTTTTCGACACTGATGGTATCTATTTAATTAGAACGTTTGGTGTTTGGGGTTCGGTGTTGGTTTTTACATTGATCTAAATAACCCTGAACAACGAACCCTAAACGACAAACAGAAAACGAAGTGAGCAGGCGTGATAACGATCGGTACGATGGTAGTTCTGACGGGAGAAAGGCAACACCCGATGAGGTATTGGTAGTTGCCGCTATCCTTGGGGATTTAAAAGCATTTAACGAACTCGTTATCCGTTACGCTCACGCTGTTTTGCGAGTTGTTCGAGGAATTGTAAAGGAGGCTTTTGCAGAGGACATTGCCCAGGAATCCTGGTTGCTTGCCTTTAAAGCACTCCCTTCCATTGACGATCCATCTAAATTTGCGTCCTGGCTTATGGCCATTACTAGAAATAGGGCACTGCGTTTCAAGGAAAAGGAAAATCGCCGATCCTCGCATCGTGTTGCCTATGATGGATTTCTTATCGAACAGTTCAGTGCGTTACAACAACCCATGTCCGCACGTTTTGAAGAAAAAGATTACGTACAACAAGCCCTTGATCAACTGCCTGAAGAGATCAGTATGGTACTTCGCCTGAAATTCTATGATGGACTACCCCTTAAGCGAATAGGGGCCTTTCTGGATATCCCAGAGTCCACCGTGAAGTGGCGAATCTATCGAGGAAAGCAGTTGCTTAGAGAACAGTTTCAGACTCACGATTAACATGGACGCTTCAACCAGAGCTTTCATAGACCTTTTAGACCAAATTAACCGAGAAGCCGGGTTTGCCATTCTACATGGAGGCGACGAACTACGGCTATGTATCGAGGAATACAACGATATCTACGATAGGCTATCCAGAGAAAAGACGGAGATCGCTTACCGTTTTTCACGGCTGGCTACAGATGTATCGGCGGGTTCGCTCCGCATGACCGTAAGGGACATGATTCATTTCCTTGAGTATGAATAAATAACACTGAATTTTAAAGATAAACACCACATAGATCATGGAACGAGATAAAGAAATTCAAAAACTGGTCAACGTACTCCGTAGGACCTCAAAAATGGCTCAGCAAGCCGGATGGGCGGATGAATCCGGTGAAAGCAATGGCGGAGCTTCATTTAATGTAGACCAATACAACAGGGTGCTGGCTCGCCTGATAGAGTTAGAACCAAATGTAGAGCCGGTTTTTTCACCCTTAAAAAAAGATGCACAACTGTCTGTTGTTGCAATGGCATGCCGTCAATTAGCTGCCTATTTTGAGGATGAGGTGAAAGCAGGCCATTCTTGGGGACATGCCTATGGCGCTGCTTTCGATACCGACTCCTTTAAGAACTTTTGGAACGATTCCGCCAAAGAAATCGAGGATCTCGGTGAGTTCATCAGAGAGAACCTCGAAACCTGGGCCAACAAACGGGGCAAAAAAGACACGAAAGCCACCGCTGCGTCTGACGAAAGCACCGAAAATTAGTCGTTGTGTTCGACATAAGGCTGATTCAGTTTTACTGGATTAGCCTTTTTCTTTTTCAGCCTCAGGTTCAGCATCTCAACAAATACGGAGAAGCCCATCGCTGAATAGATATACCCTTTTGGAATGTGGTGGTGCAAGCCGTCCGCAATCAGGGCTGTCCCAATCAACAACAGAAAGCTTAACGCAAGCATTTTCACTGTAGGATGCTTTTCGACAAAATTGCCGAGAGGGATGGCAAATACCATCATAAAGATGATTGCAATGACGACCGAGAGGACCATGATCATAATCCATTCAGGCGGGACCATCCCTACGGCTGTGATTACTGAGTCAAGAGAAAAGACCAGGTCAAGAAGTAAGATTTGAACGATGACGCTGGAGAATGAAGGAGCTTTCCTGACAGACATCTCCGCCTCATGCCCTTCCAGTTTGTCATGAATCTCATGCGTACTCTTTCCAATCAGAAATAGGCCGCCCAAAATCAAGATCAAATCTCTACCCGATAACTCTCCCAAAAAACTTAGCATCCCACTCTCTTCAGCCAGTGAAGGGAACAGAGGATTCTCCAGTCGAATAATCCAGGCTATGGAGAACAACAGCAGAACCCGGGTAATCATTGCCAGCCCTAATCCAATAAATCGCGCCCTGTTCCTCTGCTCGGCGGGGAGTTTGTTTGCAAGAATGGAGATAAATACAATATTGTCTATTCCGAGTACAAGCTCTAAGGCAGTCAGCGTTAAAAATGCGATCCAGGCTTCTGGTGAGGAGGCCCAATCAAAGTTAAACCAAGTCATAGTATAGGGTTGAGTGCTGAGTGAGTAGGACTAAGTGTGGGGTCAGTCTACTAAAAGATGGGGGAAAATAGGTAGTATTACCCCATAGCGCAAATCAAGGTACTACGCGCTTTCTACTCAACCCATCGGCTCTCTTACCTGGTCGCAACTCCTGGTTATTGACTGGCTCACTCAGCCCTAATAACCTTCAGCACTTTACCTTCCGTACCTGTGACCCAACCGATACCCGATTCGGAGAACGCAACGCTCCAATAATTTTGGTCGGAGATGGGCATCCAGGTAACGCCATTATCAACGGAGTACGAAACGCCCTTGGGGCCTGCCGCTACCAGGGTGGGAGAGGGTTGGTTTGGTACATAGGAGACCCCATAGATGGCGCCGGTGAAGGAGGGGGGAGTAGCCGCAGTCCAGGTGGTACCGCCATCTGTAGTAATGGCAATTGGCGAAGCGACGGAGTCGGGCTTGGCAATTTCTCCACCAGCAACAACACCTTGTGATTCGTTAAGAAAAGAAACAGACGCGAGGCCGGAAGAAGCTGTGCCATGGGTGACTGGCGTTTCAACGATGCTCCATGTTTCTCCTCGATCTGATGTCTTCATTACACCCGCTCGGCCACCTGCCCCAGTTCCAATGTACGCCGTGTTATCGCCCTCCGTGATCAGGCACGTCCCACTGGCTGCAAAACTCCCTTCGCCTTCTAAGGCAGGTGGAAGTGCAGACGGCGGAATCCGTGTCCAGGTTGCCCCACCATCGGTTGTTTTGATGATGTAAAAGGCTCCTTCAAATGAATCGCTGAAGGCAAGCCCTGTATTTGCATCCCAGAAATCCATGCAGTCGAAAAAACCGTCCGGCTCTTGATTGGTAAATACGCGTTCCCAGTCCTGCCCGCCGTTGGACGTACGGTAGATACGCGACTGATCGCCATTTCCAATGCTTAGTATCAATGCGTGTTGATCACTAAACGCATGCACATCTCTAAACTGTAGCGAATCGGCTGGGTCTACCTGGCCCACTGTCCAACTTTCGCCCCCATCTGTTGTGCGTGCATAGGAGCTGTTTGTACCGCTTATCCATACAGTGTTGTCATCAACGACACTGATTCCTATAAACAACTCCACGCTGTCTATGGGTTGGAGGGTGGATACTGGAGAAAAGGGAGGTTGAGAAGGTTGTTGGGTTTCGCAGGAATTGAGCAGTAATAGACTGATCAATAGCATCTTTGAACGAACAATCAGGGGATGGATTGCGGGAGTCATCAGTACGATCTGTTTGGACAGTTTTAAATTCGCCCTCAATATACGAACTGATCGCTTTTTCTAACTCATCGGCTGTGAAACTTGTGCGAAGTACCCGATCTGAACCAATAGGCTCTATTTGCAAATAAACGGTCCTTCCCCGCTGATATATCCCATATTCCCTGAACTTCCGTGCCCCTTTAATTCCACGCAGTCCGATGACCAACTCATACCTGGAAGGGTTATTTCTGTAATTTATGTTGTGCCAGACAATCGTTATGGGGTTTAGTGTTGGGGATGACTTTTTTTCTAACCAATGCCGAAGCACGGCTACACCGTCTTCATTCACGATATGACCTTGCTGGCTTTTGCCCTGCATTACAAAGGCTTGATACCCTGTTTCTACATCGCTCAACGGAATACTTGCACGATTCCAGTACATGGAAAACAAGGCAATAAATGCCAGCCCTGCTACCGAAAAACGAAGCACGTCACTTCCTTTATTCTTTGTAAAACGTGGTTTAATCCTCATTACACAGCCATTTTAACAGGGCAGTTAAATGCTGTGCAATTGACGTACCGGGATTATTTAGCGCGATCGTTTAGAACGTAGCTACACCTATCCCGGAATCGCCCATTCCGAAGTACAAATACCAGGTGTCTTTGAATTCAACAAGGCCTTCGATAAACACCACATTGGGGACCTGGCCTTCTTGCTCGAGCTGTTCATCTGGAGTAAGAAAGGGAGTGTCTGACCGGGCAATTAATGCTGTAGGATCTGAAGCATCGAATAGAGCCTGGCCGCTTCGGTAGACAAGATCGTCGTCTGCACCATTGTATAATAGGAGAATGCCGTCGTTAGTAAGTAGGGGAGAAGGCCCCGGCTCAACCACTCGACTGTCAAATTGCCCTGGGCGCCGAGGGAGAACGGGTTCTTCTATCAGGGTCCAGGAAATTAAGTCTTCAGAATGGGCAGCCCACACGTCTGTGTCTCCAAAATACATCCAATATTTTCCGTTTATAGGCTCGGGTAGAATTGCCCCTCCTTTGCTCCATTCCAATTGAGGAAAAAGGATGCCATGCTTTTCCCAATTATATAGGTGCCCCTTGGAGGAAGCCAATGCCAGGCGAGCATTCTTCCCATCATAGGCCGTATACGTCAAGTAAAAGGTGTCGCCGATTTTTACAACGCGCGGATCTTCGCAGCCTCCCGGCAATTCGTAATCCTCGGTGGGGGTGAAGATAGGGGCTATTTCTCGTTCGAAGGTCAACCCATCCGTGCTTTTAGCTATCCCAATCCTTGACGTACCGTTCCATTCCCCAATACCCGTTGAGTCTTCTGCACGATACAACAAATATATCTGCTCGCCGTCTGCAAAAGCGGTAGGGTTAAAAATGTCCTTTGACTCCCAGGTGGTGCCTTGGGGAATCATAATGGGATTGTTTTGATATTTATCAAAAGGGCCCATTTGCCACTCGGCAGAAGCAGTTGTTGGTGTCTCTTGTTGATCATTCGAACAACGTGTGGCCAGGACTAAAAGGCAAATGAGAGGAATGAGGTACTTCATGGATTCAAGGGTTATGGGGTTACAGGAGATATGCTTTCAACAAAAGCATCAATCTCTACAAGGAGGGCCATGTACCACGCAGCGGTGGCATCCAATTGCTTTTTGTAAGTATCTAGCCCCCAGACAATGTTCAAAGTGCGAACTGTTTCATCGCTTGTTTTAGTCCGCTGCGAATCCTTGACGGGATTGGCGCAGGGCCCTTCAGCATCATGCAGGCAGAGGAGCCCTGTGACATTGATTTCTTGCCCCGATGCATTAAAGATATACCGTTCGTTTTCTCCAGCAGGCTTAATTGACAAGGGTGCTGTGGCCCGGTCGAGGTCAATGACACTAATCGGAAAGCCGCTATGCAGAGATACGATGTTGCACGCATCGACTGCAGCATTGATGGATCGAAGCGTTCCTTTCTCTCCGGCTTTTACCAGGTACTCAGAAGCAGGCTTTCCCCGTCCAGTGGGTTTGTATCCCTTATGGCGGAGCAAATCTCTTACAGCACTTCGTAGGTCTTCAGATCTTGATACAGGTGCTTCAGCCTGGATAGACAGTAAGGTTTCGAACGTGGCTATTGGTTGTATGGCCCCCAGGGGATTAGGAAATTCTGTGACAAATACTCTTGCATCCAGGGTAGGATATGGGGCTATCGTTATGTCCAACATTCAGTTCTATTTTAGTCTTAATTGCCTGAATATAATTTTTTTTCGATTTGCATGAGCCCTTTTTTGACAAAAACCTGTGATAGTATATAAATGGAAGTAGAAAAGTAGCGCTTGATAGAGAGTAAACACTACATATACTGTAATAAAAGCTATGCCTTATCAAATAAATAACAAACACATCGTACCCGTTATAGAAATCAAAGGGCGGTTCTTGGGTAGCCTGGAAAAAGCAAATTTTAACGCAACTGTTGAGGACCTGAAGACTAAAGGCACAAAGAGCATGGTTGTGGACCTGTCTAAAGCAGACATGATCGACTCTTCCGGGATAGGCGTTTTAATTGCTGCCTATACGTCAGTTCGTAAACATGGAGGAGCGATTCGACTCTCTGGCCTTGAAAACCGAGTGCGAGGGGTATTTATGATGTCGAAGTTGCTAGGGAACGTATTTGAAGACTACCAAACGAAAGAAGAAGCGGCGAAGAGTTTCCAGATGAACCCGCCTTACCCGCTAGATCCGGAAATGGTGGCTTGATGGGAGTATGCTTGGTTTCGTGTTTCGTGTTTCGGGTTAATTCAGAAGCTGAATGGGTGCTTTATTAACCCGAAACACGAAACCAACCAAATAACCCGTTAGGATTTATTTGGTTGTATTAAGCATTTATCGAGATTTTAGATATTTCTCTGGAATTGGAGAGCCGCGGCTTTCTGAGTCCCACATGACATTCAGGATATACCAGCGATTGCCATTTGTTAATAGCTGAATGCTGTTAATACCTTTATCGTAAGGATTTTCCTTTTCAACATCTTCTGCTGTGTGGTATGACCCATACGTGCTGAATGCGTGTACGATATGCCCATATCGCTCTTCAGTACGAGACAGTTCGATCTCGAAGAATCCATTTTGTACAAGCCATTGACCTGCAGCCTCTTCGTATTTGTCATACGTCATTATGTTAACGAATACAGAATCCGGTGTAACCCCTACAGGAATTAAGTTGGCTCCTTCATAAAATAAATTGTTAAATCGATCCCAGTCTCTCTCTTGCCCGGCAGGCCCGGAAATCACTTCATAAAGTGCTTCTATAGTTGAGGTAACGGTTTTTGTGTCTTCTTCGTACTGCGCAAATGCTGTATTAGCTGTTAGCATGAGAACAGATACCAGCAAGAAAACGGAAAAAGATAAACGCTTTTTCATGGTGAGGTATTTTAGATGGATGGTAATCTGGCACTTAACCAGTTTGAATAGCCGTTACGTACGTGCGATCGAAGCGATCCGTTGCAACAACGCGAATTTCTTTTGCACCAGGTGAAACGGGCGCGTAAAATAAATGGTTCGTAATCCCAGGTTCTACCCACGTACGGCGCTCTGGTGCATTAGGGCCCGTATGCATTCTTACAGACATGGGGTCTTTGCCTAATCGGTTTGACATTAGCCCTTTTCGAATGCCGTCTTCAAACCATGCGATCTCCCAGTTCGGATCGGCATCCCAGATGTTGGCAACTATTTCATCGGGCGCCGTTGAATCGGCTCCGGGGTCATAGACCCTCATCTGATAACTCCGGTCATATCCCGTCGATTTATACTGCCAGGTAATCTCTTCACCTCGTACTTCGTAGACCCCATACCCATTGGGGGTCCCATCAGAGCAGATGGGTCCGCTCCACCAGGCTCCACAAACAGCGCCATGTATATGTTCGTGGATGCCCCCTTCGAAAACGTGTTCATTTTCGTGCGTGTGTCCCGATATCAAATGGGCCTGGTACGGTTCGAGAAGTTGGTACAATCGATCTCTATTGGTAATGGAAGTCGATATATTCGCACTAGACTCTCCGTTTCTACTATACTGAGTACTGAGCCCTGGAATATGAGCGAAGACCACCACGGGCCGCCCCGGTTCAATGCCTGAAAGATCTTGAGCCAGCCAGTTTAATTGAACATCATCAAGATATCCGATATACCCACGTGAATGCCAGAGGACATCATCCAGCACAACGTAATGAACAATCCCTCTGTCGAAGGAATAATAACGCGGCCCAAAGTGCCGCATGAAGGTTTGGGTTGAGCCGCCATCGGTTGCACTATCCATGTCAAGGTCGTGATTGCCTACGACTTGAAAAAACGGGATGTCGAGGAGTTGTACCGCTCGTTCATACTCAGGAAAAAGGGAAAGGTCATCAAACATAATGTCCCCACAACCGACACCAAACAGATCCTGGCCTCCCAACTCCTGGACCATCTTGAGGGCATCCGGTACGGTTTGTTCGTGCAATAACCCCGTTTCGAATTGGTTCTGCGTTTGAGTATCCGCCCAGACAAGGAATGCATGATTTGTATTTCTATCTGGCCGTTGCTGTAGCTCAAATACAGCTTCTGCTTCGCCTTCGCCATTCGCGCTTATGGGCTGATAAAAGCGAGCCGTTCCCGTATCATTTCTCCCTATTTCATAGCTACCAGGCGTTGTAATGTATACAAAAGGGGTAGCCGAGTCTGTTATGAGTTCAAACGTACCATCGGTAGCCGTGCGGGTTACATTGATTCCGTCAGTAACGGCCACATCGATCAGGCCTTGTCCCGATGATTGAACGGCACCGCGAACACGGACAGGGGTTGAGAATGGCCGTGGCCGTACATAAGGCGCATAAGGATCCTTGAGTAGTGAATACGGCAGAGCGGAGAGAAAAGCAGAGGACTTAAGAAAGTGGCGTCTATTCATAATAGTTGGGTACCAATAACGATCTTATAAGAATCAACAAAGCATCCTAATTTCCTGCAGGACTGGGTAACGCGTCTCCTTCGTCAACGAAGTCCCCGGTTTTCCCAATGGTCGCCGCGTGGATTGCATTGAAAAATAATTTATAGGTGCCTCCAGGTTGCCCTCTAAATTGAGGACGAAAACCAAAAAGAACAACATTTCCTGAACCGATAGGAATATTGACAAGGGCTGCTTTTCCTCCAATGTACTTGTCTTCACCCAGAGCCCAGCCGCTCATTAGAATATCCTCATTCGCATATCGTGCGATAACTTGTACAGGAGGATCGGGTGCCGCCGTCAAATTCGCTTCACCTCCTTCGCCCCTATTTGATAGTCGTATTGATTCGAAGGCACGGCTTCTTTGAAAAGAAACAGCCACTTCCTCTTGCATTCCGAAAGCTATAGGGTGGTTTGTGTCAATATGCGTTCGTATGAGGGATCCCGGGATAAAAAACTGTTCGGGTTCAGTGTCTTTGACAACATTTCGAATAGGCAACCCAAATTGTTCAATTGCAAAATCACTGGCCGCATCGAGCGTGATAAGTGTACCGCCTTGCTCAACAAAATTCTTCAAGGCAAGGGTGCCTTCGAGGCCAATTCCACCCGTATAGTCAGCCGGCCGCGTTCCCTCGGCATGCCCATTTAATAACCTGTCAGCGTTTTGACTGGGAAGAACGATGGCGTCGTAGGAGGATAGGTCCATGCTTTGCAGAGCCGCATCATGAAGGGTGTCTACCGGGAAAGCAAATTGTTTTAGAAGCCAGCGCGTCCATCCTTCGTCCATATTCGCGACCCAGGATTTATAAAGGCCCACTTTAGGGGGGGATAAGGTAACTCGCTCCACGTCGTATGTTCTTGTAAGCCCGTATACGTTTATGCCCAGGTCTGTAATCAAGCTGTCCAGGTTTTTGTGTGTCTGCTCGCTACTCTCAATCAAGAGCGTACCCGGTGGAAATTCCTGGCCTCTAATTTTGATGGGTTCTTTGATCCATGAGATCTGCTCTCCCTCTGCAAGGAGTCGGTTTGCTGCTTCAACACTTGTATTTTCTTGATGAGAAATTAAGTATCCAATGTCGCTTTGGCGAGTTATAAGGCCCTTTTGAGGCGGTATATCCGAGTCCAGGATTTCTTCAACAGATGCAGTAAACGGAGAGGAAATAGGATCAACGCGAACCCCCATTTGCATAGGTAGCGTCCAGCCGGCCAGGTCATAGGGAATCTGTGGCGTACCGTCGGGGCCGCGTCTGTCAGGATACGCTTGAGGCTCCATAAGATCTGTTAGCATGGGGCGATAGGCCTGGCCTCCGTAAACAATGAACGAGCCTGCATCATAGTCCACTTTCTCTACTGAAAAGGGGCGTGTTGCCCGATGCAACTCAATGCCTGTTTTACGAAGCACGCTAGCAAGTCGATAGGCTTCACTGGCATCCCATTGGTCTCTCGGAATGACGTAAGCAAAAGGGCCGATTTCTTCTGCAGCGGTTATGGCGTCACGGCCCATTACGTACATGTTATACAGCCATTTTTCTTTTCGGTCAGCAGCGATGCTTAAGATGCCCATTGAAGCCGTAATCATATAGTCGACAGCGTCTCGGAAACGGGAGTCTCCACCTTTCCATGGGTATGGATAGAAGATATCGGTGCCGTTCGTTGGGGTATTGCTTCGGCTCGACCCCAATGTTTTGGGTATGGATTCTGGGTCGTAGTACCGAGGCGTTGGCGTTGCATGAGCAACTTCTGTTAAGATGCCTATCTGATTATGGAAGTAAGGAGCCGTCCGCATTCCACCGTTCCACCACATGCTGTATTGAAAATCTGAGACAACGCCTGGCATCTTTTTCATGGCAAATCGATTGGCCATGGCGGTACCAACCAGGTTTACTCCTGTCGTAATACCCGGATGAATATTGGGGTTGACAGGGTCCGAAAAGGGGGGGAGGAATATGCGAGCCCATGCGGGCGACGTTTGATGGTGATTGTGGACGATTTGAGGATACCACTGGTTGTACAATATATCAGAAACAGCTTCTGATTCTGGCATATTGTTCATAAACCAGTCGCGGTTGTTGTCATGCCCCACATAGTGATGGTAAAGCCATGCGGGGCTCGTGGTTTCGAAAGGGGTACCCAGATAGGTATTGTACCAACTTGCGACGATGTCAAGACCGTCTGGGTTCAGGTTGGGCATCAACAGAACAATCACGTTGTCCCTGATTTCCTGCATCTCTGCCGTTTCCTCTGTGGCAATCTTGTAAGCCAGTTCAGGAGCCATCTGAGCGCCGGCTCGCTCTGTAGCATGCATACCTGCGTCGATCCAAACGATTGCCTTCCCTTCATTGGCCAGGTGCTGGGCCTGTGATTCATCGATGCGGGCTCTGGCCAATTTTTCGCTGATGAGCCGCCAGGTTTCCAGGTGTTTCAGGTTTTCCTCGCTCGAAATGAACATCAAGTATAAGGGCCTTCCCAGCACGGAAGTCCCAATTTCAATCATTTCTACTCGGTTGGAGGCAGCATCTAATTGCTGAAGGTAGGAGGAGATCTGGGCGTAGTTGGCTAGCTTATAATCTGCACCCGGTTCAAAGCCAAGGACGTCTATGGGTTTAGGAATTACATCTTGAGCATTACTTAGGCTTGTAGGTACTAAAAAGAGCAGGAGGCAATAAACAATCTTCTTCAGATCGATCATAAATAATAATGTGGTGTAGACGAGGGATGATGATGCAAGATACAGGTTGATAACAGGGGGATGCAAGCGTTTATGCTTTAACTTTTCTTAGCTTCTCGTCTCTGTTTCCAACGCTTCCATATTCCCCAACCGATGAGCAAGGGACCTGTCATTAATGCTGCACCAGCAGCAAACGCAGTACTGTCCTGTCCAAACAACGATTTTTGCAGGTCGCTGGTTGCCGAGTCGTTAATCAGGTAGGTCCATGTTGAAGAGGGGCCCTTGAGAATTGTGGGGTCAAGATGTACGCCATCTTCAGCTATTTGTAGGTGTGATAGCGTAGTCGAAATGCGATCGTCCAACGTGTCGGACATCGTCTCAAAGGCTTCGAGCAAGTGTTTGTGGAACTCGTTGAGAGGGTTAAGTCCTCCCAGGCTCACGAGGTGAATGCCTTCGCGCAGATGAGTAACCTGGCTTAGATGCTCTTCCCAGCCGCTGTCCATATGATGCAACGTCACATCCCTTTCGACCTGGTAAGCCGTTTGTTCTCCAAAACGATTCGTGACAGTTCTATACAGTTCGGGTAAAGCAGATTTGAAGACCGACAACGTCGCTTTGGATTCGACAACGTCTACCCGCTTCCGGTAGAAGTCTTTTCTTTGCCCTTCTAATACCTTAGAGTATTTCCACAGCGTTTTACGGATCTCGTAGTTTTGACCTTCAATAATCCGCTGAATGCGAGCTACTTCATTGCGAATAAGAGGGATGTCAATGGGAGTGCCTTGATACTCTGGCACAACGGGAGCAGGAATTAACTCGTCAATTCTGAAGCGTTTGATCAAATCATCTTCCAGGCTTAAGTATAACTGGGACTTACCAGGGTCGCCTTGCCTGCCGGCTCGTCCACGCAGTTGATCGTCAATTCGTTTGCTTTCATGGAGCGTAGTTCCAAGAACTAATAGTCCACCAAGCGCTACGACGTTTTCCCTTCCTGATTCATCGACGCCCCCAAGCTTAATGTCAGTCCCACGGCCAGCCAAGTTGGTAGAAATGGTGACGGCTCGTTGCTCTCCAGCCTTGGCTACTATAGAAGCCTCGGCTTCATCATTTTTTGCGTTTAGAACTGTACAGGGAATACGATGCGTGTTGAGCTGTTCAGCCAGGTACTCAGATTCTTCCACGCTATTGGTACCTACTAGAATGGGGCGCCCATTCTGATGGTTTTTGTGGATTTCTTGAACGAGGGCCTTGTATTTAGCCTCCTTGTGGGTAAAAATCAGGTTAGGCAGATCCTCTCTAATACACGTCCGATTTGAAGGGATAGGCACTACATTCAGCCCGTAGAAATCCATGATTTCTTCCGCTGCTGATTCGGCAGTTGCCGTCATGCCAGCCAGGAAGGGGTATTGTTTCAGAAAGAATTGCAAAGGAATCGATCCCAGTATGCGTCCACCCGGTTGGATGGGTATGCTTTCCTTGGCCTCTAATGCAGCCTGCAGTCCATCTGGCCACCGTCGATCATCCATGACCCTGCCCGTGAACTCGTCTACAATTTCTATCCGCTGATCGCGGACAATGTAATCGATATCCCTGTGTAATAGCGCATGGGCATGAAGCGCTTGATTCACCTCGGTGAGCAGTAAGTAGTTCTCGTCATCATGGAGATTGCCGCATCCTAGCTCTGCCTCAATGCGATCAATCCCTTGCTCAGTAAGCTGGACGTTTCGTTGGTATTCATCCGTTTCCCAGTCGGCGCCATGTTGTAGCTTCTGAATCAGCGTGGCTACCTGATATGGATTGGTTGACGAGGCCTGTCTCTGGCCAGCTATGACAAGAGGCACCCTGGCTTCATCGATCAAAATGGAATCGGCTTCATCAATGATCGCATAATGAAAAGGGCGTTGTACGCGCTCTTCTTGAGATCGAGCGAGATGCATCCGTAAATAATCAAACCCGGCTTCTTTCGCCGTAGCATAGGTTATATCTGCACTGTAAGCTTGTTTACGTTCTTTGGCGGATTGGCCTTCTTGAATGTATCCGACCGAAAGCCCCATGAAATCATAGATAGGTTTCATCCATGAAGCATCCCTTCGAGCCAGGTAGTTGTTAAAGGTAAGGATGTGGACCCCTTTGCCCGCCATCGCCTGGACGCAAGCAGGCAAAACAGCGGAGAGGGTCTTCCCTTCGCCGGTTTTCATTTCTATGAGCTTACCGTTCAGCAGGGCCAGGCCAGCGAGAATTTGCACATCAAAGGGACGCATGTTGAGGGTTCTGCGAGCTGCTTCACGCCCCAGCGCAAAAAGTTCAACACATACATCCTTTGGTGAAGCCCCGCCATCAATCTGTTGTTTTACTAGACGAACTCGTTCTTGTAATTCCTGATTACTGGCGCTAGTGAACGCGCTTTCAAGTGAAGTGATTTCAGAAAGCAGTTCCTTATAGGGCGTGAGGTCTCGCTCAATAGGATTTATCCCTTGCCAGTTTTTGAACCGTTCTTTCCAGGTAATGTCCATACACCTTGGGCCAGTAAGAAGTATTTTGCAGAGAGATTTTACACACTCCAACGAGTTTTTACCCGCTTAGATGCAGCAACCAGGAATATTCTCAGTTGTCTTGACCATGTATTTTATTGGCAGTTAGGCTTGGGTTTTACAAAAAGGAGTCGATAGTGCCCCCATACATTTGAAGAGCTTCTGGTCGTTGCGACCTTTGATCTTGAGCACGCGTCTATTAGGGTGAATAAGAACAAGAAGCAGATGAACCAGCTTTCGTTTGAAGAAGCACTTTACCCACACTACGATGATGCCCTCAAGTATTGCATTACCCTTGCTGCCAAGGCAACGCATACCGAAGCCCAGGATTTGTTACAAGATGCATTTTTAAAAGCGATACAGAAGTACCAGCAACTGGAAAATAAAGATAAATTCAGGCC
>JAHQVL010000315.1 GCA_019634345.1 Rhodothermaceae bacterium
CCCCACCCTATTTACCTAACACGGTCATGACACGCCCCATTTTTGACGCACACCTGGACCTGGCCTGGAATGCTTTGTCCTTCGATCGCGACCTGACGCTGGAGTTGGATGCGTTAAATGCCTTAGAGAGCGGCATGAAGGATGAACCGAGCCGCGGCCACTGCACCATCACCTTGCCCGAGTTGAAAAAAGCCGAAGTCCCTGTGTGTGTGGCGACACTCCTCGCCCGTAGCGGTCCGAATGTGCAGCGTCCAGCGAATGGATTCAGGCGATCCGACCTCGATTACGGGGCGCCGCACATAGCGTATGCCATGGCGCAAGGGCAACTGGCCTACTACCGAATGCTGGAGCAGGAAGGGCACGTGCGGATCATCAAAACCAAAGAGATGCTCAACTCGCATTGGGAGAGCTGGAGGGAGTCGGGGGTATTGGGTCTTATCATCAGCATGGAAGGGGCCGATCCTATTGTATCCCCCGATCATGTCGACCAGTGGTGGGAGGACGGGCTACGTGCTGTAGGTCCTGTTCATTATGGACACAGCCAGTATGCTTCCGGCACCGGGGTAGACGGCCTGTTTACGCCTAAGGGATTTGCGCTGCTTCGGGAAATGGAGCGGGTTGGGATTACGCTGGACGTGACCCATCTATGCGATAGCAGTATGGCCCAGGCGTTCGACTATTTTGAGGGGCCAACCCTGGCAAGCCATCACAACTGCCGTTCCCTCGTTCCTGGCGATCGCCAGTTGACCGATGAGCAAATCAAGATTCTGATTAAGAAGGGAGGGGTGATTGGGGTAGCTCTTGACGCATGGATGTTGTATCCTGGTTGGATTCATAGAGAATCGGATCGATCCGTGGTTGGCCTGGAGGCTGTCGTCGATCAGATCGACCACGTATGCCAGCTAGCCGGAAATACGTCGCACTCCGCGATCGGCAGCGATTTAGACGGCGGTTTCGGTAACGAACAAACCCCCCGGGACCTGGATTCTTTTTCAGACCTGCAAAAGCTAAACGGCCTACTGGAAAAACGCGGCTACACCTCTGAAGACATCGACGCCATTTTCTTCAGAAACTGGCTAAACTTCTGGGAGAATGCGTTGCCCAGCGAACAACCAGAAACGAGACACGCAGATGGGTAATGCCCATCTAACTGATAGCGAAGCATATAAACCAGAAACAAGAAACAGATACATGGGAGAACGAGACCAAAAACTAGCAGACCTGGGATACCCTATCGATGACATACCCGGCCCTGGAGCCATCTATAAACCGGTAGTGATTCATGGAAATACAGTCTATGTATCCGGTGCCGTGCCTATCGCTGGGGGAAAGGTAACGAGCAGGGGTAAAGTCCCTTCTCAGGTTTCAAAGGAAGAAGCGATGGAAGCAGCTGCATTGTGTGCAGCGAATAACCTGCGGTTTGTCATCAAGGAAATAGGGTCACTGGACAAGATCGATCGTGTGATTCGAGTTACTGGCTACGTGAATAGCGATCCCGACTTTACGGAGCAGCACCTTGTTATCAATGGAGCCTCTCAATTACTGATTGAGGTATTTGGCGATGAAGGCGTCGGAGCCCGTTCGGCTCTGGGGATGGGGCAGTTACCTTTGGGATCCAGCACAGAGGTAGAAATGATTCTTGCGTTAAAAGAATAGCCCGATGCCTTCCGCTCCCCCCGAAAACGAAGAGTACGACCCGTTATTCGTCAACGCACGGCGAGAGGCCAGGTGGATTCTGGTCGCGTTTCTCGCATGCCTTGTGTGGACCGTAGGGTACAGTGCCTTATTTGGGTACGAGATCGATGCGTCGCAGTTAACCCTCGTTTTGGGGATGCCTTCATGGGTCTTTTGGGGCGTCTTCATTCCATGGATGAGTGCAACGGTGTTTAGTGTGTGGTTTGGGCTGGTGTATATGAAAGAGGATAGCGTCGAAAGCAAGGCTGTACAGGAAGGGGGTGAGTAGCTGTGGCTCTTGTTGTATTCACGATATACACCCTGATTGTCTTCGGGCTCGCCGGAGTGGCCTATTTTGTAGGGAGTAAAAAATCCTTTGCAGCCGAGTATTTTCTGGGAAGCAGGGGATTGGGCATGCTTGCCCTCGCCTTGACGTTCGGTGCGACGAGTGCATCTGCCGGCTCATTCGCCGGATTCCCGGCGCTGATTTATTCCCATGGATGGATTCTTGCGCTCTGGATCGCCAGCTACATGATCTTTCCACTGTGTGGACTGGGCCTGCTTGGTAAGCGAATCAACCAGTTGTCCAGGCAGACCGGCGCCATCACATTGCCCGAGTTGCTGCGTGCCCGTTTTGATAGCAGGGCGATTGCGATGCTCAGTACGGGGCTGATCGCTGTGCTTCTGACCGTGTACCTGATCCCCCAGTTTAAGCTGGCGGCATTGATCATGGAGCAAATGCTCGCAGACATCCCGGCCTTCCAGCAGGCAGCTTCGGGCCTGCTTCAGCAGATGGGAGGCGTGATTCCTGGAAACGAAAGCCCTGAGTACTTTTTGTGTCTGATTGTTTTCTCGGTGCTGGTGATCGTGTACACCTCGCTCGGAGGCTTCCGGGCAGTTGTGTGGACGGACGTACTCCAGGGAGCCGTCATGGTGGTTGGCGTGATCGTGATGCTCTTCCTGGCCTTGTACCAGGTGGGCGGATTGAGTAAGGCCACATCCCAGCTAGCAGAAATGACAACGCCCAATCTGGGAGAAGTCGTGTTCGAAGCCGGGCCTAATCGGAGTGAAGGGGATACCCGCATTCCGGCAGATTCCTGGTTTGTGGTATCGGGTCCCGATGAATCACCTCGATTATTTCGAACAAATCAAACCGCAATCATAGGAGCGCAAGAGTCGCGTTCTCAACGTGTACCTGTAGTAGAAATAACCTCTCCTGGTGAGATGGATGCCATTCGAAATGCGGTTGGTGAGATGAGTCTGCCTGTTGGTGTGCGCCCTGTATTGGGGGAGATGGCGGCGTATGTATATGGAGCAGATAAGCCTGGCGTGTATGTGTCGGCTCCAGGGCCGAGTGCAACGTCGACAGATGGGTTCTTGCCTCTTGGGTTAGCCGTTTCGTTTTTCGTGTTCTGGGCCATGTCCGGTACGGGGCAGCCAGGGAATATGGTACGGCTGATGGCGTTTGACTCCTCCAAAACCCTCAAGCGCGCTATAGCTTCCCTCTCGATCTATTTCAGCCTCATCTACTTCCCGCTCGTCATCATATTCTGCTGCGCTCGAATTCTAGAGCCCGGCATGGACCAGACCCCGGATCGCATCATGCCGGCGATGGCCTTTCTGTTAACTGAAAACGCCGGCATCCCGTGGATGGCCGGATTGATCATCGCTGCTCCTTTTGCAGCCGCGATGTCTACCGTGGACAGTTTTATGTTGATGATTTCGTCTTCGTTTGTGCGAGATATCTATCAGCGAGAGATCAATCCTGAGGCCAAGGAGAAGACCATCAAGATATTGAGTTATTCCTGCACAATAGGTATTGGATTGATTGCCACCATCGGCGCTGCCTATCCCCCGCAGTTCTTACAGTACGTGATTGTGTTCAGTGGCGGCGCCCTCGCGTCGGCTTTTCTCGGCATCGTAGCTCTCGGGTTATACTGGCCCCGCTTCACCCGGCAGGGAGCCATTGCCTCTATGGTCGGTGGCTTTGGGATGTACCTTGCGCTATATATTGCCGGTATTATTGACAGTGGGTCGGCGAGACCTTATCTGTTGCTCGGCTTCGATCCTCTTATTTGGGGATTCCTGGTTTCATTGGGGAGTGCGTATGTGGTTTCGTTGATGGGGAGCCCGCCGAAGGAGTCGTTGGTCAGGCAGTTTTTCTACAAGGGTTGATTGCTAGTAGGTTCAGGTGGGGCGGCAACTTGAACTCAAATCGATTTGAATGAACGTGAATGAACTTGCATCGGTATTGAATAGGAATAGAAAGGCTAAGGTGATACTTTCTTTCCACGTATTCACCCAATTAGCCTTCTTCTCAACATGTTTGCACACAGATTGATACCCTTTTGCTTGCTCCTATTCATTGTTGCTCTTTCAGGGTGCAACACCTCAACTGCCCAAGAATCTGGAGATATTCCTGATGTCACGACAAAGCGCGCAACCGAGTTGGATCGGGTGATCCCAGAGATCATGAATACGCATGGCGTCAATACGACAGGTGTGGGAGTGATTAAGAATGGTGTGTTGGTTTGGACGGGGTATTATGGAGAGCAGTCAGCCGGTGTACCCGCTTCTAAAGAAACATTGTTTAATGTAGCTTCAATTACAAAGACCATCACAGCGGAAGCCATCTTGCATATGGTAGAGGATGGACAGTTAGATCTAGATGAATCTATGGCACCGTATTGGGTAGATCCAGATCTTGAGCAGGACCCGAGGCACACAACACTTACGCCTAGAATGACGCTTAATCATTCGACTGGATTCTTGAATTGGCGGAATATGCATGACGACAGGAAGCTACAGTTCGTCAACGATCCGGGCACTACATTCGGATATTCCGGGGAAGGAATCGAATATTTGATGCGCTACGCTCAAAGAAAGTCGGGGGCGCATCCTGAGGAGCTCGTCAAAAAATATGTGTTCGATCCTATGGGGATGACTGGTGTTTCGTATAGCGTGCGCAATGCAAATTTCGAGCGCATAGCCAAGCCTAAGGACGAAAATGGTCGTGAATACGATCCATATTGCCGTCCAGGAGGGTTTTGCGGACAGGAGGGTAGATATTTCGCGTCTGACGATATGGTCATAACCGTAGAAAGCTATGCTAAGTTTTTGATTTCTGTAATGAATGAAGAAGGGTTGAGCAAAGAAATCATAGCAGATCGTAACCGCGTTCAAGTTACCAAACCAGCGGACCAGAGGGTTGTTGACTGTACAATGGATGTGGATCAAACCTGCCCTGACGCGCAGGGGTACGGCCTGGGCTGGGAAGTGCTCGACTATGGGGATACCAAGGTGCTAAGCCATAGTGGAAGCGATTGGGCAGAGTTAACGCTGGGCTATGTTTATACGAACTCAAAAGACGGCTTGATCATCTTTTTTAATGCGCCAAATGAGTTGGCGGTTCGTGCAATGCTCGATACCCTTTTACTCATGGACTCAGACTCGCCCATGATCGGAGGCTATCGCAGGTGGATAACATGGCTAGAATCCCAGGGCAAATAGAAGGAGCTGAAAACGAGGTAACAACAGACGAAACCATCTAGGACGAAAGCTTCAACGGCGAACGTGGCGATGTCATAGGTTTGCAACAGGACGATTTTCACAACCACCCTCGCTTTAAGCAAGCGTTGAATGAGCTCAATAAGTCGCTCGATGTAGGGTAATCCGTTTTGTGCGAAAAAAGAGGGTGACCAACCGTTTTCACCGCATGCTCGATAGCTTTTTGGTACGTTAAAATGTATACAGAAAAAGCTATAGGAAATGCCAATATTTAATCCAACCGATTTTCCCGAACCCACCCTGATTTCAGTCAACGGTGTGCGGCTCGAAGTC
>JAHQVL010000316.1 GCA_019634345.1 Rhodothermaceae bacterium
GTACGAGACGAAAATGCAGTACTGCACAAGCATGACTGAAGGGTACGAGACGAAAATGCAGTACTGCACAAGCATGACTGAAGGGTACGAGACGAAAATGCAGTACTGCACAAGCGCTACGAGGGGTACGAGACGAAAATGCAGCACTGCACAAGCGCTACGAGGGGTACGAGACGAAAATGCAGTACTGTACTGTACCGAAGAGGGTGCTTCCCCCTGACCTTGAAGTGGTTGCCTGCTTACTTGGGGGCGGCTTTGTTTTGTCTGTGCTCCCACCACAATACCGAAGCAACGAGGAGGAAGCCGCCTACGGCAAGGAGAATAACCATTGAAACGGGGTCCGATTCCGATGGCAGTAGCATCTGGCAGTTTGCAATTTTAGGCTCGTCTTTTCCGGGTATCATAATTTCCTCGCACTGCTGCCAGGGCCAGAGGGCGCGTAACGAGCCAATCATAAGGCCGGCGAGGATCGCCATGGTCACATCGTGGTATTTATCCAGTAACCATTTCAGAAGCCGTGAAAAGGCGCCGATTCCCGTAGCCGCACCTGCCATAAATGTGGCAATGTAGGGCAGATCCCGTGCATTAAGCGCAGACATCGTCGGGGCATATAAACCCATCACGAGCAGGAGAAAAGCGCCGCTGACCCCAGGAACGATCATGGCACAGATGGCAATCATTGCGCCGCCAAAGATTTGGGGATACGAAGGATCTGCGATTTCCTGTGGGGAGAGCCCGGTAGCAAAAAAGGCAAAACCGGCTGCGAGAACGACGAGCAGAAAGGAGCCCGCGTTTTTGTGTTCGATGCGAAGCCAGGGAATGGCTACGGATGCCGTGATGAGACCAAAAAACACCCCTCTACATTCTACCGGATAGGTTTCCAGCAAGTATTCCAGGAGTTGAGCCAGCATGACAATCGCCGACACCATACCAATGAGAAGAGGGATGATGAGGGACCAGTCGATCTTTTTGAACTGAGATCCAATCGCCTGTTTGTCGAACCGAAGCAGCGTAAAGGCAAAGACAAAAGCCTGGGTGATGGCATCGATGAGGCGTTCGTAGATACCGACGATCAGGGCAACGGTACCCCCGCTTACCCCAGGGATGATTTCGGCAGTGCCCATTAAAAAGCCTCTTCCCACATGGAAGAGCAAAGAGAGAGGAGAGGAATTGGTGTCAGACTTCACAATTCAGGTGTGCACGTTTAACAAATAAGAAAGCATAATATAAGCGGTTTGCTTTCCTAATATCGTTCAACGAAGGCTCCCTAACGGACGTTCTGACAGAAAATTAACGACAAACACCAAACGGAAAAAACGACTAACCGAAGTCCTTAGTTTACAAGTACTACGAGTCGAGCCCTAGTTCGTCACGGATTTTAGCATCCCGATAGAGTTCAGGATACGTGTGCCTGAATTCCTCTTTCTTGGCAGGATCGAGGTCGAATGCTTTCTTGAGCGAACGGATGCTGTCGGCAGATCTGCCGAGTGCAATCAGGGCTTTTGCCTGTTGGAAGTACGTGGAAGCGTGGCCGGGTTCTAGCACCTGGGCTTTTGCATAAGCTTCCAACGCTTCTTCCATGCGTTGCGCTTCGCATAGTGTTTCCGCGTAGTCAAGCCAGGCTTCCCGGTTATTGCCGTCAAGGAGCACGACTGCGTGATAAGACTCCAGGGATTCTTCTAGCATACCGGCGTTGTATTCGCAATCCGCCTTTGCATACCAGAGATCGGCTGAACTTGGGCATTGTTTTACAGCGGTATTGAAATACTCAAGCGCTTCAATGAACCGCTCGAGGGCATCGTAACAGCATCCGAGTCCATACCAGGCCTCCGTGTATCCATCCTCTTCTTCAAGAGCAAGACGAAAATACGTAATGGCCTTTTCATAGTCTTTCAGCTCTTCGTAAGCCAGGGCTATGTTATAATAGGTAGCAGGATCTCCGCTTTCGAATTCGACCACCCGCAGGTAGCTTTCGATCGCACCGTGGAGATCACCCAGATTGGCCAGGGCGTTACCGCGATTGTAATGAGCAGATGCAAACCCTTCATGGATGGCGATTGCCATATCGTAGGAGTCGGCCGCGTCCTTGAAACGCCCCATCCGATTTAATACAATACCTCTATTGTACCAGGCATCGTAGGAATAGGGGTCATTGTCGATGTGCTTGTCGTAGCAATTCAGACTGCTTTCGTCTTTGCCAAGACGGTCGTAACAGTATCCCAGCTCGTACCAGACTTCAGGGTGTTCGGGATTAATTTCAGCACATTTCTCAAACGCTTCAACGGCATCAGAGAGTCTTTCTACGCGTTCAAACGTTACGCCTTTGTGAAACAGAGCATCTTCATTGAGAGGATCTACTTCCAGGGCGCCGCTGAAGTACGACTGAGCTTCTTCGCTTTTTCCAAGCCCGTCCAGGGTAATACCCAGGTTGACCATCGTTTCCGGGTCTGTAGGGTTGAGCGTGAGGGCTTTTTGATAGGCTGAGAGGGCTTCGTTGTTCTTGCCAAGGTTGTTCAGCAAGATGCCTTTTCTCATCCAATTGTCTGAGGAGTAGGGCTGATTTTCCAGGATACAATCGATGACTCCGAGAGCGTCCTCAAAGCGACCTCGTTCAAAGTAGAACGTGGCGATGTCTTCAAGGGCATCAGAGTCGAAGTAGGTACCTTCCCTGTTCCGCTCGTAAGAGTTAACGAGGTTACTCAAACGCGATGGATCGGCAGAATCTTCGAGGTCGTCAAATCCGAAATCGAACATGCTCATTTAGCACTATTTGAAGGTTCGCCCGGAAAATCTAGGAATCCAGGTGATTCATGAGTCCTATACATATAGAATGCCATAAATCCCTATTGGTTCACTGAATAATAACTCAGGATGAGTCAGTATGCAAAAAAAAGAACCAATATCCAAAATATGGATGTTGTACAAGATTTATAATAGAGCGAACAAGTATAAGTTGAGTCCTGATTGCACCCCTAAGGACGTCACCAGGAACTGGAATATCGTACTAACTGGGGGCAGGAAATATGTACTTCCCCTGTAGTGTGTATCGGTCTTGTCGACGTATGTTTAAACAGATTATTGGGGGAATGATTTTCTTTAAAGTCGTTTTTAGAGAAGCCCGTTTCGGAAAAGAAAAACCTGCTGTTTAAAAAACGCTGATTTTGTATATAGAGAGACGTCAAAAGGCAGCTTCACGACGTTGAGTGTTGAGCTAAGAACGGAATGGTTTGCTTATTGGTTTCTTTGTTCTAAGAATCAAGTGAAGCCAGGCGAATTAGCCATTCGTTAAGAAAGAATTGGACCTATGTTTATAACATTTGAAGGCATTGATGGGAGTGGAAAAAGCACTCAGATCAAACTATTAAAAGAGAGGCTCGAGAAGTTGGGGAAAAGGGTTGAGGTATATCGTGAGCCAGGTGGCACACCTGTTTCGGAGCGAATTAGAACGCTTTTGCTGGATCCTAGCGAAGAAATAGAACCGTTTGCCGAGCTCTTACTTTTTTCTGCTGCGCGTTCTCAACTGGTAGCAGGAAAAATTCGTCCGGCTTTAGAAGAGGGCCACATTGTAATTTGTGATCGTTTTTTTGATTCAACGACAGCGTACCAGGGGGCTGGGCGCAATTTGGGTGGCATCGACTGGATGATGAGGTTTCATGATAAGGTGACGGGTGGTTTGATTCCCGAGCGTACGTATTGGTTGTCGATTCCTGTTGAATTGGCGTTAGAGAGGCGCCATGAGCGATCGGGTGAAAACCAGGACCGGATGGAAAAAACGGGCTCTGTCTTTTTTAATCGCGTGGTTGAAGCGTATTCAGAGTTGGAGCACCGGTACCCTGAACGATTTTTGAAACTGGATGGAACGCAGCCTATATTGTCTTTACACAAGCAAATATGGGACGATTTATTAACTAGACAAGAAAAAAGTGTAGGAACCAGGGTTACTGGTTAGTGTTCTTTTTTTCGTCATGTGTATTATATACGTACAATCTGATGAATGTACCTGCTGATCAACTGGAAGAAGTACGCGAAGCGTTTCGTTCTTTTCTTAAAAGAAGGAGCCAGCGGCAGACTCCAGAGCGCTTTGCCGTATTGGAAGAAGCTTATGCGACGGGTGATCATTTTGATGCAGATGAATTGTATATTCGATTGCGACAGAAAGATGTCCGTGTGAGCCGTGCCACCGTGTACAACACATTGGATCTTCTTCTGGAGTGCGATCTCGTTATTCGGCACCAGTTTGGTAAGAATCAGGCCAAGTACGAACGCGCATACAGTTATAGACAGCATGACCACTTGATATGCATGGATTGCAATGAGCTTTTTGAGTTTTGCGATCCACGCCTGCAGAGCATCCAAGAAATGGTAGCAGAAATATTTCAGTTTGAAATAAAAAACCATTCTTTGAATCTATACGGGCAATGTCAGCGAGAAGCCTGTCCAAATAAAGCTGTTTAGGCACGCAATTTGTATTAAATTTTTATTGCTATTGCTTTTTATGTATGATTACTTTCTGGTAAATCCATTAAATTAGCCGGACAGTTATTTCGAACACCCATTCAATGATGAGGCGCATCTTACCTATCATACTGTTATTGTTGCTACCTGCTTTTACGATAGAGCAGATGGGGACCGTGCAGATCAGCTACTTTAGAATTACTGAAGAGGGCAACAATATTATTGTCAGTTGGCAGGCCAGAGAGGAGTCTGATGTTAAGGAGTATGAGTTGTATAGAATGACTCGGCTCACCAACAATCAGTTTGTCAAGATACAAGGCATAGATCCTCATGGCGTTGACAAGGCGTATATATATAGAGATGACCAGGTTTTTAAGTCATCCAGTGAATTGGTAGACTACCGATTAGAGGTTGTGTATTTGGACGGCGTCCGGGAGCAACTTGCCAGGGATCAGGTCAACTACACGTCAACTGCAATTCGAAGAACCTGGGGAAGTATAAAAGCTATGTTCCAATAATAGCTTTGAGTGATGTCGAAACTTCAGATGCTTTCCCCCGAGCGGGTCCGAAGAACCATAGTGCGGCTTGCATACGAGATTATTGAAGATAATCGTGGTGTGGGGAATCTGGTATTGGTCGGTATCAAGCAGGGAGGGGTTGGATTGGCCCATGCATTGGCCAAGAATATTCGCGACGAGGTATCGGGAAACCAGGTCCTTGTGTACGATCTGGATGTTACGCCCTTCAGAGATGA
>JAHQVL010000317.1 GCA_019634345.1 Rhodothermaceae bacterium
AGTCCAAATAAAGATAGTTTTTTGTTGTTTCATGGTGTCCAATTAGTTTAACGTATGCCTCGTTTATAACTCCGCAATCGTTGTATTATTGCGTGGGAAAATTCATCCAGTGAACGGATAGATGGGGTTCGCTACCAACAAGAATCGTAGGAGCACTTAAGTTTCCCTAAGTCATTCAGGCGGGGTAAGCCCATTGCCCGCGTTTAACGGAAAATTTCTGGGAAAGATGCGTTTTTAAGCAGGGCACGAATAATGCCCTTCCCTAAACACTTTAAATATAAGGATTTATAAGTTCAAAGTTTAAGGTTCAACGTTCAACGTTTTTGGTGTTAACGGAAGCATCACCTCAAAAACCTTGAACTTTGAACGTTGAACCTTGAACTTAACCATATGGCCAGCCTCTATCTACATATCCCGTTCTGCAAGCAGAGGTGTATTTATTGCGACTTCTATTTTGTAACCACCCATCGATCTACAAGGCCGTTTATCGACGCTCTGCTCACTGAAATATCTTTGCAGGGGCAGGCTTATGGACAGGAAGAGGCCATTGAGACCATTTATTTCGGCGGTGGGACCCCCTCTCAGTTATCCATAGAAGAAATAGACCTGATCCTAAAGGCCATCCACTCTCACTTCAACATGTCTGACGTGGACGAGATTTCGTTTGAGCTCAATCCGGATGACGTGGATGTCACCTATTTAAAAGCCCTCCGCCAAACTGGCGTCAACAGGTTGTCCATCGGTATTCAATCGTTTTCGGAAGCCGATCTTCGATGGATGAACCGCGCTCATACTTCCGAGCAAGCAATGCACATTGTAGACCACAGCCGGCAGGCCGGGTTTTCCAATTTTTCTATCGATCTTATTTTCGGGCTCCCGACCCAAACCCTGCAGGAGTGGAACGAGACGCTCCAGCGCGTCCAGAACATAAAGCCGCCTCATATCTCAACGTACAGTCTGACCGTCGAAACCGGCACGCCCCTCTATAAGCGCATCCAGAACAACGTTGACACCGCGCCGCGTGAAGAAAACCAGGCTGCCCTCTACCAGGCTACGATGCAGGCGCTCACGCACATGGGCTACGAGCATTATGAAGTGTCCAGCTTTGCACTCGACGGCTTCCGTTCGCAACACAACCAGGCGTATTGGACCCACAAGAATTATCTCGGGTTTGGCCCGTCAGCACATTCTTTTTGGCGACAAGATGACCTACACGGAAACCGATGGAAAAACGTAAGTAACCTGAAAAAATACATTCATCACCTACAAGAGGAAGCATTACCCCATTCAGACACAGAACCTATCTCAAAAAACGAACTGCTCGATGAATACATCATGCTTCGCCTCAGGACACTCGATGGGCTAGACCTGGATCACATACAGCGTCAATTTAAACTCGATTTCATCGGCCAGAAAAAAGAGCAAATCGATCAATTGCTCATCGCAAATCACATCGCAATCTCCGAATCAAATCGGCTGCATCTCACCGAAAATGGGTTTATGGTGTGCGACGCGGTGATTGGTGAGTTGTTGATTTGAAAGGATCACGGCGGAACTATTCTTGCTAACGACATTACTCACCCTACATCATTTTGCCCCTCATGTACGTTTTTAACCTGTTGAATAGATTTTGAGTACTATTTCGACGATCCAGGAGATTCAGGAAGTAATTATTTCCCGGCGAACGATTCACAAGTTCAAACCGGATGCGCCTCCTCGGGAAGTATTATATGAAGCCATTGACCTGGCGCGATGGGCACCCAACCATAAACTGACAGAGCCCTGGACGTTTTACATTCTGGGCAAAACAACCATCTCTCGCATCGCCCATCTCAATGCAGACCGGCTGGTCGAGAAAAAGGGCCAGGCAGCAGCAGACAAAAAAAGAGCGCGTTGGCTAAGCATGCCGGCAGCGATTGCGGTTTCCTTCAAGAAATGTGGCGACGACTTTAGAGAAAAAGAAGACTACGCCGCAACGTGCTGCGCCGCTCAAAACATGATGCTGTTTTTGTGGAGCAAAGGTATCGGTATGAAATGGTCGACTTCCGGGGTAATCACTGATCCAGCCTTTCACGAGATCATCGGAGCCGACCCTGCTTGTGATGAAGTAATAGGATTGTTCTGGTGTGGCTACCCCGAGGATATCCCACAAAAGGACCGCATCCCAAGCGACCAGCTGATTAAAGAACTCCCTTAAAACGCTTCAAAGAATCTCCAGATTTCTCTTCCTCCGTCCAGATCCCGGGACATTCTACCAAATCGGTCCTCTTTTTTGCTCTGGCGTCCACCTGGCCATGTGTGTCCGCCTCCATTCACCTTGTAGAGAATCACCTTCACATCCGAATGGCATCCCGAGTAATTATACTTGGCCACCGACGTATCATCACGAGGGTCCGTATTGGGAAGCAGTGTTTCTTCAGAATGATAAAGGCACCCGTTCTTTTTAAGCCAATGTCCGAGAGTCGCCTCTGTAGATAACACATTCATTGGCGGGCCGTAAGGTACTTGTACCATCCCCCCTTCATAGGGGATAATCGGATTTTCCGTGCCATTCATCAACAGTAAGCTCGTATTCATTGACCCATCGCAATACGCGCTGTTTTGTACCAGGATTGATCCATTCACCACAGCCACTGCCCGAAACATATCCGGCACTTCGCAAGCCAGTTGCAACGCAAGCACCCCTCCTGCTCCCATTCCGGTTAGAAAGATGCGCTCTTCATCGATCGAAGCTTCTTTCTTTAGAGATTCGATGAGCATTTTAATAAAACCCACGTCTCCCCGCTGTCTGCCGCCGGTTACAGCCGCATCAGAGCCACTCATATCCCAACTCTTCTTATGGCCTTCCGGGTAAACCATGACGTAGCCCTGTTCATCCGCTAGCTTGTTTATCCTACCCTGGCTAGAGCGGATCAGATTGCGCGGAGAACTTCCATTATCATGCAATGCAATAATGAGCGGCTTTTTATCGGACGAACTGGAGACCCTCGCAGGATAAACTTGATATGTTCGATCAACCCCATTGTACTCAAGAGACCTCGTGTTGGATAGCCCCTTCAAAAAGGAAGAAGCTGGTATACTGAGTACCGCAACCAGGAGGGAAACGAGTAAAACCCATTGCTTGAGACTTGAATTTGAGAAGTGCATGACGGAGGCGCAGGTAAATGAGAAGTGCAGTCCTGCGCCTTATTACAAGGACTATTCCCTGGCCAATTAGACCTATTGAGGCCGTTGGACAAAGTTAGAGGAGGGAAAATCATTCCATGACGGGGAGGCATATTCGAGCCAGCACACCTTCTCAGCGTTCGTCTTTGCATTCGCCTGTTTATTGAGTACTGTGGGAAAATTTGTTTATTTTGAGAGGCCAGAAAGAGTCTTCACGTATTCAATGGAAGAGAACGAACCTGTAACTGTACCAGACCCCGAAGTGGCGATCGAACCGGCCGGCCGTCAACGAATCTACAAGCGCATCGCCCGAATCGCAGCCTACACCATCCTGGCGATGGTGATGGGCAGCCTAATCTGGGTGCTGGTTTACCGATTCGCCATGCCTCCAGCCACATTCCTGACACTGCGTGACCGGCTCGCAGGGAAAGACGTACAGCGCCAACCGGTCCGCTTAACCGATATTTCTCCTCACCTCTACCGGGCCGTCATCGCCTCAGAGGATCAGGCCTTCTGCACGCACAATGGTTTTGACTGGGCAGCCATAGCGAAAGCGCGGGACTTCAACGAACAGAGTTCCCGCACCCGTGGAGCTTCAACGATCACGATGCAAACAGCGAAAAATGCCTTCCTCTGGCCATCACGTTCCTGGGTTCGGAAAGGCGTCGAGGCCTATTTCACACTGCTAATCGAGGGCTTCTGGCCCAAGCAACGAATATTGGAAGTGTATCTTAGCATGGCTGAGTGGGGCCCTGGTATCTTCGGAGCGGAAGCCGCAGCTCGCTATCACTTCGGCAAATCAGCGGCTCAGCTTACAACATACGAAGCGGCATTACTAGCCGCTGCCCTTCCGTCTCCGCTACGCTCTCAACCCAGTCGCCCGTCCGCCTTCCTTACGGGCCGCGCCAACGAAATCCATTCGATCACGGACAAAATTGATACGGGGTGCTCACAGAAGTAATGGGTGTTTTTCTCTCATCCTCTGATTTTATCAGCTCCATTCCCTGGCTACTATGGTCCAGAGAGCAAGCGTCCGCTATATCTTGCCAAATCATCAGGAACAGATAGGATCTCATGTTAATGTCCAGTACCGATCGGAGAGCTGCAAATGTGTTAATAATGAATGTATATCACGCGAAGCTTTACTGCCACGATGGCTTCAATATTCTGCAAGTGCTCTTTGTCTAGCTTGCCTATCGCGTTTTCTATTTCAACTCCTGTTTTAAAGAAGCCTTGAGGCCATACATAAACTAAATTGTGCAGCGTGTGAGCACGCTTACAACAAGGGGTTTCGTAACGATCTAATCTGAAGCCAGAACCATCATAATCCTCGTCAATCCTATTCCCCCACCACTCAACGGATACATCTTCACCACAAGAAGGGCAATGAATCCTTTCAAAATTCTGACCACAATCACGGAATGTAAATACTGATTCTGAAAGAATTTCTGCAACGGTGTTAGAAGGAGCCAACTCAGTCAAATATTCGCACGCCAGGCTTAACCGGGTAAGCTCGATGGCATCATGGGGATTCTCTGGAATAAGCGCAATTTTGTGCAATGACATGCATCTACTTTATTGATGAGTAATCCTAAATATAAGCCGCGTTGCTTCAAAGACTTCGAGCCGCACACCGTTGACTGAAATCAGGGTGGGTTCGGGAAAATCGGTTGGATTAAATATTGGCATTTCCTATAGCTTTTTCTGTATACATTTTAACGTACTAAAAAGCTATCGAGCATGCGGTAACAACGGTTGGTCACCCTCTTTTTTCGCACAAAACGGATTACCCTACATCGAGCGACTTATTGAGCTCGTTCAACACTTGCTTAAAGCGAGCGTGGTTGTGAAAATCGTCCTGTTGCAAACCTATGACATCGCCTTGTTCGCCGTTGAAGCTTTCGTCCTAGATGGTTTCGTCTGTTGTTACCTCGTTTTCAGCTCTTTCTATTTGCCCTGGGATTCTAGCCATGTTATCCACCTGCGATAGCCTCCGATCATGGGCGAGTCTGAGTCCATGAGTA
>JAHQVL010000318.1 GCA_019634345.1 Rhodothermaceae bacterium
ACTGGGCACCATGGCGGAGTTTTGTGATTGTACCATCGGCAGGGACAACTTCCCTGGTATGTACTTCCGTTGATTCAAGCGAATTAACGTCATTCACTCCGTCGCATGCCTGAAGTAGCGTAAAGCAACAGAGTAGGAAGCCGACCAGGAGAGTGTTCGCTCGTGATTTTCGGGGGGTATATTGTTTCACGTTTCTATCCTTTTTACAATAAAACAGATCAATGTAACGTCTTTCCTTGGGGTGTCTGCCGTGTGTATCAGTCCCACTCTATGTAGAGCGTTGCTGCATCAGAGGGATTGCCTTCATACGAGGTCACATTTCGGAAGCCAGAGCCCTCTAAGATGAATACCATGTCTTCGCCTGCTTCCCAGTCAGAGCGGTTGACGATTTCCTGCACAATATCATTCATGTTTGGCGTTTTTTGGTCAGATCCTGAGTCTCCTGCGTTATTCCAGGTTGGTACATTCCATGTTTTGTAGGAAGATGTTCGGGATCTAGAACTTATGTTTCGTCTATAGCTACTGAAAGAAGCGGCATCGCCGGTATCCTCACCGTAGATCGTAAGTACCGTATAGTCCGAATCAGGGCGATGAGCGGTAAATTGTATATAGGCTTTGGTAATAGTCGCTCCTTTGGGGACATTAAGATTGGTGAATCTAAAACCCGTGTACCAGTTGTTGTGGTTACCGAGATACAGTTCATCATAACCATGGTAAACTGAGCCTCTTCCTGCCTCCTCAGCATCATCATTTGCGCTGTTAATTTGGACATTAAGAGAGGATGCTCCAGTTGAGGGTGCTGATGTGTTTGTAGAATGTGATACAGCTGAACCCGTGAAGGTCACATGAGGTTGATCTCCAGGCCGTGGTATAACCTGTACACACTGATCTGTAGCTGCATTTTCTAGGAGCCAGGGGTGGCCGGCCCAGGTAGAGAATGTTTTAGTTTGCCCAGCATACACTTTACCGTAGCTTTTTCGAGTTCCGGTGTTATAGGAGTCTAGACGGAACATCTCGAGGTCGTAATCAGCGTCATTTGTAACCGTCAACGTCATGTACTGATCGGTTACGGCTGTCAGGTGGTCTGCCAGGTAGCAATTCATCCCAACCTCGCCGACCCAGAGGGTTCGATTGGTCGTATTGGGAGGTAATCCGACCGCGTAGCTCTGAGCGCTGTTAACCAGAGCCTGACGTACCTCCTCCGGTGTTGCTGTTGGGTTTTTAGCCAGGTACAGTGCAGCAGCACCGGCAACGTGAGGAGCAGCCATGGAGGTGCCGGCCATCGACACTGGAGTGCCCGGGCCGTTATCGCTCGGCTGCAGTGAAATAACGGCTTCACCCGGAGCCAGGATATCGACGTCGGGCCCATGATTAGAAAACGGGGAGAACGTGCCGTTAATGCCGAAAGAGCCTACTGTGATGGCATCGGGCACGTGCGCAGGGGTCACTTTTGAAGCTTCTACTCCCTGGTTTCCGGCAGCAATTATGAATACAATTCCTTCATCGCTGCCTGCCTGAACCGTGTGATCAAGAGCCGTGAAGTCTCTCTTGCCAATGTTTTCACCCAGGCTCAGATTCACAACCATAGGTGTGCTAGGGTTGGCCCGTTTTTTTGCAATAATATGCTCTACGGCCGCTATTACGACTGAGACATCGGTCCTGCCATTGTCATTGAGAACCTTGTAGTTGTGAATGCGGGCGCCAGGCGCTACACCCACAAGACCATTATGATCGTCGATGGCCGCAGCAATGCCGGCAACGTGGGTCCCATGCCCTTCGACGTCCCTTGTATTGTTGTATCCATCTCGGAAATCGATGCTTTCAACAATATTAAGTTCTTCGTTATGAATGCCTGTATCCAGGATGTATAGATCCACATCTACGGTACCCGTACCGTCTCCAGACTGTGCCCAACTGGTTTGCCCGCCAATAGCCGCTATATTCCAGGGAATTTGTTGCCCTGAGTTACCGGCTGCACTGTTCGGAGAAGGGGAGCTTACACTGAAGTCAGGCTCCACCCAGATAATGTCAGGGTCCTGCTCAAGGGCGTCGAGGAAGGCGTTATACTCATTAAGCCCTTGCTGATCTTCAACACTTAAGGCAAAGCCATTAAACGCTTCTGAGTATTCGTACCGGTCGAGTACTTTGTACCGGTCTAAAACTTTATATCTATCTAAAACCTTATATCTATCTAATACCCGCTGGGGGCTGACTGAAATAATCAAATTCAGTTGTTGGCCGCCGTTTTTGCCTGCTGCGTCGTTTAGCATCGCCTGTTGCATCAGGTCTTTATGGCGAATTTTATCAGCTTTTGAGTTGCTTGCCGGTGCATAAGCGGCTTTTTCATCCGCTTCGTTTTCGCCGAACGTGTTATCGCAACTTTGAAGGATAAGAGGACTGAATAAGACCAATACCATGATGGCCAAATTGCGCCACCGCCGGGGGGAATATTGTCTTTTCATGTTGTCAAGTTTTTGATGGTTTAAATTCCATCATCATCACTCGACTGTGTAGAATGGGTGCGTCCTAAAGGGGGGTAACCAGGCTGGGAACGTGTGGGATTATCCAGCGAATCCACTTATGGCAAAGGTTATGCCAAGCGCGTTGAGTCCAGGAAAAGGGAGATTGGTAACCAGAAAGGGTTACGTTTTGGAATGGAGGAGGGGAAATAGGGTTCAACGTTCAATGTTCAAGGTTCAAGGTTCAAGGTTATTTGGTGAGCAACATTGAACATTGAACTTTGAACCTTGAACTCTAAAGCCGTCCCGGCTCCCTTACATTAGCGCCTTCGATCTCCAGCAGGCTGTCGCCCATGTCGGCGCGGGCGGAGTCGGCGAGGGTGGAGAGGGCTTTTACGACGTCGGGGAAGTCTGTGGCGACGTTGTTTTGTTCTTCGATGTCGAGCTCCAGGTCGTAGAGTTCAACGGTATCGAGGTTAAAATGGGTGTATTTCCCGGGCATGCCCTCTTTTCCGAGTTCCTGGCCTTGCATGGAGCGATAGCGGTGAGGGAAGTACATTTTCCATTTGCCGCTTCGTAACGAGTGCAATTGGTTTCGATGGTAATAGAAATAGTAGGCTTCATGCACCATGTCTTCGCTTTCTCCGGTCATCAGGGGCCAAATGGACTTGCCATCTATGGGATTTGAGGGAGCCTGGGCTTCAACCAATTCTGCCATCGTAGGAAGGATATCGATAGTCATAGCCGGCGTCGATACTTCCAGGTTGGCCGGTAGCATCTCAGGCCATCGGGCGATAAAGGGGACACGAACGCCGCCTTCCCAGGTTGTCCCTTTGCCTTCGCGAAGAGGGGCCGCCGAACCGGCATGGTTGCCATAGCTCAGCCATGGTCCGTTATCAGAAGCGAACATAACCAGTGTGTTATCATCCACGTTCAATTCTTTGAGGGCGTTTAATACTTGCCCAACGGACCAGTCGATTTCCTTGATGACATCCCCAAACAAACCTGCGCCGCTGTGCCCTTCGCGTTCCTCAGCGACAAACAAGGGGACATGAGGCATGGGATGGGCGAGGTATAAAAAGAAGGGCGTGTTGGAATCGACCGATTGTTTGATAAATGCGACAGAACGCATTGTGAAATCCGTGGTAAATCGTGTCTGATCCGTGTTGTAGCCCACGATCTCCTCTTGGTCGAAGGTCGGTAGGTCTCCCCAGGCTTCTGGGTTTTCGGGATGGTAGGGCCACATGTCGTTGGAGTAGGGAATGCCATAAAAATGGTCAAAACCATGCCGGGTGGGTAGAAATTGAGGATGGTGGCCTAAATGCCATTTGCCATAGATCGCCGTTGTGTATCCCTTCGACTTGAATAACTCAGCCATTGTGAGTTCATCTTCATGAATCCCGTGGGTATTACTCGGTCCCAGCGCCCCGTGAATGCCTATGCGATTTGAATACGTACCCGTAAGCAATGCCGCCCGAGAAGCTGAACAAACCGGCTGGCTGGCATAAAAGTCAGTGAATCGGACCCCTTCAGCGGCCATCTGATCGAGGAAAGGAGTCTCGTAGTCAGTTGCTCCATAAACACCAATATCAGCGTACGCGAGGTCATCCACAAAAATCATAACGACGTTCGGAGATGATGGCTCGGCTACGGGTGAGGGATCTGAGCAACTTAGACTTAACAGGAAGAGGAGGGGGAGTAAGAGTTTAATGTTCAATGTTTAAAGTTCAATGTTTAATGTTTAATGTTCAAGGATATCTGAGAGGCCTCTAAGATACAACATTGAACATTGAACATTGAACATTGAACATTGAACTTTTTACGGCAACCGGTCTCTGCCGCCGAAGATGATTCCAACGCGGAAGGGGAGGATAAATTCGACTTTGCTTGAGCCGATTACGACGGCGGGGTTGATTTCGTAGAAGAAGGATGATTCGGTCAGAGAAGAAACGCGCCCAATGCCAAAATGAATGGACGGGCCGCTTTCATCGCTACTGGATTCCGTGAGGGGAACGAAGGCCCCAATGCCTGCCATGAGGTAAACCAGGGCTGGTGCGTTAAAATTACCGCGCTCTGGAAGCGTGATGATACCGGAGAGTTGCGGGTCAAACACAAAAACAGCCTGATCTCTACCTTGCAATACAAATCCCGTGAATCCCATTCCGATAGCCAGAGAGAAATCTGCATTGACCGGGGAGGAGACGCGGCCGCGAAAGCCCAGGCCGAATCCATTATTCACACTTAATACGGTGTTTAATCCGATTCCAAAGCGCGCATCTGTGAGTATAGACTCTTGTTGGCGAGATCTTTGAGCAGTACTTTCTTGTACGGTGAGTAGCATTGTACCCAGAACGAGGACAAGGATGCTCAGTGGGAGAGAGCAGGGAGGTAGATAGTTACGTAACATATAATAATCTATGAAGGAAGTACGTTTTCCGGTTTGAAGCTAAGGAGTTACGATGAGGGTCGCAAGTTGACTTATATCATTGTATCTAAATTAGTTATCCACAAATCGTAATGTACAGCCGCTTGTTCCGTATAAATCGTAACTCTTAGCAGATAAAATCGTATTTTCTTTCAGGCAGTTATCCATCAAACTTATCCCTAACGTTTTGTTCTTGCCAATAGCCATAATAGCCATCGTCTTCTCTTTTGTGCTTCTCATCGTTAAGATGTCCCAAAATCACGAGCTCGAGAAACAGCGAATGTCCAGAGGAACAGATAAAAGTTTGACTGTAAGCGAACTTAATGATCTTGTCGCAGCAGCTGTTCAGGAGGCCGTTGCCCCGCTCAAGGAGCGAATTTACCAGCTTGAGACGCAGGGAGAGCCGATAAAGGAGGAGACTTTACAACTTGAGCCGGCTTCTCGTAGGTTGAATTTAGATGAGTTCGACCAGGATTTGACTAAAGATTCTGTAGAAGATATTGTATCTTCCGGTAGAAAGCGGGTGAGATAATGCAAACGAAAGAGGTTCTTTTGTTTGGTTTCGGGTTTCGGGTTGTCATGACTCCCGAGATGTGCTTTCCAACCCGAAACAAACGCGAAACCCGAAATCCGAAATAGATAATTATTATGCCTGAAGAAGTAGTTCCAATAGTAGTAATTGCCATTATGGCATTTACAGGTCTTTCCATCTTTTTTGTACACACCATCTTCAGCTTCTTGAGAGCCAAAGCCGGGATTGGGAAACATAATAAAGGCAGCCAGAAGAGCCTTGAGGCCAGCGGGGCGAGCCTGACAACGAGCGAGCTTGAAACAATGCTGAGAAAGGTTGTCGAAGATGCCAATGCCCCACTGAAGAAACGTATTGAGGCATTAGAAGCCATTGCAACGGAAGAACCTATGGCACAACTGCCGGAAGCGAAAAAAACGCTGAACGAAGAGTTATTGGAAGAAGGGCCGCGGGATTTAGCTGCTATATCTCAAAAACGGCGAATCGAAGAGTAAGGACCGTCCAATTATATCGGTGTGCCTACCTGTTGGCGCCAGCAATCAAACGATAACCACCAATCAACGAAATCCAGGTGCGCCTGATTCCCGTTGTAATACTCGGTGACGTTCTCCGTAATATCCTTGATGTTGTAGGCCGGGTAATCTTTAACATCTCCTGAGGACAGCGTATCCAGCGCGTAGGTCTTTAGTTTTTGAAGGAAATAGTGCCGAAGGGCTGAAGACGGTGCACCCTGAATTCTTTTTCTCGTCTTGACGAGGCCAGTTGCAACAAGGGAAGGTGTGAAGAACGGAATCGTTGCGTTTCCTTTCGCCAGTGCAATATGAGAGAGGGGTCTGTAGTTCTTTCGGATAATCGATTTAAATGCCTTGCCGTTTTTTCGAAGCCTAATGGGAAGTCCAAACGTTTTGTCCAGGACATCCAGTTGAGCAAACGGCATGTAACTGATAATGCTCTGGTCCAATCGATTTTGTTCATAGCCGAAGAAATTTGGAAGCCGTGACCGCACACTGAACAAATCCATTTTATTCTCTAATCCGATCTCTTTGTGTCCAGGAAGCTCTTGCCAGAGGGTTTGAAATTGTTTGAGCGCTCCTTCCTGCATGAGTTGGAGTGTAGCTTTGTTGAAGAGGGCCGGCCTCGGGGTATATAAAAAAGGGAGCGCCTTTGTGAAATCCTCCTGAACGATGTGCTTCTTACCTTTAATAAGCAGGCGATTTAAAAATTGCCGGCGAGCTACTTCTCCAAAACCGCCATCTATGATCGCGTAATGCTCTTTATGCAGTTGAGGGAAATAACGAAGCCCCAGAACGGCAGAAGCCGTTGTGATCGCATTGTTACCAAGAACCTGTTTTTTTAGCAGGGCGACACATTCTGACTCTGTGGGTACCCCTTCATGGATAATCCGATGAGTTAGATCCAGGTCGCCAGCAATTCTTGCTGCTATTTTGACATCGGGAGATTCATCAGGACCAAAGGTGTGGACGTTAGGGGGAGCGTGTATATATCGAGATGCGAGGAGGAACCGGGAATCCAGCCCTCCGGAGAGGCCGAGGCTTAGTGAGAATGGCTTGGGTAGATTGGGGCGTGCATAGGCGGATACTGCGAGTGCAAAATCCGATTTAGAAGCCCTGTTCCAGGAAGGGCTCCATGGCGACTCTGTGGTCCGAAAATACCCCGTCTTATTCACATACAGATAACCTCCTGCACCCAGGCGTTGGATATTCTGAAGGGGGGAGGCTGTACTTATCTGGTTAAACGTAAGCCATTGAGCCCCAAATACTTCATAGTCGATGTCGAGGGCGTTAGAAAGTTGGGCGATCCATTGAAGGTTGGTAGAGAATAGTACGCCGTTGTCACTCCGTATATGATAGAGTGTGCGTACGCCAAGAGGATCTGTAAAACAGTGAATACCCTGGGCATCCCAATGGAGCGCTACGAAGTGCCCACGTTGATTGAGGAGTTGATCCGGTTTTGCGGACAATACCGTGTGCCAGTCCGCCGCTGTAAATACCCTGGACGTTTCGTTCTCTTGTTGAAGGCCAACTCCAACAACAGCCCAGCCTGATTCGGGCGATGGTGTAGGGGTATGGAGGCATGTTTCTGGAAGGCCTCCCGCCATGAGCAAGAAAGGGGAGGAAGGGTCATGCACAAAAAGCAAAGGGGTTTGATCAATCAAACCCCTTGCTTTGTTCATAATTGATGTAGATACATTAACTGCACCTAACAACCAACTCATAGCACACTCACGATTCAGATGCCAGGCTGGCTTGGGCGGCTGCGAGGCGAGCAATCGGTACCCTGAATGGAGAGCATGATACGTAGTTCATGCCTACCTTGAAGCAGAAGTGTACCGACGAAGGATCTCCTCCGTGTTCACCACAAATGCCCACTTTGAGGTCGCCATTTGTACTACGGCCGCCTTCTGTACCCATGCGGACAAGCTGGCCAACACCCGTTATGTCGAGAGACTGGAAGGGGTCGTCAACCAGGATCTTTGTATCCACGTAATGAGGCAAGAACTTACCTGCGTCATCACGGCTGTATCCAAAGGTCATCTGGGTGAGGTCGTTTGTACCGAACGAGAAGAACTCAGCTTCCTTAGCAATGTCCGCTGCCGTTAAGGCTGCACGTGGGATCTCGATCATTGTACCGATCAAGTAATCCACTTTCGCCCCTTTTTCTGCAAATACCTTATCTGCCGTGGTTTTAATCAAGCGCTTCTGGTTTACGAACTCTTCAACAGTACCGATTAGAGGCACCATGATTTCAGGATGAACGGCGACGCCTTGCTGGCTAAGCTCTACGGCTGCCTCAATAATAGCGCGTGTCTGCATCTCTGTAATCTCTGGGAATGTGATCCCCAAGCGGCAACCACGATGACCGAGCATGGGGTTGAACTCATGCAGTGCATCAATTTGCGCATTGATCTGCTCAATCGTGATGCCCATCGTTTTGGCCATTTCTGCAGCGCCGTTCTCGTCATGAGGAAGAAACTCATGAAGGGGCGGGTCAAGGAGGCGAACCGTAACAGGTTTGCCGGCCATGGCCTTAAAGATGCCCAGGAAGTCTTCTTTCTGGAAAGGAAGAAGTTTTGCAAGAGCCGCTCTGCGTCCTTCTTCTGAGGAAGCAAGAATCATTTCACGAACGCTCGTGATGCGATCTTCTTCGAAGAACATGTGTTCGGTACGGCAAAGTCCGATTCCTTCTGCACCAAACTCGATCGCTTTTTGAGCATCTGCAGGAGCGTCAGCATTGGTGCGGACACCCATTTCACGGAACTCATCGACCCAGGTCATGAACTGTGCAAAGTCGCCACTGAGGCTTGGAGGAACGAGGTTTTCTTTGCTGAGAATCACTTCGCCAGTGGATCCATTGATCGAAATCCAATCGCCTTCGTTGACATCAACGTGCCCGTTCGTAAACGACTTGTGCTTGTAGTTGATTACGATTTCTCCACAACCAGCTACACAAGGCTTGCCCCATCCACGAGCCACAACAGCAGCGTGAGACGTCATACCACCGCGAGAGGTGAGAATTCCTTGAGCCGCATCCATACCGCCAACGTCTTCAGGACTTGTTTCGATACGAACGAGGATAACCGCTTTGCCTTCGCTCTTCGCTTTCTCGGCATCGCTTGCAGAGAATACGACTTGGCCAACAGCAGCACCTGGTGATGCAGGAAGTCCTTTTGCAATTACTTTATCCGCATAGCCTGTTTCGTTTTCGAAACGAGGGTGGAGGAGCTGGTCGATATGACCTGGTTCAACGAGATCGCGTACGGCTGATTTTTTGTCAACAAGTCCGCTGTTGACCATGTCAACGGCGATTTTGATCGCAGCTGCGCCCGTACGTTTACCGTTCCTTGTCTGAAGGATGAACAGTTTTCCGTGCTGGACAGTGAACTCAATGTCCTGCACATTTTTGTAATGCTGCTCCAGTTTCTGAGTTACTTCTACCAGTTCATTGTATGCTGGAGGAAAAGCGGCTTCCATTTGAGCAATATCCTGTGGCGTTCGGATACCGGCTACAACATCTTCGCCCTGTGCATTGATCAGGAATTCGCCATACAGTTTGTTTTCGCCATTGGATGGGTTTCGGGTAAAGAGTACGCCCGTACCACTTCCTTCACCCATGTTACCATAGACCATCGCTTGCACGTTAACCGCTGTACCCACAAGCCCAGAAATTTTATTGATCTGACGATACTTAATAGCGCGGTCACTATTCCACGAATTGAATACCGCGTTGATAGCGAATTGAAGTTGTTCTTTAGGGTCTTCTGGAAACATGTATCCCGTATGTTGGCGATAGATCGCTTTGTACCGATCAACCAGAACTTCCAGGTCGTCTGCCGTTAGATCAACATCATTCTCGACGCCTCTCTGTTGCTTCAACTCTTCAATGGCGTGCTCAAAGTCCTCGTGAGGAACTCCCATCACAACATTACCAAACATGTCGATAAAGCGGCGATAGGAATCGTAGGCAAATCGCTTGTTACCGGTTAGTTTAGCCAATCCATCTACGACATTGTCATTCATTCCCAGGTTTAGGACGGTATCCATCATACCAGGCATGGATACAGCAGCACCACTTCGAACTGAGACGAGAAGAGGGTTTTGGGCATTCCCGAATCCTGCATCCAGTGCGCGTTCAATGTGGGCAACACCTTCAGCTACCTCATTTTCCAATTCTTGAGGCCAGGATTGACCGTGCTCGTTATAATACTTACATACCTCGGTACTGATGGTAAATCCCGGAGGCACGGGAAGTCCAATAGAGCTCATTTCGGCGAGGTTTGCTCCTTTTCCACCTAGAAGAGATTTTTGCTCTTTCCGTCCGTCTGCGTCTCCATTCCCGAAATGAAAAACGTTCTTAGTTGCTATTTCACTCATACGTAGTTCCTCCTGTTACAAGGGGTCTTATTCTGCTCAGTTCGACAATAAAATGATGTTTTAAAAATTTGGTACGGCATCTCAAAACGAATGGGGTATCGTTGATGATCCCTCTTTAAAGCTCAAAATTAAAGGAATCTTGATGAAAGTGTATGCCAGGACCAATAATAACCTAAAGATAATCAACGGATTCTCTGCTCTTGCGTGGGCCAGACTCGTTTGCGCTTGTCTTGCTTGGGCAACATGGGCCATAGTGCAAGAAGCCCCAGCCCCACAGCGGCAATCAGGTATTCCTGCTGAATGGATGAGTTAACTATAAATAAAGGGTAAAACCATAAAGCATGGATACCAACTGATACAAATATATTATGCGTTCTAATGTAAACAACAGCGTTGAGGAGACTCAGTAAGAAAAGCGAAAGGAATGTGAGTCCAAGGCTTGATTCTCCGTCGTGTGCTGTACTGATCAGCGGCATTTGAATGATCAAGTAGATGATCTGTGATAGAACGATTGCAATCGTTAAGGTATAATGGGAGGGGAGGTTGATGAAGCGCCGGGCTTTTATATGAAATTGAGGGAGTACAAGGCCTCGGTAAATGACTTCGTCATAAAGGGCTTTGCTGAAAGCAAAAAGAGTGAATGTGCCTAGATAGAAGAGCGGGTTTTTTTCTGTTAGCCCGGTGAACAGGGCCCCACTTGAAGCGGATAGTGCTCCAATGCCAATCATGCACAATTGCAAGAAGGCCCACAAGAAAAATGCTGTAATGATTCCCGTGCGAAATTTTACAAAGGTCGCCCCGAGATCATGATTGTGAAATTTTCCGATCCATAAAACCACGCCCAGAATGATAAAAGCAACTTTAAGAAAACTTAATACAAAGATGGGTTGGACGAGGCCGTCCGTAAGTGAGGCAGGAACCGAAAAGGGTTCAATTAAAAAGTTTACATAAAGCCAGTTTAACCCTATTTCAGACACAAAAATAAGGAAGATCACAAGGGCTGGAGCTTCCTTAACACCTTTGAGCACTTGGCGCTGAGCGGCAGTTACAGTAGACATGGAAAAGTAGGTAGAGCGAATGTGTAGTTTTCCTTTACGGCAGTCGCAAGGAACGTTGTCATATTTTGGGCGTGACAACTCACCCGCTCGGTACGTTGGTTGTTTAGTGCTGGTTCCGCGGAATACACTTGAGAATACAATTCACTTTTAAATAAATAATGTACATATGAAGCGTCTGGTGGTAGTAGAATCACCTACAAAGGCTCGTACAATTAGTAAGTATTTGCCACAAGAGCAATTCAGAGTAGAGGCAAGCATGGGGCACGTCCGTGATTTGCCTGCTTCGGCTTCTCAAATACCTGAGTCCGTTAAGGGGAAATCCTGGGCACGCCTTGGTGTGAATGTTGAGGATGGTTTTGAACCCCTCTACGTGATTCCTCCGGATAAGAAAAAAATTGTTCGCGAGTTGAAAACGGCTCTTAAGGACGCTGATGAATTATTTATCGCTACTGACGAGGACCGAGAGGGAGAATCTATTGGATGGCATCTTGTTCAGGTGTTGAATCCCAAGATTCCGGTCAGGCGAATGGTGTTTCATGAAATTACCCAGGAGGCCATTCTCAACGCGCTCGACAATACGAGGGAGATTGATCACAACCTGATAGACGCACAGGAGACGCGTCGCATTCTGGATCGGCTCGTTGGGTATTCCATCTCTCCTTTGTTGTGGAGAAAGATTAAGCCCAAACTTTCTGCCGGCCGCGTTCAAAGTGTCGCTGTACGTTTGATCGTACACCGAGAGCGAGAGCGAATGGCATTTGTACCGGCTTCTTACTGGGATCTCAAAGCAAAGCTCGAGCAAAAAGGGCAGTTGTTTGACGCGACATTGTCCCAATACAAAGGCCTCCGCATCGCAACTGGGAGGGACTTTGATGATGAGACGGGGCAATTAAAGTCCTCCTTGAAGGAAGGCAAAGATGTGCTCTTGTTGAGCGAAAAGGAAGCCCGTGAACTGGCTGCTCGCTTGCCAGAGGATACCTGGAAGGTAGCTTCTGTCGAGGAGCGTACAGTAAAACGATCTCCTGCGCCGCCGTTTATCACCTCAACCCTTCAGCAAGAGGCGAGCAGGAAACTGAAACTCTCTGCCCGGGATACCATGCGGGTTGCTCAAAATCTGTATGAGCAAGGATACATCACCTACATGCGTACCGACTCTACGAACCTCTCTAAGGAGGCCGTGGAAGCGAGCCAGAATGCGGTTGTGCAGCGGTATGGGGAGGAGTACTTGCATCCGGGCACCCGGAACTACAGCAGCAGTGTACGCAACGCCCAGGAGGCTCACGAAGCCATCCGGCCTGCAGGTAACAAAATGTTATCCAAGGCTGATTTGAACCTGACAGGCATTGAAGGTGCGCTGTACGATTTGATCTGGAAAAGAACAGTTGCTTCCCAGATGAAAGACGCCCGCCTCCGATTGTCGACCGTGTTGATCGATGTCGGGCCCGAAGATGAAGTCGCTCGATTTAAGTCAAACGGGCGCCGCGTTGAATTTCCTGGATTTTTCAGGGCCTATGTGGAGGGAAGTGATGATCCTGAAGCAGCGATTGAAGATCGGGATCAGCCTCTGCCGGAACTGGCGGAAGGCGATCAGCCGGACTGTAAAGAGGTTGAACCGGTGGGGCATGAAACCAAGCCTCCGGCTCGCTACACCGAGGCAAGCTTGATTAAGACGCTTGAGAAGCAAGGCATTGGCCGGCCCAGTACGTATGCGACCATCATTGATACAATTATCTCAAGAGGTTACATCAAGCGCCGGAGTAACCAACTCGTTCCTACATTCACGGCCTTTGCTACTACTAACTTGTTAGAGCAAGAATTTCAGCAGCTCGTAGATGTTGGATTTACCGCTGGGATGGAGCAGGTCCTGGACGATATTGCTTCCGGAGCAACAAGCGCTAAGCCGTACCTGGATTCTTTTTATCAGGGTAAAGATGGGCTGGAGTCAAGAGTTGAAGGCGGCCTGGATAAAATTGATGCACGGCTTGTGTCTACGATTACAAGTTCTAAGTGGGGCGAATACCTGGTGCGGGTAGGGCGGTACGGCCCGTACGTAGAGTTAGAAAAAAATGGAGAGCGCCTGACGGCAGCGTTGCCGGAGGATGTTGCTCCGGCTGATCTTACTCAAGAGGATCTTGCCCGATTTGTAGAGCAGGGCAATGAGGATGACGTGGTTGTGGGCATTCACCCTGAAGAAGAGCTCCCTATACTCATCCGAAAAGGCCCTTACGGTCCATATATCCAGCTCGGTGATGACGAGCAGGAAGGAAAACCCAAGCGTATTTCCCTACCCAAAGGTGTGCTGCCACAGGATGTTGACTTGGAAAAGGCTGTTGGTCTTATCTCCTTGCCCAGGACGGTTGGCTCTCATCCAGAATCTGGTGAAGATGTAAAGGCCCATATCGGGCGATATGGCCCCTACGTGCAGCACAGAAAGGTATATGCCTCCCTTGCACAGGAAGATGATGTGCTTACTGTAGGCATGGAGCGGGCGCTTGAACTGCTGGCCAAGAAAGAAGGGAAAAGTAAAGCGGTCCGGACGATTGGGAATCACCCAGAGTCTGGAGAACCTTTGGACATCTTAGAAGGGAGATACGGGCCGTATATCAAGTATCAGAAAATCAATGCCTCTTTGCCCAAGGGGACAGAGATTGAAGCAGTGACTATGGAGCAAGCGCTCGAACTTATTGCTGCGAAGGCTGCGGCAAAAGGAAAAGGACGCAAACGAAAAACTACTAGAAAGAAGAAATAAAACACTTTCATTTATTCTTCAAAAAGATTAGCTTTAAAGCGGACCTATGTGACCTTCTGTGTTCTTTTCTTACACCACGGTTTTTGCTTTTCCTATCATGGCTAATTACACACTGCGAATTAATGGGGAACTGCGTCAAGTTGACGCTGACCCCGACACCCCTATGTTATGGGTTCTCAGGGACCACATCAATCTTGTAGGTACTAAATTCGGATGCGGCGTCGGGCAATGCGGCGCGTGCACGATTCACCTCGGTGATGTGGCTGTTCGTTCTTGTTCAGTACCTGTATCTAGTGTTGGAGATCAACAAGTAACCACAATTGAAGGGCTTTCCAGTGATGGGAGTCATCCTCTTCAGCAAGCCTGGATTGAACACGATGTACCCCAGTGTGGGTATTGCCAGGCTGGCCAAATCATGAATGCAGCGGCGCTTCTTAAGCAAAATCCAGATCCTTCTGATAGCGATATCGAGCAAGGTATGAATGGTAACATTTGCCGATGCGGCACCTATGTGCGCATTCGTGCTGCTATCAAAACGGCAGCTGAAACTTCGAGGTAACTCTACAACTCCCTAAACTGAGAAAAATAGTGGATTTTATAAAAACTACCCATAATAGGCGGTCTTTTTTGAAGGCTTCCATGCTGGCAGGTGGTGGCTTTATGCTAGGTTTTAACTGGCAAGCCGGTGCAACTGCAGTTGGGCTCAATGAGGTGCCCGAAGATTTTTATGCGATCAATGCTTTTCTGAAGATAGCTAAAGATGGCACCGTTACAATCATGTCGCCAAATCCTGAGATCGGGCAAAATGTAAAAACTTCCATGCCCATGATTGTGGCCGAGGAACTGGATGTGAGTTGGGATCAGGTAAAGGTTAAACAAGCCGGCCTCGATACGGAAAAGTATACTCGCCAACTCGCCGGAGGAAGCCAATCTATCCGGTTGGGATGGAAAAGCTTACGTATGGCCGGAGCCACCGCGCGCCGAATGCTCATTCAAGCGGCTGCGAATCGATGGGGGACGCCAGTAAGCGAACTATCTACCGAGAATGGGCGCATCATGCACGCGCGTACTGGGCGCTCGGTCAGCTACGGGGATGTCGCTGAAGATGCTTCCGCTTTACAGATTCCCGAAGAGGTGCTGCTTAAGGATCCTGCTGATTTTAAAATTATCGGTACGAGCCGGAAAAATGTAGACGGCTCGCATATCGTACAAGGCAAGCCGCTGTTTGGGCTGGATTACAAGAAAGAGGGCATGCTCACTGCTATGATTGTGCACCCGCCGGCCTTCGGAATGAAGTTGAAATCCATCGATGATGCCGCAGTGCGAGCAATGCCGGGGATCAGCGATGTGGTGATAATCAATGCAAAACCTGAAGGATTTAGCGGCACGTGGTCAGATACAAATGCGTTTCCAGAACTTGTAGCTGTTGTTGGTGAAACCACCTGGCAGGTGCTTAAGGCGAAGAGGGCATTAGAGATTGAATGGGAAACGACTTCGCCTCTCGAAAATAGCGAGGATCACGAAAAAGGGATGCAGGAGCATATTGATGCTGGGGAAGGAGCAAAAGATCGTGTAGATGGGGATACTGCAGCCGCATTTAGTTCTGCCGCAAAGATCGTTGAGAGTACGTATACGGCTCCTCTAGTGCCGCATAATACGATGGAGCCCATGAACTTTTTTGCAGACGTAACTGCAGAAAAAGCCGAACTGGTTGGGCCCATTCAGACCCCCGAGAACCTTCGCACTACAGTTTCGAACCTTCTGGGGCTTCCTCAGGATAAAGTGTCTGTTGCCTTGACGAGAATGGGTGGCGGATTTGGCCGGCGCCTGTATGGTAACTTCGGAGTAGAAGCCGCTCTGATTTCTAAAGCAGTTCAAGCCCCCGTCAAGGTGGTCTACACCCGCGAGGACGACATGACGCAAGGGACCTATAGACCTGCCTATAAGGTCAAATACCGTGCTGCTTTAGATGAAGACAATACCTTGATTGCCTTTGAAGTGAAAGGTACAGGCATCCACGGAAGTCCTGTTTTTTCAAATCGGTATCCAGCCGGTACGGTAGACAACTATTTGGCAGAGAACCTCCGGATGGATTCCAATATTTCAACGGGCGCGTGGCGAGCACCGCGATCAAACTTTATCGCCGGTGCAGAGCAAGCATTTCTTGACGAGGTCGCTGAAGCAGCTGGTAAGGATCCTATCGAGTTTCGATTGGAGTTATTTAGGAGGGCGATGAGCAATCCTGTTGGAGATGAAAATGACTATGATCCGGCGAGATATGCAGGTGTGCTTGAACTCGTTCGCGATAAGTCGAACTGGGGAGAAGAAATGCCAGGCGTATATCGTGGGGTGTCGGCGTATTATTGCCACAATTCATATGTCGCCCAGGTTGTGGACCTGGTGGTTGAGAATAACCTCCCGCGTGTTAAGAAAGTCTGGTGTGCGGTTGATTGCGGTATTGTGGTCAATCCTGATGCTGCTCTCAACCAGGTTGAAGGTGGAATAGTTGATGGGATCGGGCACGCCATGTACGGGGCGCTTTCGTTTAAAGATGGCGCACCTGAACAGAATAACTTCCATTCTTATCGGCTCATCCGAAACATGGAAGCACCAAAAGAGATTGAGACTTTCTTTGTAGATAATGGCATTGATCCAACAGGCCTAGGCGAACCTTCACTGCCACCAATTTCAGGGGCCCTTGCCAATGCCTTCGCGAAGGCAACCGGAAAACGGTTGTACACCCAGCCCTTCACAGGCATCCCTGATTTCTTCGATATTATTCCTGCATCTGGGTGAGCCTGGAGACCATAGTCCGGAGTCCGAGATTGTTTTTTGGGACTTCGGACTCCAGGCCCCAATTAAAAGCTCGCTTCTAATTGGATAATAGCATGTCTTGGAGGAGCGAGGAGGGCAGGGCGTTCCATGTAGTAGTATTCGAGGGCATTTCGCAGAATGAACATGGCGCGCCAATTGGCTGCTTTATACCCCAGTCGCGCGTCAAGTACTTGCGTGTCGATAAGCGTTTCGGCATCTGGTACAAAGAGAGCAAAGTCAGAGTTGACGCTTTCGGGTCTGCTCAAGTAGCGAAAATCAACCCCTGCCATGATGCGTTGCCAGACGGTTGCGTCTATTGAAGAGGAGATTTGATGTTTAGCCCGGAATGACAAAGGCCGGTCCTGGTCCAGGTCTTCTGCATCGAGGTAGGTATAACCCACTCTTAAACGAACGGCATCGTCAAAAAGGGTCGACTCAATAGAAGATTCAAGCCCCTGTATGCGGGCGCTTGTCAGGTTTACAAACTGGAATGCACTCCTTGAAGGTACAAAAGCCGTTTCAATGAGGTGGTCAAATTCGTTCCAGAAGAAGGCGACATCAAAAAGAAGAGACGTTGAGCTGTCGCCAAACGTGAGTAAATTTCTGAGGCCAACCTCGTAACTGGTACTTTCTTCTGGGATCAGGTCCAGGTTTCGAATAATGGGGAAGAAGTCTCTGTCCTCGATGAAGCGTTCTCCAAGACTTGGAATACGAAATCCTTCACCGTATGCGGCTCTGAGCCGGAGTCCGGGAGTGATTGCATAAGCGAGATTCACCTTAGGGCTTAATTTCGTAACAGTATCGCTGGCATCGATGGAGTAGTAATCATACCGAAGGCCCGCCGTAAGAGAGAGGCGAGAGGTCAGATTTTGCTCCCATTGAATAAAGGCTGCTCCTTCCGGCTGGCTACCAATGAGATCCCCGTCGGCGCTTTCAAAAAAACTAGAATGTGTCGTGTTCGCGTCAATGGATAAACCCGTGGTCAGGTAATAGTGCGGAGAAGGATTCCAGTTCATTTGAAACTCCCCACCATATCGGAAGCCGTAGGTGCCATCGCTGTAGGACCGTGGGTTGCCTCGCGAGTCAATGGGCCTTAAACCAATGCCATACAATCGAGCCTTGAATTGATAAAACAGCGTATTGTCGACAACATGCGTCAGGGAAGGCATGATGCTGAATCGGTTGGACCGGTTGTCATTGGTGCCGCTTGGGGTATCCGATCCGCTGATGGCGAGGCTTCCTGGCTGGAGGGCATCTCGTGCGCCATTCCAGAATAAAAAGTCGTCCTTATCTCTCCATAATACGCTGGTTAGCAGGTCAAGGCGAACAGAGGCGTTGAATTGCCAGCCAAGTTTCGTGAAGCCTTGAAAGAGCGTTTTTTCACTGAGGCGCATGTAGCTGGCATCTTCTCTGAAGTCCAGGTTGAGCCAAAATCCAAACTTTTCGGATACTTGATGGGAATGGGAGACAGTACCTCCGTAAAGAGGGCGGGGATCGTCCGCTTCATCCCAGCTTTCTCTCCATTCTGCATAGCGCACCGGTTCATAAGCGCCGGCGAATCCTCGAATAACCGTTTCTGGGGTGTCTGAGAATCGTTTTGTGACTACATTAATAACGCCACCCAGTGCACCTCCTCCGTATAGGGCCGATCCAGGTCCTTTGAGCACTTCAATACGTTCTATCTGGGCAAACGGCAAGCTTTCGAACGGAATACCATCGGTGTCTGGCGAAAGTAGCGGTAAACCATCCAGGAGCAAAAGGACACGGCTTCCGACATTATAGGCGAATCCCGAAGAGCCTCGTACACTTACCTGGTTTCCTTGAACATGAACACCTGAAAACTGCCTGAGGGCGTCGTCCAGAGAAAGGATGTTGCGATTTACCAGTTCTTCCGGGGCCATTATGGCAACACTTACGGGCACAGAAATCAGCTCTTGCTCCCGCCGATTCGCGATCACGACCACTTCATCCGATTGCAGCACCTCCTCCTTGAGAATAATGGGAGCAATCGTAGCCTGAGGGGCGCCGACGGAGATGGATTGGCTTGCCGATTCAAAGCCAACCATCGATACTTTCAGTGTGTACGATCCATAGGGCACTCCGTTGATGGAAAAGCGACCATCGATATCAGAAGCAGCTCCAAGGCTCAGTCCTTCAATGAATACATTCGCACCAATGAGGGGATCGCCTTGCTCATCCAATACCTCACCGGCAACAGAACCTGCTTGACCAAAGGCTGAGTGCACCAAAAAGAAAATACATATAACGCTAATGCAGCTAGCGGACAATACTTTCATCATTTCAATCTCTAAATATCAGGGGTCAATGTCAGGAGGGAAGGGAGGGCGTACAGAGAGATCAACGTCAATGGAGAGCGTAGTCGTTTCATTCCCTCTTACGATAAAAGTGCCCTCATTGAGGGTATACAATTCGATGGGGCGCCAGTCCAGAATGCCTCGCCCGAAATTTTCTGCAACCCCGCTATATACGTACACACCAGCCTGGACGCTGGGAATGAAAAAGCTATCACTGGTTACGTAGCGAGCCAGAGTGTCAGAGATAACCATTCGGTTCAGTTGTAGGAAATCAGCCGTGTCTTGAGGGACGAAGCGCATACCGACAAAGCGAATTTCACGGAGTGAGTCACGTGCAGGCCAGGTGCCTGAATACGTAAGTGTTCCGCTAATTGCGCCACGTGCGTTTTCTTCGGGAGGGGCTAAACCATGATCACAAGCGGTTAAAATGATCAATATGGTCAAGAAGAACAGAGAATTAGACTTTTTTGTTGGTACCATGAATGTAATAGATGCGAAGCGATAAGGCTCTTTTGATTTTATATCGGAGGCGCCGTTAATAGTGGGTGAATGCTCCAATGATATAGCTCCAATTCGATGATAATTTCATAATTTTAGGCTAGCCGAACTATTCAATGTTTGGAGCAGAGACAAAATGAGCTTATATTTGCCAGAATGAAAGGAGTTACTGGAAAGTAGTCCTTGATTTTTAACTAAGCAAAATAATTCGATAAAGTTGATACGTTGTCAGCAAAATTGAGTTCATGCTTTACGCGAATTCTGTGCAGTAATAGGAAGTACGAGCTTGTTTCGACTTTTTCCCACCAACACCCTACTACCCATATATGCCGTTGGATCTCGATGGCAAGTAACGGGTGTGTGCAACATCCTGAGGCTGTCTTCTCAATCTCACTATTAGCCTACAGTATCTCGATCTTTACATGAAGCTATCAAAGTTTATCTACGAGTATCCAAAAGAACTCATTGCAAAATATCCCGCTGAACCTAGAGATAGTGCCCGTTTGATGGTGCTTGATCGAAAAGATAAGAGTATTACTCATCGAGCGTTCAGCGATATTGTTGAGTACTTTAACGAAGGTGATGTGCTTGTTGTTAATGACACGAAAGTATTCCCAGCCCGTCTCTACGGAAACAAAGAGAAAACGGGCGCGCGAATTGAAGTGTTTTTGCTCCGCGAGTTGAATCCTGAAAGCCGTTTGTGGGATGTGATCGTTGATCCTGCAAGGAAAATCCGAATTGGCAATAAGCTCTATTTTGAGAACGGTTTAATTGCTGAAGTCATCGACAATACAACGTCGAGAGGGCGCACCATTCGGTTTGTTTTTGACGGTGATAACAACGAGTTGTACCACAAAATTGATGAGATTGGTCATACTCCAATCCCTCCCTATGTGAAGCGAAAGGTAGAGGAAGCGGATCGTGAACGATATCAAACGATTTTTGCTCAGCATCGCGGAGCCGTTGCAGCACCTACTGCGGGTTTACACTTTAGCCCAAGGTTGGTCGAGCAACTGGTTGAGAAAGGGGTGCACATCGTCCCATCCACCTTGCATGTTGGTTTAGGTACGTTCCGTCCTGTGGAAGTAGAGGACCTGACCAAACATCGGATGGATTCTGAGTATTTTGCTGTAAGCCCTGAAACAGCAGATATGGTTAATACGGCCTTGTTGTCCGATGAGCATACCGTTACAGCCGTTGGGACTACTGTTGTTCGCGCCCTGGAATCCTCGCTGTCCGCCAAGAACACCCTTAAGCCTGACGCCGGTTGGACAGACAAATTTATCTACCCGCATTATGATTTTATGATCACCGAGCGGTTGATTACGAATTTCCACATGCCCCGAAGCACCCTGATGATGCTTGTAGCTGCGTTTGCCGGGCGTGAATTCGTGCTAGAAGCGTATCAAACAGCTATCGACGAAAAGTATCGGTTGTTTTCCTTCGGAGATGCTATGATCATAATCTAACCCTTCACTATTTAGAGCTACATGGGATCCGTAAACGGAGTATCTGTAGGGGTTGTGATACCCGCTGCAGGTAAGGGCGTTCGAATGGGGGGGACTCGAAAACAATTTCGGACCCTGGATAGCAAACCTGTACTTTATTGGACCGTTCGTCTTTTTGACGAGCATGAAGATATTGATCACATCATTATTGCAGCGCCGGAAGGGGATATTGAGTATGTAAAAGGCGCCCTGGATCGTGAAGGCATCGAAACCGCCTATTCGGTTATTTCCGGAGGTGCTACCCGTCAGCAGTCCGTTTATAAAGGGATTCAGGCACTGCCGGCTGACGTCAATGTTGTACTGGTTCATGATGCCGTTCGCCCTTTTGTGTATAAGCACATGATATCAGAGGTCATTTCGAGCATCTGTAAAGAAGGAGCTGCTGCACTGGCCATTCCGGTTGCTGATACATTGCGGTCTGTTGATAATGATCAATTCCAGCAAACGATTCCACGTGAAGGGGTGTATCGCATGCAGACACCTCAGGGCGCGATGAAGGATGCACTGGAAGATGCCTTTGATGTGGCGGAGAAAAATAACTGGCAGGTTACAGATGATGTCGATATCCTGAACCGCGCAGGGTACGCCGTAAAGGTCGTAGAAGGAAGTTCGTTAAATATTAAAATAACCACCCGGGCGGATTGGGATTTTGCGTGTTTAATATGGCCTACATGGGTAAGCGTAAATACATAAATTAATGATTGTATGCGGGTAGGCTTAGGGTATGATGTTCACAGGCTGGTTGAAGATAGGCCGCTAATTCTGGGCGGCGTTGAAATTCCTTATGAGAAGGGGCTTCTTGGGCACTCTGATGCCGATGTGCTTCTGCACGCCATTTCAGATGCGCTTCTTGGGGCATTGGCCTTAGGGGATATTGGGCTGCATTTCCCAGATACGGATGAGCGATGGAAAGGGGCAGATAGTGCGATTCTACTCAAAGAAGTCTATCGGATGGTAAGCGATAAGGGATACCAGGTCTCTAACATTGATACTACTGTAGCGCTGCAGCGCCCCAAGCTTCGTCCCTACATCGATCAAATACGCGCTTCGATTGCCGGCATTTTAGACGTCGAAGTTTCTTGCATTTCTGTAAAGGCCACCACGACTGAGAAGTTGGGGTTTGTTGGGGTAGGGGATGGAGCTTCTGCTTACGCAATTTGTCTTTTGAAAAGCACCGATTAATTGCGCAAAGCATGGAGGAATTGTTTGGTGACATATTTAACTGGATCTCGTCATTAAGTCCGATTTGGGCTTACGTGGTTATCTTTGCCATAGCTTATGGGGAAAATGTAGTGCCTCCGATTCCAGGTGACATGGTGATTGTATTTGGAGGGTACCTGGCGAGCACTACAGAGATTGACCTGTTTGTAGTGTGGGGAATCGCAACAGTAGGAGGAGCACTGGGATTCATGACCCTGTATGCATTTGGCTACTCAATGGGAGACGCTGTATACAGTCCAGACCGGTACAAGTGGATTCCAAAGAATAAGATGCACATTGCAAAGGATTGGGTATTGCGTTGGGGATATTGGGTTGTAATCGCCAATCGGTTTTTGTCAGGTACTCGTTCGGTAATATCTCTGGTTGTGGGGATCACCCAGATGGATGCATGGAAAACAGCAACAGCGTCCACACTCAGCGCATTCATCTGGACAGGGTTGATAACGTATGCCGGTTATGCGATAGGGGAGAATTGGGAAGTGATGGCTGAATACCTCCGTTTGTATGGATGGGCGATACTTTCGGTTACTATAGGTGTAGGTATCGTGCTTTTTGTTATCGTAATGCGACGAAGAAAAAGAAGAAATAATTAATGCCTGGAGGTCTTGACAAAGAAATAAGGGTGATCGGAAACTCCTTTCGGGTAAGGACGTTGACATGCACTTCCTGATCGCGACGAGCTTTGATTTTCGACGTGTTTCGGACAAGCTGGCATAGCTCAGTTGGTAGAGCAGCTGATTTGTAATCAGCAGGTCGGGGGTTCAAGTCCCTCTGCCAGCTCTTTAAAGATAAATCTTTGACACAGTGTACGGGCAGGTGGCCGAGTGGTTAAAGGCGACAGACTGTAAATCTGTTCTCTCACGAGTACGGAGGTTCGAATCCTTCCCTGCCCACAATCTCTTCGCTCACTGGAGTAGAGAGTTATACCACAAGCGGGAGTAGCTCAGTTGGTAGAGCATCAGCCTTCCAAGCTGAATGTCGCGGGTTCGAGTCTCGTCTCCCGCTCTACACTAGCAGTTGTCTGCAGTCCATTGTGATTTAGGCACAGCATGTCTATATCGCAATGGACTCTTGCGTGTGTTAGGTTGCCGCCTTAGCTCAGTGGTAGAGCACTTCCATGGTAAGGAAGGGGTCATGAGTTCAAATCTCATAGGCGGCTCATGTAGCAATGTGCTACACATTAGATATTCTGGGAAGAATATATTCTTAATATACACTATGGCAAAAGAGCAGTTTGTACGTAATAAGCCTCACGTGAATGTGGGGACAATCGGTCACGTAGACCACGGAAAGACAACGCTGACAGCAGCGATCACGACGGTGTTGGCCAAACGAACAGGCGGTGAAGTACGCTCGTTCGATTCGATTGACAATGCCCCTGAAGAGCGC
>JAHQVL010000031.1 GCA_019634345.1 Rhodothermaceae bacterium
AATCATTACTACAGCGCACTTGGGTCTAATCAGAACATTCCACTGGTTAAGGGGGATCGGTGGCTGTTATCGTTACCTCTTTATCATGTAGCTGGCATAGCCATTCTGTTTCGTTCATTCATCGCAGGTGCTTCGATTGTTATCCCAAACAAGAGCAGTTCTATCGATGAGAACCTTGTGGTATACGAAGTTACTCATGCCTCTCTTGTGTCAACACAGCTACAGCGTGTACTACAACATGTCGACAATGAAAAGTATTCTCATTTGAAAGCGTTATTAATTGGTGGGAGTGCGCTGAGTGATGCCGTTCGGAATAAAGCATTTAATGAGGGATTACCTGTACATTTTTCGTATGGTTTATCGGAAATGTCCTCCCAAGTTACAACGACATCTTCTCAACCCACAGAAGAAGAAATCTTGACATCTGGTTCATTGTTGTCCTATCGATTTGTGGATACTGATCATGAAGGAGAAATCAGGGTGAAAGGGGAAACGTTATTTCTGGGATATCTGGAAAATGATTCAGTTCGCCTTCCTCTCGATGATGAGGGATGGTTTCATACCGGGGATCTTGGCGTTATTAATGAGGAAGGGTGGTTAGTTGTACTGGGACGAAAAGATAATATGTTTATATCTGGAGGGGAGAATATTTATCCTGAACAGATAGAAAAGGCACTAGGGCGTTATCCTGGTATATCTCGGGTGATGGTGGTTTCTGTAGCTGATAAAACGTTTGGAAGGCGTCCTGTTGCATTTATAGATGTGCCTGATTACACGCTTTTTTGCAGTGAAATAGATCAGTTCTTAGACGGTAATTTACCCCGATATATGTTTCCGGTCCGCTACTTTGATTGGAGCATCGCTCCAGAAAGAAAAGGAATAAAAGATAGTAGAAGAGAGTTCTCTTTAAAAGCAGAGCAGCTTATAAAAGAGGATCGTTAGAATCTTTTTAACCAAAAAGCGAGAAGATCATCATCAAGAACATTGCTTCGGCTTCTTTCAAGAGTGGCTTGCATTAATCGGGCTGGTAAGTCTGAAGATGAATCTAAGTCTGCAAGTATCTCTTGTAGTCCGTCCTCACCAATCATACTTCCGTCCTTGGAATGTTGCTCTATAAGCCCATCTGTATAGGCTAGAACACCACTCCCAGGCTCAATCTCTACGGTATGATCTTGAAACGTTGCATGGGGATCTAATCCCAGGATTAGGTCGCTTTTTTCAATGAGTTGGCACTTGTTGGGAGAAACCAGAAAAGGCCGGCAATGGCCAGCATTTGCATATGTAATGGAATGATTTCTCACGTCCCATCGGATTAATAGCAGAGAGGCAAACGTATCCTCCATGACTTCATCATCTAAAAGGACTGTATTGACATTATGCAATACTTCTGCTGGAGATATGTTGGGCGCTAACATAGTATGCAGCGTTCCTCGTACATAACTCTGGAACGTAAACGCATAAAATTTGGCCTGAATCCCTTTGCCCATCACATCTCCAACAGTGAAGAAATACTGCCCAGGCACTGGTTCAGTCCAATCGAATAAATCCCCACCTCCATGTTCTCTCGGCTCGTTGATATAGGATACCTCATAGCCTTCTACATGAGGCATTCGTTTGGGCATCAACCGCTTAGAGAAATCTTCCCCAATTTTGCCTTCGAGCTGCGTTTGAAATAACCGAGTGCGCTCAAGCAGGCGATCAATTCGAGAGAGGAGTTGTTCTAGATCAAACGGTTTAGTGATATAATCGTCAACCCCAGTCCTCATGCCCTTAAGGCGGCTATTGTCATCTGCCTTTGCTGTTAAAAATATAAAGGGGATGGTGCGGGTGTTGAGGTTTTTTTGTAGTTCAGACTGTAATGCATACCCATCCATCTTCGGCATCATTATGTCTGAAATAATGAGATCCGGAATCGAGTTTGCAACACTGTTTAACGCTTCTATACCATTAGCTACTGAACGCACATTATAGTGCTTACGTAGGCGATATTCGAGGAGCCTACGCAGCGTTCGTTCATCTTCTACTACAAGAATTGAATAATCAGTCATGAAATGGAATTTCCAGAAAGGTATCCTCCTTGTCTGTTATATAGAACTCAAGTTGGTTTTTCCCATTCTGCAATGATTTGTAACAAAGTTCGTCGGTACAGGCTTTTAACAATAATAATCCCATACCGCGGTCTGGAAGAACTGTCGTGATTCCTTCATGATTGTCTAAATAGCCATTCAGATCAAATCCTTTAGAATTGTCTTCTATCATACAATACAGCCTTTCATCTCGCTGGCTAAGGCATATCCCGATTTCAGGTAACTTTGATTCGAAATTAGAATGTTGGACAATATTCGCAACCCACTCATGAACTGCCATTTTTGCAGTATGTAGAGCTTCCATTGGTAAGGTAGGCGACTCTTGCAACTGCATCTCAAGGGCATCAAACAGCCCATGCACATCGTCGATGATCGTATCTAGATTCCTAAAATAATGCATTTTGGGATACCTTCGAAAGGGAGTTCTAGTCCAACAAAAGAGTGAAAGCAAGCCTGGGAGAGAGTTGGAACATCCCAGGCATGTTTTACTTACGCTTGAGCAGCTGTACTAAGTGCTTCCGCGGCAGCTGATACTGAAGGGAATTGACGGAAAACCTTATAGGTTCTAGTCAGCTGAACAACCACTTGAACTGGTCTAGAGATCGATGCAAAGACAACCTGACCATTCGAAGGAGATACCTTCCGGTACAATGAAAATATTGAACCCAGGCCGGTGGAGTCTAATATACCTGTATCTGAAAAATCCAGAATGAAGTTTTGCCTTCCACTATCCACTTGCTCCTGACATGCATTTTTGAATTCATCCGCATTACGGAAATCAAGGGTTTTGCCTATGGTTACTACTACAGTTTCGGCGTCGAAAGACTCGATTTTGAAGCTCATATTATTGCCTTATGTAGATTGATCTGAGGTTTAAGGGGTTACAATCTTATCTTTATATCGGCAGAAATCTAAGGAAGTAAAACCATAGTCCGTTGAAAACGTTAAAATGCCGGATGTGACGTAATGAAATGAAAGGAGTGCTCGTTATGGAAATTGAGAGGCCGAGCAACAATCAAGAAATGATATGAAGAAATCAACGTGCTTAGTACCACGTTTATATAGAAGCGTTCCGAGTGTTTGTGTTATTCTGTGCGTCTTTTTTTTGTCGGGCTGCTTTGAATCTGATGTAGTCCCCCCAACAATGGATGAAATTCGGGCAGAACAATTGCCTGATCAGGAAAGTTGGTTTGCTACCTTTGATGTGTTAAATGGGGCTAAACCCCGGCTTCAAATACTTGCAGACTATATCGCAAAATACGAGGAGCCCGATAGCACGTATATGACGCTTCAGGGCCACCCTGATAGCCTTGAAAGTAGGGTAACTGCGTATATCTTTGATGAGGTCGGAGACTCATCGGCTACTATCTACGCGAATAACATGATTTACTTTGAAGAAGATAGGCGTTTTGAAGCGCACGGGAATGTAATCGTACTGACAACCGACAAAAAGCGCCTGGAAACTGAGTTCCTCGTGTGGCTGGAGGTAGAAAGAAAAGTGCAGACGGAAGGTTTTGTAAGAATAAATACCCCGACTGAAAATATTCAAGGATATAACCTCGATGCAGACGAGGATCTCGAAAACTATCAAATTGCCAGGGTAACTGGGCAAGCTGTTGTTGAGGATCTATAAATGACGCAATTAGCATTCCTGTTGTACATAGCTCTCTGCTTAGCCTGTCTTTCTTTGTTCAAAGGAAATGATGCTATGCACGCTGATTACGTGCACCAAAGCCTGATAATGGCTGACACGGTTGATATAATCTATGCGGAGTCTATTGAAAGGACTTTGGTGGATGAATTGCCAGTCCAAATTTTGAAGGGTTCTGTTAGGCTAAAGCAAGATATTACGCTCTTACATGCCGATACGGTTACCCGATTTCTCACTGAGGATGAGATACTCCTTGAAGGAAATGTGCTGATTATTCAGGAAAATGATTCAATCTTTTCTGACAGGGTGCGCTACGATACAGCAATGAAAGTGGGATACGCAACGGGAAATGTGCGGTTGTCGGATGGAGAAGTTGAGGTTTTTTCGCCTTCTGCGACACATTATGTAGATGAAAAATGGACACTGTTTGATAAGGATGTACGGCTTATAGATAGTGTAACCGTACTTACGAGCAAAGGAGGAGAATACTTTTCCGAGCCAAAGAGAGCTGAGTTTTTCGGTGATGTCATTCTCGAAGAAGACAATACCTATCTACAATCTGACTCGGTTACCTATTTTCGTGATACGGAAATATCCTTAGGATATGGGAATGTATTTATCGAGCGAATTGAAGAGCAAAATGAAGACTCCTCTGCAACGCTGTCTAGAACCTTTCTTTTTGGAGACTATGTCTACAATGACAACCAGAAAGGATACAGCTCCATAGAAGGAAATGCTTTTCTTTTTCAGGTGCAGGAAGATTCATTAGGCGTACTTAGAGATTCTCTACTTATTGAATCTGATCGACTAGAAGCCATACAACGTGATTCATTGGATCGCTTGATTGCTGTTGATTCCGTAAAGATCTGGCAAAGCGATTTTTCCGCTATTGCCGATTCTGCCGTTTATGACCGAATACGAGTGGTGGAAGACAGTACCCAAATAGAGGTGTTCTTGGAGGAAAACAGGTTGTTTGGGAGTCCCGTAGCCTGGTATAATGAGTACCAATTATCTGGGGATAGTTTAGTTGCCACTGCCTATAACGAGGCTATTGATTCTCTATTTACCTCCCAAAATGCTTTTGTGGCGTTTCTGGATACGGCAACGCAAAAAATTAATCAGCTCCAGGGAGAAACGCTAGTTGGGTTGTTTGCGCAGGATTCTCTAGAAAGCCTGACCATCGGTCCGCAGGCAGAAGCCATATATTTTCAACAACCGAAAGAGGATCAACTCGGGGCGATTAAAACGTCAGGCGATAGAATCCAGTTGGTATTTCATGGCAATGAAATAAGTGATATAAAGGTATACTCTGGCATAGAAGCAGAATACTATGATGGTAGTTTGATCCCTAATCCTTTTTCACTTACTGGATTTATATGGCTTATCGATAAAAAACCTGCGAACACTACCCTAATGGAAAGAATTCCTTCAAAAGCACGTATCGATGAGCGATTATTAAATATTGAAGTTGCTGTTTCAGAACTCAAGCACAACGTACGTTAATATATAGTTTAACTATGGATGATTCTAGTAATTTAAGCGGGTCTGAGAGCATCAAGCTTTCAGCTAGAAACCTTGTCAAAAAGTATAAAAAACGTAAGGTTGTTAATGGGGTACACCTGGAAGTTGCCCAGGGAGAAATTGTAGGGTTGTTAGGTCCAAATGGAGCCGGTAAAACGACTACGTTCTACATGATCGTAGGAATGATTAAACCCAACAAAGGGCAAATTTTTCTGGGCGATATGGATATTACGACCGTTCCAATGTATAAACGTGC
>JAHQVL010000319.1 GCA_019634345.1 Rhodothermaceae bacterium
GCGGATCCGTACGTTTCTGGCTCTCTTGTGCCAAGTAGGTTCAGGTTTGGGCCGTTTAATACGAGAAGCTTCACGACTGTTGGCAGGTTTAAGGGTGGATGTTATCCTGTTTTGACTTTGAGGCCGTCGTAGGCAAACGAAAAAGATTCAGGCAGTTGTTCATCTTCTTCTGCATGCATCAGCCCGTGGGTCATGTGGGTAAAATACGTATGGTTGGGGTTGATCCTGTTGGATATGGAAATAGCTTCGGAAATAGAAAAGTGTGACCTGTGGGGTTTATGCCTTAGCGCATCAATGATCAGCACTTCCAGGTTGTTGAGGAGTTGGAGGCTGGGCTCAGGGATGGCGTTGGTATCGGTTAAGTAGGCAAAATTCCCAACCCTAAAGCCCAGCACGGGCATAGAGCCATGGAACGCTGGGATGGGCGTGACTTTGAGCGAAGATTGTTGCTCGTATCTTCCTGGAATGGAGAACGGGCCGTCAATCTCATAAAGATCTAAATTCGCGACACCCGGGTATGATTTGTCCTGAAAAATGTAAGAGAATCGCTCTTTTAGGTTCTCAGCCGTTTCCGGGTGGGCATAGCAGGGGATAGCCGATTTATTTTGAAAGAAGAACGGCCGGAGGTCGTCTAGCCCTGCGATATGATCAAAGTGATGGTGCGTGATAAGGACCGCGTCAATGCCAGTAATGTGCTCTCTGATGGCTTGAGTCCTGAAATCGGGGCCGGCATCGATTAAGATGGTGAGTCCTTCTGATTCCACCAGGCAAGAACATCGCAGCCTTTTGTCGCGTGGATCTGGAGAGAGGCAAACCCTGCATGAACATCCAATTACTGGAATTCCGGTAGATGTGCCTGTTCCGAGTAATGTCACCTGTACTGGCATCGGCTCACTATTCTGCTTCTATATCTTCTGCGACCATGGCTGCTTGGGCATCCCAGGCATCTTCGAGTGCTTTTTTTACGGCTGGTTTTAATTCCAGTGAATCAATGGGATAGCTTTTGATGCTTTCAGCAAGAATAGTGATGTGTACTTCAGGGACATGCAGTTTGTTAAGAACAATGGTTTCCTGGCCGCTGATCGTGCAGAGTCCTCCTCTGAAGCTACCTTTTCCTTTTCGAATCTCAAGGCCCAACAGCTTTGCGGCTGTTTCTAGTTCTTGTACAATCTTTTTCGCTTTCATCCGAATACAATGGGCTTCGATAGGCTCGCAGCGCGATTAAGCTTTTCTTTAGAAGTTTGCTCCTACAGAGAAGGTATGACCAAAACTTTTATAATCATACAAATCTCTTGAGACGGTTCCAAATATATCGGCTGCTCTGATATTCCAGTATTGGATGCGCAGCGAATATCCGAAGCTTAATCCTACGGAATTGAACACCGAAGCAAAGTGAACCTGTAGATCAGTATCGATCAACGTGGAGATACCTGAAGACTCTCCGAAAGATTGAGCTGCATAACCGATAGCGGGTATTGATCGGAATTCAAGGGTGAATGTCTCATTGAATTTTGCGTAATACCCAACACCCAGGCCAAGGCCAAGAGTGGCTATATTGAATTCGTCAAGAGCGGCATCGCTAGATCGCGGGGAGACCCTTCTGAAGCTGCTGAAAAGGGAGATGGGGACAAAAAATCTTTTCTCGGCGGTTTTGGCTTCGGCAGAGAAAAAAACCTCAGACCAGGCAAAAAGAGAGAAATCGACAAGAGACAGGTCCGTTTCTGTTGTGTCAGAAGCATTCTGGGTGCCCCACATCACAGAGGCGAAGAAGTTGCTTCTAGAAAAAGTAAGCCCATAGGCTGGTTCTGAAAATTCCAATAAAAACGGAGGGGCGGTGTCGCCATTATACTCAAAGTCTATCGTTGAAAACGAGGCAGACACGGCTGTTGTTTTTCTCGGGTTCTCGTTACCGAAGTAAAACGGTTGAGCATGAAGGGCATCAGGTATGATCATGAGGCATACAAATAGCCACAGGGCATACCTACCAGTAGAAGGCCGAAACGTGATAACTAAAGCTGATCTTGTCACTTTGTCTTGCTGCTAGAAGCAGGTGTGCGTCCCGGCCTGTTTTTCTTACCACCTCTTCGTTTTTGGGGGCGGGGGCGGGACAAGTCCTTGCCAGTATTGGGGTCCACAAAACGAAACTCAAGAGGATCAAGCGTTTCGTCCATGATAAGACGAACTCTGATAAAATGCTTCATAAACCATCGGATCGGTAGGGTTGGGATCTTTTGGTTCATGTACGCAGCGGCAAAAGGGTGAACGCGCAAATGCACGACCCGTCCTTTTGATTTAGCTTTGTACGCTGCAATCCATCGCTCAACCTTCATTATGAATTCTTCGATGTTTATCGATCGTCGTGGGCGCTCTTTCTGTTTAGGAGCTTCCGCCTTTTTCTCTTCCTGAGTAGGTTGTAGTTCTTCCTCCGGTCCTGAGAATGTTTTGGTAATACTGGGACGCAATCTCTGCCTGGTGATTTCGACAAGACCAAAATCGCTCATTGGTAAAATCTTGGTTACGGCGCGATCTCTTCTGAAAGCCTTTCGCAGTTCGTAATAGACTTTTTTACGATTTCGTTCTTCTCGAAGGTCTATAAAGTCTATTACAATTATACCGCCCAGGTCGCGTAATCGGATTTGTTTTGCAATAGAGTGAACCGCTTCCAGGTCAACCTTTAGTGAGTTCTCTTCCTGGGATAATCCCCGCCCGGCACGGCCAGAGTTAACGTCTACAACATGCATTGCTTCGGTGTGCTCGATAAACAAGTACCCACCAGAAGGCAAGTCTACTCTGCTTTCGAATGCCTGGTTAATGTCCTTGGCGATGTTAGCAGACTTAAAAACGTGTTTCTTTCCCTTATAAAGCTGCACGCCCGGTACCATGTGAGGAGCGACCGCTTGTACATAGTTTTTTACATTCCTGTACAGCTTGGGGTCGTCAATCAGGATGCGATCATAGTCGTCCGAGAACAAGTCTCGTATGACGGAAGAAGCCATGTTGACATCTTCGTGAACCAAGACGGGCGGTTTGCCTGCCGTTTCTAGATTATTCTCGATTTTTCGCCATTTTTCGAGAAGGAGCCTGAGGTCTGTATCTAACTCCTTGGCTTTCTTTCCTTCGGCAACGGTACGTACAATGACACCGAAGCCTGCTGGAAGCAGTGATTTTGCAAGCGCTCTGAGCCGGCGGCGTTCTTTGTACGAATAAATTTTCTTTGAAACGGCTACATAGTTTGCCAGAGGAACGAGTACCAGAAACCGGCCTGCTAAAGAGATATCTGTTGAGACGCGGCTACCTTTCGCTGAGATAGGCTCTTTTACGATCTTGACAAGAATGTGCTTGCCTTTTTCCAGGTGCTTTTGCGGCTGGAAATCTAAAGGCGGCCTGTCTTTCTTTTGGGATCGAGAATTTTTGGCGTTTTTCTGGTTTCGCTTTGAGGAGGATCCCTTTCCGTTCTTGGTGTCTTTCTGAGGAGCCTCTTCTTTTGCTTTACCTTTAGCGTCTTCAACTTCAGCAGCCTCAAGTTGAGGGTCTATATCTGGTTGCTTCTTGTTGTTTCTGCGCTTGGTGGGCCGCCGCCGAACATTACTGGGAGGCCGTGACGATTTGGGTGCTTCGGCTGATTCCTTGCCGTTTTCAGCCGTGACAGGTTCAGGTTCATTGCCCGGGGGCTGGTCTTTTTTGCCGTTTGACTGCCCACCGTTTTTTTGTTGTGCAGCTTGATCCGGTTTTGCAACGTTATCCGAAGGTGCCTTTTTCTCTGATCGGGATAAACGTTTTGGCCTTCGGGTGCTTGAGGAACCGCGAGAACCACGAGAACCACGGGGCCTCATAGGTTGAGGGTTTTCCTCGATAGATGCTGCCAGGCTTTCAACCCGGGGTGGGTTTTGCTGAAGCAATTCTAGCCATTGGGGTAGATTGTCGGCTAAATCTGAATAATGAAGAAACGCGTCCTGCTTTTGACCTATATCAACAAAAGCAGCTTGAATGCTGGGCATCGTCCGCCGAATCCGGCCTAGATATATATCGCCTAGTGTTCGTTCGTGTTCTCCATCTTCAATGTAAAGCTCGATAAGCTCTCCGCTCTCGATTAACGCGATTCGTGTTTGGTTCTTGTCTGCGTTTATAATAATCTCTTTCGACATAATTCCGCTGGTGTCTACACGCAGCGAACTGGCTCGAAATAGGGGTTGGAGGGTAATCTTTACCGTAATAATATGGACTGGTCAACGTCTGGTGAAGACGTGATGGAGGCAGAGCATAGAGCTTCCTGCCTTTCAGGAAAAATATAGATAAAAATAGATACCTCTCAAGAGAGCTTCTAGATAGCGAAGCGCCTCTTTCTAGCCAGTTCGAGATGTGATAGTGACACTCTCTTCTAAGCTCAATAAAAAAATGGGTCAGGGCTTTCAGGAATTCTAAAATAGTCCAGTAGGCCCTATCAATATGTACCACGCAAAATACCTTTTCTTTACTACAGGGAGGAACAATTGCAATTAAATGTGCCTCCTTGAAAAGACATTGTGAAGTAAAATTCGTTGAATCGTTTATGCTAGGTGTGCGGCAATTACTGCCAAAACCAGCATAATTCATCCTGTCTCAACCGTTGTCAGGGTAAAGCAATCCTTGTCAGGTCGAAAATAGCTTACCACAACAAATTGGTGGGTTGAAACGAAAGGATCTCCTTTAAGGAGTACAGACTTACTATATAAATAAGTCTTCTTATCTAATTACCTATTAATGGTTGTTGGGGTATAAATGATCCCGCACTTGAGACGTATTTGTTGAACCCTTGAAATTGGAGTATATGAAGTGGAAACATGGTCAAATCCGAGCCGTTATCAGCGCGGTTCATCAATAAGTTCACAATTATTTCTGTGATCCGTTTTTATATTACCCCCATTAAAAAGTACGTTTATTACTAGAAGGGTTTTCACATGAGCACGCAAGTGAGAGAGAAGCAACCTTTGTGGCGTCAACTATTCACTTCTCAAATAGGGAAGAAACTCCTGACCGGACTAACAGGGCTGGGTCTTACGCTCTTTGTCATTGTCCACATGGCTGGTAATCTTTCTTATTTTGCAGGAAACGAGGCATACAATGCGTACGCTCACAAATTATTGAGCCTGGGTCCCCTTCTTTACATTGCCGAGCTGGGGCTACTGGCATTCTTTGTTTTTCACATCGTACTCGGCGTCAATATCTATCTAGGAAAACGAAAAGCGCGCGAGCAAGGGTATAAGCGGTACAAGACAGCCGGAGGACAGAGTAAACAGTCACTCAGTTCGAGGAGCATGATTGTGACGGGAGTGATCTTAGGTGTATTTCTTGTTCTGCATCTGGTTAGCTTTAAGTTTGGCGCTTATTACGAAGCTGCTGAATCGATTGATGGAAAACCTGTTAGAGACCTTGCTCGGTTGTTAAACGAGAAATTTCAATCTCCCTTGTATGCCTTCGGGTATTCGGGTGTGATGGTATTGTTGGCGCTTCACCTGCGTCATGGAATTTGGAGTGCTTTTCAGTCGCTGGGTGCGACAAACCCCAGACTAACACCCCTTATTTATACATTGGGAGCCTTGGTGGGACTATTAATCGCTGTTGGCTTTTTCATTCTTCCGTTGTGGATCTTCTTTACTGGAGGAAATGCTTAATGAAATTAGATGCTAAAGAACCTGCCGGCCCGCTAGAGCAGAAGTGGGACCGTTACTTAAAAGACCTAAAACTTGTTAGTCCAAATAATAAACGGAAGCATCATGTTATCGTTGTTGGTACTGGGCTAGCCGGGGCATCCGCTGCGGCAACCTTAGCAGAGCTTGGGTATCATATTTCTGCTTTTTGTATTCAGGATTCCGCCAGGCGAGCGCATAGTATTGCAGCTCAGGGTGGCATCAATGCTGCAAAGAACTACCCTGGGGATGGTGACAGCGTATGGAGGCTCTTTTACGATACAATTAAAGGAGGGGACTATCGCTCTAGAGAGTCAAACGTGTACCGATTGGCTCAGAATAGTAACAACATCATCGATCAATGTGTTGCTCAGGGCGTTCCATTTGCTCGTGAATATGGAGGCTACCTGGCAAACAGGTCCTTTGGTGGCGCGCAAGTTTCTAGAACCTTTTATGCTCGAGGGCAGACGGGGCAACAACTTCTTTTGGGTGCATATAGCGCATTAAGCCGTCAGGTAAGCGCTGGAAACATCGATATGTATGCCCGTCGAGAAATGTTGGATTTGGTCGTCGTTGATGGAAAAGCTAGAGGCATTATAACCCGAAACCTGGTTACTGGTGAATTGGAGCGATATGCTGCCGATGCCGTGCTTCTATGTACAGGTGGCTATGGAAACGTGTATTTCCTTTCTACCAATGCGAAGAATTCAAATGTAACTGCAGCATGGCGCTGTTATAAACGAGGGGCCTTTTTCGCTAACGGGTGTTTCACTCAAATTCATCCGACCTGTATACCTGTTCATGGTGATTATCAGTCTAAGCTGACTCTCATGAGTGAAAGTCTCCGCAATGACGGACGGGTTTGGGTACCGAAAAACCCTGAAGATTCGCGTCCGCCTCAGCAGATACCTGAAGAGGATAGGGATTATTACCTCGAGCGGAAATACCCAAGCTTTGGCAACCTTGTGCCCCGTGACGTGGCTTCAAGAAATGCGAAGTACGTGACCGATGAAGGGCGAGGCGTTGGAGCAACAGGATTGTCTGTATATCTTGACTTCCGCGATTCGATAAAGCGGCTCGGGCGGGATGTGATCTCTCAGCGGTATGGTAACTTGTTTGAGATGTATGAGCGCATCACAGATGACAATCCGTACCAGGTCCCCATGCGTATCTACCCTGCGGTCCACTATACAATGGGAGGCACCTGGGTTGATTACAACTTGATGACGACAGTACCTGGCCTGTTCTGTTTAGGCGAAGCGAACTTCTCGGATCACGGAGCAAACAGGCTTGGAGCAAGTGCGCTCATGCAGGGGCTTTCCGATGGGTACTTTGTGATTCCTTATACAATGGGGCAGTATATCGCAGGTGAGTCCTTCCAGGCGGTGGACACTGAGCACGATGCGTTTAAAGAAGCCGAGAATGCTTCTCGCGAGCGATTGTCTAAGTTGCTGTCGATCAACGGGAATAAAACAGTGCTTCAGTTCCATAAGGAGCTTGGTCAGTTTATGTGGGATTATGTGGGGATGTCCAGGAATAGTGAAGGCTTGAAGAAGGCTATATCTGGAATCAGCGCGTTGAAGGAGTCGTTCTGGAATGATGTACGCGTTCCTGGAAGCAACGATACACTGAATAAATCCCTGGAGTTTGCAGGGCGAGTAGCAGATTTCTTAGAGTTGGGTGAAGTAATGGCTCGTGATGCCCTTGAGCGTGAAGAGTCTTGCGGCGGCCATTTTAGAGAAGAATATCAAACTCCTGAAGGCGAGGCGTTGCGTAATGATGATGATTTCGCTTATGTAGCAGCCTGGGAGCATCAGGAAAGCGGACCGGCTGTTCTGCACAAGGAAAAGCTTGCGTTCGAAAATGTGAAGCTTACCCAACGTAGCTACAAATAAGTTAGACAAGGTAGAATTTCTGAAACGGGAAAAGACAATATTATGACCATATATCTGAATGTTTGGCGCCAAGAAGGTCCTGATAAACCCGGAAGATTTGAGACATATACTGTGCCCGATGTTAGCCCGGATATGTCTTTCTTAGAAATGTTTGACGTTCTCAATGAGCAACTCACGCTAGAGGGGAAAGAACCTGTCGAGTTTGATCATGACTGCCGTGAGGGCATTTGCGGTTCCTGCAACATGGTAATCAACGGCCAGGCTCATGGCCCTAATGCTCGAACTGCTACCTGTCAATTGCATATGCGTAGCTTCAAGGATGGCGATACCTTGTTTGTGGAGCCCTGGCGTGCATCGGCGTTTCCTGTCATCAAGGATCTTGTTGTGGACCGAGATGCATTTGATCGAATTATGGAAGCCGGCGGATACGTTTCGGTCAATACAGGGAATGCTCCTGACGCAAATTCAATTCCTATCGACAAGGTAGCTGCGGACAGTGCAATGGATTATGCGGCATGTATTGGTTGCGGTGCGTGCGTGGCGGCTTGTCCCAATGCCTCAGCTTCTCTTTTTGTTGGGGCCAAACTCGCTCACTTATCATTACTTCCACAAGGGCAACCTGAGCGCAACAGGCGAGTCGTCAATATGGTGCATCAAATGAAGGAAGAAGGGTTTGGTGATTGCTCAAACCATGCTGAGTGCGAAGCGGTTTGCCCTAAGGGGATATCGATAGCGGGAATTGCTGCGATGCGCCGTGATTATGTGAAAGCTATGCTGGCAGCGGATTAACCTTCTCTTGTGTATTGTGAAGGTTGTGTAGCTAACAGGAGTTAGTGCGTTCCTGTAGTTCTCTTCGCTCGCTCTTGCCGGATCGTTGAGGTGCTGGTTGATGGCAAGACTTTTCGGTCTGTAAATTGAGAAGGAGGGTAGGGGCCATCCACCTGTAGATCAAATCCCAGTGATTTGTAGGATTCCTTTAACGAGTGCAGTTCGCTCAGGAAGTTCTCCTTGGATTGGTTTGAGATCAGGTATTCGCATTTAAATATTTCCTGCATGTCAGATTCACCCCCGTTTTCCCCTGAGAGGGTATGAATCAAATTCTTGGATGCGAAAGATGACAGGGTCCCGTGGCTGTGTTTGACGCAGGCTTTGCAAACAGATCGTGCTTCTTCTTCCAAGACGGCTTCAAGCTTAACGTAGAGACTGTGAACCTCTTCGGGCGATTTTCCAGACACTTCTGCTTGAATGGCTCTTACTCGGTTACTTGCTTTCTTCGTCAATAGCCGAAGCTTTCTTCGATTGCAAGTGATTGAAAACGTCCATGATTGGTTGCCTTCGATGAGTTCAAGTGTACTGACAAAATCATCATGATGCTCATTAAGGAATGCCGTGAGTGCATCAGAGGTATCGCAGATTGTACAAATCCTCATGGGTACCATCGAGGCCACCTTTTGGATCATACCGAGGATCGAATTATGCTTTCGAAGGGTCTGCTCAAACCATGTAGGGTTATTGAGCCTGAGTTGCAGAGCCTCTTCGCCATATTCATCTAGAGGCACTTCGGACAGAACAGCTTGTATCTTACCAAATCCATATACGAAGAGCGGATATCCAGAGGCTAGTTCAGTATCTGGAAGCTCGTATTCATACTGGCTTAGGGTGATAGCAAAGATGTAGTAGCCATTCTGCTGTACCGGGTTTTCCTTGATCTCAGGTTCTGCGTGATCGAAGTAGGAACCATTGGGGGAAGAGTCCCCGCCTATAAACGGCTCTTCTTCATGTTGCTCAACTTCGATGAATGGCTTAGGCTGAAGAGAAGCAGGTGCAAAATCGGAAAGCTCAAGTACGTCAGCAAGTGCTTGAGAGAGGTGATCTTCTTCAATAGGGGGAAGATCAATGGGCTCGTTTTCTCCGTTGGACAGTGTACCGAGCACATTGTCCAGGGTTATATCGTTGGATGCAGGAAGGGGCGGTGAGAGGGCCGGTTCTACTGGAGGACCTTTCTCATTGGGAGCAGAGGCTGTCTCGTTTCCGTCGATATGGTGTAAGGCGCTTGCAAAAAACGAATCCACCATGTGCTCCTTAAGAAGCTCTTTGGTGGATTGAAGTGCAGGTGAGGCGTCGGCATTGGGCACAGGAATATCATAAATACGAAAATACTGACCCAGGGATGGGTCAGTTAGCCAATCGCGTATCCAATGACGAGTCTGTGACACAATGTCAACCTCACATCAACTTTGTTCAGATGTAGTTTTTGGAAGGCCTATCAAGGGTTTAATCTGACTGAGCAACTCTTCGTTCCGAAGAATTTGTTCGCGAATTGCTTCAATTTCTTCAAGAATCCGATCACTAAGAGCGGGTTTGTGAGGAATTGTATCGCTGCTTTGTTTGTCAGTCGGCCTATCGGCACGGACTTCCTTGTTTATGGAGGGCGTTTTTTTTCTTTCTAAACTCTGGTATTGTTCTGATTCATCACCCATTACTTCTGAAAGAAATGAATTAAGTGCTCTGTTTTTCAGAATTTCCTTTGCTTGAGCAAAGGCCTCGAGACGAGATTCATGTACTAATTGCTGAATCAGGTCATTGTGCAATTCCGAAAAAATGCGCTTAAATTCTTCAGTTATATGGGTTTCTGTATGATGTACCATTCAGCCCTTTGATTGCCAAGAGGGAAGGCACTCATAGCGAAGGCTGTGGCTGGAACCAGGTACCTCCGGATGAGGCCGGCTTCTTCTTTTGATTCTGGTTTTGATCTGGATCTTCACCTTGGTCCGGATCTTGAATTTGATCTTCCGTTGCACTTTCTAGAATCGCCTGAAGCATCCGTTCCTTAAGTAAAGCTTTGGCTTCAGCTAACGCTTCATCACGTGCTTCCTGAATCATTTTGATAACAAGCTCCTCAGAAGTATTCAAAAGCTTGTCCTTTAATTGGTCAACGAGTTTTGTTGTTTGTTCGTTCATCGTGTATACCAGCTCATTGGTAATAAAAATGTGAGGGTGCTGTTAATCGAACAAGAAATTTGGAGTTATAAGTACATCAGATGCCCTTTCAATGGTATCTGAACCATTGCTTTTATCTCTCTTCACCCATTGCATAATTCGTTACGCAACTAGATGAAGACGTACTTTTCTTCATTTCATAAGAACAGTTCCCTGTGAGAAGTAATCAAGGGTAGGGTCAGCAAAAGATGTGAATTTGTAGAATAGAATATGCTACTGTTCTACCGCTTATTCTGCTTGTTCGTCAACAATGAGTATCGCAGGTTCTGTAGTTAATCGGTTTACTTTGCTCATTGCGTTTGTAAGAATCGCTTCTAACATTCGCTCTTTGAGCATGGCTTTGGCCTCTTGAAGGGCTTCTGACTTTGCTTCTGTGACAACTTGTGCTATTTCTTCGCGGGAAGCAGTGAGCAGTTTTTCTTTTAGGTGACCTAGGTCGTTGTTTGAGTTGTTGGTTGTCATAGTCTAGATATGTTTTGGATGTCGATCTGAGACAGTATCCCCTTGGACTTAATAAATAAGTAGGTCAGGGAAGATAAAGACTCTAAAAAGCACCAGGGTATGGCGGTGTTAACGTGTCTGATTTTGGAAGGGAAAACAACGATAGCAATATGAATATTACATTCGCAACGCCCTTGATTCTTTTTTACAATCCAAACCTTACAGGGTTGGGAGCAATAAGTATCTATCGAGCAAGTCGATTTACCAAAAATCCTTCCAATTAAAACACGCTGCGGTAATTTGATGCAAATATTAAGAGGTTTTTTGATATATCGTTAAGCGTTGACCTATTCGAATCAGGTTGCTTTTGATATTATTCCACTCTCTGATTTGAGGAACGGTTACTCGGTATTTACGAGCAATGTCAATTAACGTATCCCCCCTGCGTACGCGGTGAATGATCTGAGTTTGTTGGGTTTTCGGTTTCTGCGTTGTATTTGATGCAGTAGTTGTTGAACGCACAGGTGCTGGTTTCTTCGCTGCTTCTGCTTGCTCTTTTTCTGCCTCCTTTGCACGCCGTTCTTCCGCGCGTTCCTGCGCTTGAGCGATTAACAATTGAGAGTCCAGTCGTTCAGTTTTGTTCGGTGCTATTGGACGGAATGAACGCATTCCGTACTGTACGCGCATTGGTGAGGCATCCGAAATGTCAATGCCTCCCGAGTAATTTGTGATAGGTACGACCAGGTTTTGTCCGACGTGAATGAGGCTGCTATGCAGGCCGTTTTTACGCATCAACGAAGACACAGACACACCATACCGCCTGGCAATTTGACCCAGAGTCTCTCCTCGGCGAACTCTATGATGGCTCGCAGGCCGCTTTGATGCAGCTGGCAGTTTGCTGTAATTTTGAGCAAATGTGTCGAAGGAATACAATGGAAGCCGCACATAATAGGCTGCTCTCGTTGGAGGTAACGAATTACCTCTCAGTTCAGGATTGAGTGCTTTGACCGTCGCTACGTCTGTTTGAGCCAGAGATGCAATTTCTCCTAGAGAAAGCATTCCGTAAACGGGTACATAGTCGAATTCATACGGCTTACCTGGAGTATAGCCCTGGTCAAGGCCAAACTCTTGAGGGTTCGACGCAACGAGCGTCGTCGCAATAAACATGGGGACGTAGTTACGTGTCTCTCGAGGGATCTTGGTGTAAACATCCCAGAACGTCGCTTTGCGTCCTA
>JAHQVL010000320.1 GCA_019634345.1 Rhodothermaceae bacterium
GTTCAGCAGGCTTCTTAGGCCTCGATCAACTCAATCAATTGGCCCATCATTTCGAGGATGTCCTGAATCAGTTACGGCGCGGTGGCCTTGCCTTTCATTCAGACATGCTGGACATCATGTTCGAGGCATTTGACTTGATGAAAGTCTTGCAGCAACAGGTCATCGACATGAAACTGGAGGTTATTGACACACAGAATATTGTCAAGCAACTCAAGCTCATATCCGAAGGAAAGTTTGAAGGAATCTCCTCCTCCAAGACCGCAGTTCCACAACCAACCTCGGCAAAACCAGCTGCTGGAAAAGCCTCCAAACCTACGTCGAAACGATCCCAGGACCGATCACCAGAAACCATTCGCGTTGAAGTTGAACGACTGGACAGCTTGATGAACCTGGTTGGGGAGCTTGTTTTGAATAGAAACCGACTCGTTCAAATCATTGACGACGTCAGCCATGTACTGCAAGAGCATGACGATCTGTATAAAACCATGTTGGATACGAGTTCGCAGCTCGACTTTATTACGACGGAATTGCAGACAGGCGTCATGCATACGCGCATGGTTCAGGTTGGACGTATCTTTAACAAGTTTCCTCGCGTCGTTCGTGACCTGGCAAAGGACGCCAATAAGATGATCAACCTGGTGATTGAAGGAGCCGAAACCGAGCTCGACAAATCGCTTACCGAAGAAATTGGAGACCCCCTGGTTCACCTAATCAGAAACTCTGTGGACCATGGCGTTGAACCTCCAGATGTTCGGACTAGTAACGGCAAAGATCCTCAAGGGAGCATCCGTCTTTCGGCTCAACACGTAGGAAATAATATTGTCATTGAGATCGAAGACGATGGCAAAGGGATGGACCCAGAGAAGCTGAAAAAGAAGGCCATGGAGAAAGGATTAATCTCCGACAAAGAGGCTGCTGAAATGAGTGACAAGGATGCCTTCAGCTTGATATTCAAAGCCGGGTTTAGTACCGCTGAGCAGGTAACTAAGATCTCCGGCCGTGGCGTGGGCATGGACGTGGTGAAAACCAATATCGCAAAAATGAATGGCACCATATCCATAAATTCTGAGCTGGGAGTGGGGACCGTCATAACCCTCAAGTTGCCACTGACACTCGCCATTAATCAAAGCCTATTGGTGCGCCAGGGAGATGAAACCTTTGCCATCCCACTGCACTCTGTGATTGAGGTGGTGAACCTCAATGAGCAAAAAATTGACTCGGTAAACGGCCAGGAAGTAATACAGATTCGAGAACGTATCTTGCCACTGGTGCGCATAGGAGAATTCTTAGACATTCCTAACTCGAAGAAGTCCGAGCATGCCTATGCAGTTATTGTCGGCTTAGCTCACCATAGAATTGGCCTGGTAGCCGATGACCTTGTCGGGCAAAAGGAGATTGTCATCAAGCCCCTCGGCAGTTATCTAAAGCAGGTAGACGGGATCGCAGGCTCCACGATACTTGGAGACGGCCATGTTATCATGATTTTGGATGTTGCCCAAATAATCCGCTCAGACAAAGAAAGACAACGAGCAGCAGCCTCTGAGCTTGAGATGGCAGCATAACATTTGCATACCTTTCCTCTCTCTTATCAATTCACTCGACGCATGCATACACCTTGTCCGCAATAGGCGTCCTATCCCTTTTTCTTATTACCGCAAATTGTTAAGAAGTTGTTGTTTAATCTTAGGTTTTCCTATCCGATACAACATACAGCTTAAGACCATTAGGTGCGGTCTAGTAGCACGCATGCTCGTTCAAGGAGCGGTAACATTTTCCGTACTGATTCAAAGAATTTTTCCGCTGCGAACCAGACAAAGCCCGTTATTTTTGTCCGGCATTAAGGCGATCTCTTTTTTAACAAGAGGTTCTTTGAATGGTCATCCGCTCAGATTGCCTTAGAATCTTGTAAACATGGAAAAATCAACATTAGCTGGGATAGGCACTGGACTTCTCCTTATTTACGGGTCCATATTCATGGGCTCCGGTTGGATGACCTTTTTTGATCCTGCCTCTTTATTGCTTGTTATTGGTGGTACTATTGCGGGCATGATGGTGCAATTCACCTTCGAAGAATTGAAAACGGTCCCCAAGTGCGTGAAAGGGTTCTTCAACTTTATGAAGCCGAACACAAAGGATTACATTGAAACCTTCGGAGAGTTATCTAAAATTGCTCGTCGAGAAGGGCTGCTTGCCCTTGATCGACAGCTTGAAGAAATGGATGATGTCTTCCTGAAATTCGGGCTCGAAATGGCCGTTGATGGGATCGATGAAAACGAGATTAGAGACCTTCTAAATCAGAACGCTGCAACAGAGTTAAAAGCCCACAAATTCGCCGCTAAATTTTTCAACGCTGCAGGTGCTGCCTGTCCTGCCTTTGGTATGATTGGCACGCTGATTGGTCTTATCCAGATGATGGGTAACCTTTCAGATCCCTCTCAAATTGGTGCGGGTATGGCTGTGGCGCTTGTAACCACGTTCTACGGAGCGCTCATCTCAAACCTGGTTCTTCTACCTTTCGCATCGAAAAAGGATGAGCAAGTCAAAGTACTCCAATATGCAAGAGAAATGGTTAAAACAGGTGTGTTAGGAATTGTACGAGGAGATAGCCCGAGTATGATTCAAAAACGCCTCCAGCTCTTTTTGACATCTGAAGAGCTGAATGCTGCAGATTCTGTAGAGGCTGCTGAAGTCGAAGTAGCATAATGTTTACAGAGTAACACGTACCGCACATTTGATAAGTAGATAAACCTTTAGCAGTCATGGCTCAAGAAGAAGAAGAAGAACTGGAAGCCCCGTCCGCACCCTTTTGGCTTGTTACATACGGTGACATGGTAACCCTGCTCTTGACGTTCTTTGTAATGATCGTTGCGATGTCTGAGATAAAGCAAGATCACTTCATGGAAGCGATGAGCTACTTCAGTGGCCGAACAAGTGTCTTTGAACATGCACAACCGGTTCCTATCATTCCGATACAATCCCAGGAATCGATGGAAGCCAGAGAACAAGCAGAGCGAGTGGAAGCCTTACTGGAATACATTCAAGAAGAAGGAATTGAGGACAAGGTCCAAATCAATTTCGAGGAGGAATCGATGCATGTCGTCATTACGGACGCTGTCATGTTCAACTCAGGCAGTTCCATTATTCAAGAGACTGCTCGCGAGATCCTATCTCTTGTCTCCAGTGTCTCTCCGGACATGACCGAGTCGATCACAGTTATTGGTCATACAGATAATCAGCCTATAAGTACAAGCCAATATCCTTCGAACTGGGAATTATCTGCTGCTCGTGCTTCATCTGTGGTTCGTTTCTTGTTATCGCAGGAAAATAGTCTATCTCCAGATAGGTATCAGGCTATCGGTCAGGGAGAACACGACCCGGTAGATAACAATGACACTACGGAAGGCAGAGCCAGAAACCGTAGAATTGAACTTCTAATCAACTGGAAACAATGGCAGAACAAGACGCCGTCGTCGCAGCAGAACAAGCTGCTACCGACCCCGTAGAGAATTCAGAAAACCCTAAAGGCAAACTCAACGGGCTATTGATAATCCTGGTCCCAGCCATGCTCCTATCAGGAGGCCTGGGCGGGTGGCTTTCATATACACAATACCCTGTTATTGCGCAAGTAACCTACAATATGTCCGGCGGTGAAAAAGCCAATTCGAATGAACCGATTGAATTTGGGGAATTCATGGAGTTGTCAAACATCGTCGTCAACCCCTACGACTCCGATGGCAGGCGCCTTCTCATGGTTAGCCTCGGCCTGGAAACGTCTGAAGGAAGTATTCTTGAATCGGTTACTGCACGTGAAATGGTTGTCAGAGACACAATCATTAAAATTCTTGGTAACCGTACAGTAGATCAACTCGCCAGTATTGAAGAACGATCCGCTTTAAAAAGCGAGATACGTAAAGCGGTAAACGGAATAGTGTCAGAAGACGGTGAAATAAACCGCCTCTATTTTACCCAGTATGTCCTTCAGTAGGCATCCTGCTCTCCGTATAAATCAAAGCACTTCTCTCTTTTATATATACTAATAATGCACATCTCTCAAGCAGTCCATTTGAGGATACATAATGGCCAAACAATTAGAACAAGACGAAATTGACAAATTATTAGGGGGCTTTGGAGGAGCAGCAAAACAGCAAGTAGAAACTCCTAAAGAAGATAAGAGAGTCCCTGAAAAACTTGTCTACACATACAATTTCAAGAGGCCGCGGCTGTTCTCGCAGGACCAGATGCGCATCTTGCATCAAGTGCACGAAACATTCGCGCGCGATTTGTCCGTGTACCTCTCCGCACAGTTGCGCACCATCGTCGATATCGAGCTTTCCGCCCTCGACCAGGTACTCTATAACGAGTTTGTTATTGCCAGCGCACCTCCTTCTGCCCTCTTTGTATGCGATGCAATGGGTACGCAGCATCAGTCTATCTTTGAGTTAGACCCAAGATTCGTCATATTCACCATAGAGAAATTATTCGGCGGACCAGGGACATTCCTAAAGAAACCACGAGAGACCTCTCAAATCGAGCAACGCATCATGGGTAAAGTGATGACCCGTGCATACGAAGAACTCGAGCTTGCCTGGCGGCAAGTTGCAGAAATCAAATTTAGAGAATCTTCTTTTGAGTCGAACGCTGAATTTGTACAGATCATTCCTGGTTCGGAAGCTGCGATTGTAGTCACCTTCGAGGTTACTGTACAAGAGCAACGGTCATTTATCAATATTTGTTATCCTTACCTCCTCCTGGAGAGTACACTCGGCCGTTCAGGTGCAAAATCGTGGACGGCGATGACAACCATTGAGATGACCGATGAAGAAAAAGAGGAATACGAAGGATCTGTACAAGAAATTGAAGTGGAATTGCACGCAGAGTTAGGTAATACAAAGATTAATTTAGAAGATCTTTTAAAAATCGAAGAAGGGGATGTCATTCTGCTTAACCAACGCAAAGACATGCCGATTAATATACGCGTAGGAGATTACAACAAATTTCAAGCAGCTCCTGGCAAATCTGGAAATTTTCGTGCACTTCGCATAACGAACGTCCTCAACACCGATATTCTGAACAAGGAAGATGAATGAGTCCACAATTAATTCACTGATTGCTGAATCAAGCCCCATTTTAGAAGGTTTTCTCGGCATGTTACTTAATCAAGAGGCTTCTCTTGAAATGGGTAGCCCTGAAGAAGCTTCTTCTGAAATAGTGAACGGTAATTCAGCAACATACTTCACGGCTCTGAGCAAAACGGAAGGTCCTCATGCTTTTGCTGTTCAGTTCGAAGCTGACTGGCTGGCCCCTGTTGCCAAAGCAATGCTCGGTATGGACATGGATCCCTCCGATGATGGCGCCGGTGATCTGATCAGTGAAATAGTATCTCAAGCCTATGGGAGCCTCCGCAACACGCTGCCGGCCGGGGGACAACTCCCTGAAATGTATTTTGATATCTGCGCACCAGGTAGTGAAATTCCTGCTGGCCAGTTAGCAGATACCCTTTGGAGATTTCCACTCACGGCAACAATCGGAGATCAATCTCTATCAGCAGCACTTTTCCTTTCAAACACTTCTGTAGATCATATCTGTGAAGTGGCTGCTCCAGAACCAGAAGAAGCACCGCCTCCTCCGCCCCCTGCAAACCCTGTTGACGTTTCTACACCACAATTCCAAGACTTGGGCAGAGAACGATTCGTCTCAGAGGGTTCAGGAAATTTTGAATTGCTTGCAGAGGTTGAACTATCTCTGACAGTAGAACTAGGCCGGCGCAGGCTTGCGCTATCTGAAGTACTTCAACTTACTCCAGGCAGCGTTATAGAACTTGAAAAACTGGTGGGTGAACCCCTAGAAATTTATGCTAACGGACGCCTGATTGCAGAGGGTGAAGCAGTTGTAGTAGATGAGCAATTTGGTGTGCGTATTACAAACCTGGCCCCTGCTAAGATAAGAGCAAAAGCCGCAGCATAACACACAATTTCTAGGTTGCATTAGGAGTGGCAAGAAGTTAGCAACAGGACTCAACAACATAGGAACGTCGATAATTCCTATATCCTTTCATCGTCCTGTTGAATATTCTGCCTCTCCTAACGCAAAATGTTCCATAAAAGAAAATCCAAACCCTTTTTCCAATTCGACGCCACGAACGGCAAACAGCTCTTCAAAAGAGCAGCTACGCTATCCGCGGGTATTTTTTTCTTATGGATAGCATTGCATATCATGCCTAAACCTGGGATTAATATCCCGGCCACAGAAGCATCGACAGAAGAAGCCTCTCTCCATCCTGCCTACGCCAAAGAAAACCAATCCTCGACGATGGGTTTCCTGAAAGGCACGCAAATTATCGCTGGTATCCTGCTGCTTGCCTTAATAGGCTTTATGTACTACAGGCATAAAAAAACGACGCAGGAAAAAACAAACCTCAAGTCGTTAAAGACCCTCAACAGACTGCAACTGGGTCCAAACCAACATATCTTTCTGATCGAATGTGGTCAGGATGCCCTTCTAATTAGCGCCACAAACACGCAGATTAATCTCCTTAAAAAAATGCCCCTGGCATCGCTTACAGAAGCGCAACACGAGGAGCACCTGCATTCCACGTCTTACCCGTTTTCAGCTCCAGTATCAACGCATAAAGAACCTGGAGACTTCGCAAGTTTGCTTCATTCCTACTCTTCAGCAAACACCAACTAGGCCATTCTCATGCATACATTTTTTAAAAGGGCTCTACATTATTGTGGGCGATTCAGATGGGTATTCCTTGTTGGGTTCTTCCTCATCTTAATACCAACTACGAGCTGGGCCCAATCTCAACCCGCCCAACCTACACCCTCTTCGCCTGGATTCAACATATTACCTCAACTTCAGATAGGAGAAGAGACCGACTATGCACTGCCTATTCAGTTAATACTGCTCCTTACGGTGTTAACGATGGCGCCGGCTATTGTCATCATGACAACCAGCTTCACCCGGCTTGTTGTTGTGTTCGGACTTCTTCGCACCGCTCTCGGGACTCAACAAGCGCCTCCGAGCCAACTGATAACTGGCCTTTCGATGTTTCTGACGTTTTTTATCATGAGTCCTATTCTTGTGGACATCAATGACAACGCGCTTATTCCTTACATCGACGGAGAGATTACACAAAAGGAAGCGTTCTCTCGAACGGCAAGTCCTCTCAAAGAATTTATGTTAACACAAACCCGAGAAAAGGACCTGACCCTATTCATGGACCTTGCCAATATTGATGTCTTCAACTCGACGGATGACGTCCCTATCCATGTGCTCATTCCGGCTTACGTGATCAGTGAACTTCGCATTGCATTTCAAATCGGGTTCATGATATTCCTTCCCTTTTTGATCGTGGACCTTGTGGTTGCCAGTGTACTCATGGGTATGGGAATGATGATGCTCCCTCCTATCATGGTATCCCTGCCGCTTAAGCTTTTACTCTTCATCCTTTCCGATGGATGGTACCTCATTGTAGAGTCTGTAATGCGTGGATATTTCACTACTTGAGGCAACGTCCAACACCTCTTATTTCACCCCAACACCTCTTAACAGTAAGCAACGCACATGAATTCAGATGTAGCACTCTTTTGGGTCCAAGAAGCAATCAAGGTAGCCATCATGGTTATCGGCCCTCTACTTGGTACAGCCCTGGTCGTAGGGCTCATAGTAAGCCTCTTCCAGGCGATTACGTCCATTCAAGAAATGACGCTCGCCTTCATTCCTAAAATTTTGGCTATTGCCCTCATCCTACTTTTCTTCTCTCCCTGGATGCTTGAAATTTTGACAGACTTCACAACAGGAGTCATGAACTTCATTCCCCAGGTGTCTAAGTAAGGCTGGGTAGATGTCCGTTTTAGATCCGATAAATATCCTCTATGCGTTTTTGATATTTGTTCGAATTGGCGGACTCATGGTATCGGCGCCTTTCTTTGAACAATCTTTTATACCGATTCAAATTAAGGTATTCCTTTCTGCTCTTATTGCTTATAGCCTGATCGGAATTGTACCGCAACCAGAGCAACCTGATGTATTACATCCTGTTGCCTTACTCATATTTGTGCTCATTGAGTTTTTGACAGGTGTTGTAATTGGGCTTGCTGCTCGCTTCATCTTTTTTGCGATTCGATTTGCGGGAGAGTTTATCGGTTTTCAAATGGCGCTCAGTATATCACAGGTTATTAGTCCAGCTGACGGCCAGGCCTCCAACCCGATAAGCAACATCCTTATGATGACCTTCCTCATGGTGTTTCTACTCCTTGACGGTCACCACCAATTGTTCGAAGCACTCATGGCTTCGTTTAACGTAATTCCACTCGCTCAAGGAGTCATCGCAAATTCGGGAAACTTGATGCTAACCTGGACGGGGCAACTCTTTATCATTGCCGTTCGGCTTGCTGCTCCGTTCATGGTGACTATTTTCCTTGTTGACATGACATTGGGAATTTTTGCTCGTGTTGCGCCACAAACCGAAATCTTTTCGCAGAGCCTCTCCCTCAAACTCATAGTAGGTGTGGGTCTCGTTTATTTGTACATAGGAAATTTCTTTCCTCTCATCCCTTCCCTGCTTACCCAGATGACAGACCACATTCTGGATATGATCGAAGCCATCATGCCCGTCTAAACTACACCCTAGGATAATACAATGGCGGACAAAGAAGAACGCACCGAAGAGCCAACCGCGAAACGGTTGGCTCAGGCACGAAGCGAAGGTCAGGTATTCCGATCCCAGGAAGTCCTTTCCGTAGGTATGTTACTCATTGGGATAAGCATTATTGCCTTTGGAGCCTCTTGGGCTGTTTCGAGGCTGGCCAACATCATGGCTGCTCTTTTCCTTTCGTCCAGTACAATGATCATCACACAGGCTTCCGTACAGTCCCTCGCGATGGAATACGGACTGCGCGTCGTCGGGATCATGGTTCCTCTGATGTCTGTCTTGATGATATCCGGTATCATTTTAAACGTTGTTCAATCCGGCTGGAACTGGACCTTCAAAACACTGCAGCCCAAAGCGCAAAAAATCAGCCCTATTGCCGGAATTAAACGCATCTTCGGGACGCAGGGACTCTTTCAGTTCTTCAAGTCTTTTCTGAAGATCGTCATCGTAATGCCCGTGGCGTACTTTCATATTCGCGGCCTGATGCATGAAATCGTGGTATTACACAAACAACCCCTCGAAAACGTCTTTTCCACGGCCGGAGTCTGGATACTTCTTCTGTTCTACAAAGTCATCGCAATCCTTATTTTCCTTTCGCTTCTCGACTTCATCTACGAACGGTGGCGATTCAAGGAGAACATGAAAATGTCCAAGCAAGAGGTGAAGGATGAAAGGAAACAAACAGACGGCGATCCGAAGGTTAAAAAGCAACGATTCAAACTGGCCCTTAAACTCCTTCGAAGGCCCCGGCTGGATCACGCCGTCCTGAATGCAGATGTGGTTGTCACCAACCCAACCCACTACGCGGTTGCGCTCCAATACGATTCACAGCAGGCACCTGCACCACGCGTATTGGCTAAAGGCATTCGTAAACGCGCCTTACGCATCAGGCAATTAGCAAAAGAAAAGAACACACCAATCGTCGAGAATCCGCCCTTGGCGCGAGCTTTGTATGGTAGCGTCGCAGAGCTTCAGGAAATCCCCGAAGAGTTGTATCCAGCGGTAGCTACCATTCTTGCAGCAATCTACCGCAAAAAGGGACATACACCTGCACATACTTAGGATACACCCCTGAAACTGCACTTCCATTTCACTTATAAAAACGACAAATCCTTTGTCTACTCTTTTAAGCCCCAACGATATCACTAAAAAAGCAACTCCTTTTAAGCTGCTGAACGGCGAAGGGTTGTTAGCGGTGGGAATGATCTTCATCCTCTTTGTGATGGTTGTTCCTCTTCACCCCTTTATGTTGGATCTCTTACTGGCGACAAATATCGCGCTTAGCCTGGGGATCCTGTTGACGGCATTTTATGCCACCCGTCCACTAGAATTTGCCATATTCCCTGGGTTGCTCCTCATGACAACCCTTTTCAGATTATCTCTGAATGTGGCCTCAACGAGATTGATTCTTAGCCAGGGGCAGGCAGGAAATCTTATTACTGCATTCGGGGAAATCGTAGTAGCAGGAAACTACGTAGTAGGCGCCATTATTTTCCTTGTGCTTGTCGTTATCAACTTTACGGTAATCACAAAAGGTTCAGGCAGGATTGCAGAAGTGGGTGCTCGATTTACACTCGATGCCATGCCAGGTAAACAAATGGCCATCGACGCAGAATTAAATGCCGGCCTCATTGATGAAACGGAAGCGCGTAAACGACGAGAAGACGTTTCGAGAGAGGCAGATTTTTACGGTGCGATGGATGGGGCCAGTAAGTTCGTCCGCGGGGACGCCGTAGCAGGCCTGGGGATCACGGCGATCAACATTATAGGTGGCCTCATTGTTGGTGTAGCCCAGCTAGGCATGAGCTTTAATGAAGCCGGCGAGACCTTTGTCCTCCTTTCTATTGGTGACGGCCTTGTTTCTCAGATTCCTTCGCTATTGATTTCCACATCAGCCGGTTTGATCGTATCAAGGGCCAGCCAGGAAGCAAACTGGGCAAGTGAGTTTAGAACCCAATTGTTCCAGAAACCACATCCTATTTTATTGACGGCAGGGTTTCTTCTTGTAATCGGTATGGTTCCAGGAATACCTCTCGTACCTTTCCTGATCCTCTCTGTCGGGATGATGCTTTTAGGTCGAAGACGGGTAAATCAAGTCAATGAAGAAGCCGCTTCTCATACAACCTTAACCGAAGAGCACAAACAATTGACGGCCCCAGAGACGCCAACGGATCTCCTGCTTGTTGATCCGCTGGAGCTCGAAATAGGCTACGCCCTTATATCCATCGTTGACCCCAATCAACAGGGAGACCTCCTTGAACGCGTCAGGATGCTGAGGCAGCAGTTAGCCTTGGAATTGGGTGTGGTGATCCCCCCTGTTCGTATTCGCGATAATGTGGGAATGGCAGCAAACCATTATGTCATTAAGTTAAGGGGCAACCCTATTGGGCAAGGCGAAGTCGTTCCTGGCCATTACCTTGCACTCCTCTCTGAGGATATCAAAAATCCACCACCAGGTATTCAAGTAAAGGATCCAACCTTTGGATTGCCGGCCATATGGATAGCTGAGCGCAATCTCCCCGAAGCCGAGCAGCGCGGCCTCACGGTCGTCGAAGGGCCAGCAGTAATCACTACACACCTGCTGGAAGTCCTCCGCAAAAATGCCTATAAGTTGCTCGATCGCCAGGAAGTCAAGAAGCTCGTCGACAAAGTTGGAGAGTCTGCACCAGCACTTATTGAGGAATTGGTTCCCACGTTGCTGGATCTGGGCGGTATACAAAAAGTCTTAAAACGCCTCCTGCAAGAGACCGTGCCAATCCGTGACCTTATTACCATTTTGGAAGCCCTGGCGGATCATGCCCCGCAGACGAAACACACCGATGTACTAACCGAATATACGCGCGCCGCATTAGCTCCAACGATTACGCGACAATTCACTGGGCATGACGGCAAGATACATGCTTTTGTACTTAATCCTGAATTGGAACAACACTTGCTCGAAAAGGCCCAACAAGGAGAACTCAATCCAACAACGCTTAATCTGGATCAAGAAAAAGTGGACCAGTTTATCAAAGAAGCAAACCGGATTGCTAAGAAATTAATCGGTGAAGGATTTACACCTGTCTTGTTGACGTCTCCTGTATTACGATCAACCTTATTTAATTTCTTAACTCCTACACTTCCTGATATTGCGGTACTCTCTTACAATGACCTGGTACTCGACGTATCTGTCGAAGTAGAACACCAGATCAGCATTTCACAAGAAGCAGAAATAGCTTGACGCACAGCCTCAGGCTATGGCTAAGCCAAACAACATTGCATATCGATATAATAAAGATCGGATTTCATGAATATTAAAACCCTTACTGGCTCTAGCATTCATTCGGCACTCATTGAAGCACGGCGAATTTTTGGTGATGACGTTGTGCTTCTCGAGTCTATTCCGGCTGAGGGCGATTCCTTAGCACGGATCACGGTCATGGTAGATACACCGGTGCCTGCAAAGGCTGAGAAAAAAATGCCGGCCTACCAGCAAGCCGTTCCTGCCGGAACGGGAGGCATCCGCTCCCAAGGCTACGGTCCGAATAGACAGCGAACAATTGCATCACCCAATGTAACGGACCCTCCTGCGCATTATTCTTCTCAGCTAGCTAATTTTTCCTTCAACAACACACAATCTCACGTGGACGAAGGCATTGGCCAGCAAGCGATTACCTATCCGTATCAAGGCGGATCTTCCAGGCAGTTGGCACATCCTCGGAATAAAATATTCTCAGAATCGGATGAATCCTCGTCTATGCTCCCTGCAAGAGCGGATCAGCTTCAAGACATCCTCGAAGCACAGCTTAGGCTAATCCACGATCGACTGGATATATTGGATAGGCGATTTGAAGAGGCTATCGTGGGAGCAAGCATTCAATGGACATCTCATCCGCTTTTCTCTCGGCTTTTAAAACAGGGGATGCGCCCTTCTACAGTCACCAGGCTGTTTGAACAGTTGATAACCAAAGGCCTTGAGCCAGACCACGACGAATCCAAAATCCGATGGTCCCTTGCTCATGAGATCCGAAATATGCTGAAAACGGCAACGCCCAAAAGGTACACAGGAACGATCATGTTCATTGGGCCCAGCGGAGCGGGAAAAACCTCTTTGATGCTCAAAATAGCTAAACACCCTAGCTTCTTTGGCAGGCACAAAACGACTATAATCTCCATTTTGCCGGAAGAAAACAAAGAGATTCCATATCAAAACCCTGCAGCATTATATACGGAATACGGTATCCCTGTTCAGACGGTCAGGAATGTCGAAGAAATGAGCCTGGCTTTGGATCGAGCTAATAATTTCGATCAAATATTGATAGATACGTCTTCTATGCCAGTACACGAAGCCAGGGCTCGCAAAATGCTGCTCTACATCAAGCGTATCATCGAACCGCTACTCCCAATCCAGGTGCATCTGGTCCTAAACGCCACTCGTGCATTGGACGAATTTGATTTGAGCTATATCCAACGGCTCCCGATTCGCCCAGACTCAATAGCATTTACACATCTAGATGAAACGAAAGGACTGGGACGGCTAGCGGAATGGATGATCCAAACTAAATTACCCGTTCAGTTTGCCTCATCCAGCCCGATCACACCAGATGGCGTCGGTGCTTTTACACCCAGTTGGTTTGTGGAAGAAATGATGCACGTTCTATAGAACGCATTGCTTCTCACGTATCTCTTACATTCAAATCTATACCTGACCAGGTATTCCAGGAGAACCTATGAACCAAAAAACGACCACATTTGCAATTACAAGTGGAAAAGGGGGCGTTGGTAAGAGCATTGTTGCCATTAATATGGCTGAGACGTTGAGTGATATGGGGTACCAAGTTGCCCTCATTGATTTAGACTTCGGCCAAAGTAATTGTTCGGTCCTGCTCAATGAACATCCAAAGTCGAGTCTTCTTGAATATGCAAATCACACGGCTCTGAAAGATCATATTTTGCATCGGACTGAAGCCGGTATTACACTCATCCAGGGAGCATCTCATGCAGTACGGACACAGGTAAATGCCCGATCCCTTCTGCAAGTCTCTGATGAACTCATCCGGTCTCTACAGGCAAATCACGACTATATTATCCTGGATACACCAGCTGGGACTGGGGAAACCGTTAGATGGGCTCTGGATAGAGCCTCTATGGGCATCCTTGTTCTCGTAGGCGAGCCGACGGCCATTGCTGATGCTTATCAGCTCGCAAGAATGGTATGGGAATTAGATCCAGAATATCCTATTAAGGCAGTGGTAAATTTCGCCGATACTGAAGCAGAAGCTCATAGCGTAGCAGATAGGTTCGGAAAGGTAACGACCCATTTCACCGGCAATGCCGCAAGACACATCGGATGGGTCCCCTTTTCCAGCTTGATTCGGAAATCCGTAAACGATCAGTATCCAGCGGTTCGCATTGCAGGGCCAGTCAGAAATGCCTTCCGGGCGATGGCAACAAACCTTCTCAATGAAATCCATTCTTTACCTATTCCAATGAGCCTGAATTAATACAATCGGGACTCAGCCCTTAGTGGCATACATCTTGATCAACCTACGGTCAAATCAACACGATCAACTATACCATGCGTGCATTCATTATTCAAATAAGTGGCCTGGCAGGACTTGCTACCTTGTTCAACCATCTATGGAGTGATGCCACACTAGAGCGAACGCTGTTTGTGAGTATTGGAGTTGGACTGGCAGTCTATTTCGTACTCAGCATTAGCGATAGCTTTATACGCAACATTCTGGCCTCAGCACCCTCGACTGAGAACTCCATTGAGGATGCCAATATCAAATCTGAAACGCTTGAGGATCAAAAAGTAGACACCGAAATCTCTAATCCTGCACAGGCTTGATTCTATGTCACATTGACACCTGTTCCTGCGCTGCAAACTAGTATACTCACATGGCTCAAGACCTTCAAAGCCTCGCTGCAAAACATGCTGAATATCCCTCTCCGCGCAATCGGGAGGCTGTAGTCGTTGCGGCTGTGCCCCTCGTCCGATCCCTGGTTGGCAGGCTGAGTATACCTGACCATCCCCTTGCTTCAAGAGAAGACCTCGAAAATGTGGGCTTATTAGGCCTACTTCAGGCACTAGATGGCTACGACCCAGGTAGAGGCACTCCGTTCGTCTCTTATGCGTATGGCCGTATCCGTGGTGCTCTTGTAGATTACTTGCGCTCCATTGATGCGCTACCACGCGAACGCCGCCGTCAGCTTGCTGAAGCCCAACAAGCCGTTGAAACCCTGCGTCAAATGCTAGGTGCAGAACCGGATGACTATCAGGTTGCTGAACACCTGGGCCTCTCCCTCGTCGACTATCATACCCTTTTGACAGACGCCCAATGCCGTTTTGCTCTTTCTCTCTACGACACCGCCAGTACAGAAGGAGAGCAAACCGTGGTAGAAACGATACCAAACGACGAAGCCTTAGCCGCATTCGACCGGGTAGATCGGGCTTCAATGCATGCATACGTTGGGACATTAATCAAAGATCTTACTGAGCGAGAGCAAAATATTCTCGCCCTGTACTACTATGAAAACTTAACCCTTCGCGAAATCGCGGGCCTTCTCAGCCTTACAGAAGCACGCATTTCTCAAATCCTGGGAAAGGTTCTCCTTACTCTCCGCACCCGCCTCGCCAAATCCAAATCTATGGCCACCTAATCCCTTTTTTCCAACACTGAACAAATCGGTATGATTGGAAGTATATGGGGACTGCTTTGAAGTTCAAGGTTCAAAGTTCAATGTTCAAAGTTGGTCTGCTAACTTTAGAACAAAACCTTGAACTTTGAACCTTGAACTTTGAACTTAAAAATGAACGTACTATTTCCCCATTCCTGAACGTTAATAAGTAGTACGCTTAGACTTTAACCTGTACGTGACGAGGTTTCCTTATGGGATTCATGACCAAAATGCGAGAGAATACGAAGTATGTACTATGGTTTGTAGTATTTGCTTTCGGTGCTCTCTTTATGCTGCAAGATGCAGGTACCTTTGATTTTATTGGTGCCGGCCCAAGAAATGTAATCGTAGTCGATGGAGAACCAGTGTCCCTCGCGCAATATCGTGAGTTGATCGACAACCAGGAACGCATCTACCAGAGCCAAACCGGCCAGAGCATGACGCAACAGGCGATGGACAGAGCGCACGAGATGGTGTACAACCAACTCGTTGATGGTGTATTGATCGAGAATGAAATGGATCGCCTGGGTATCACCGTTACAGACGATGAACTGGTCGACCTTATTCAGGGAGAAAATCCTCACCCAATGATCGTGAGCCGTTTCAGCAATGGCCAGGGTGAATTAGACCGCAACTTGCTTCAGAGCTTTATTGACAACCAGGATCTCAACCAGGACTGGGCATTTCTTGAAGCTCAACTCCGTGATATCCGTAAGCGTGAGAAGCTCCAAGAACTCATGGAAGCCACGGTTCACGTTTCTGATGAAGACATTCAACAGGAGTACAGAGAACAAAACCTCAAAATTGACACGCGATTTGTCGCCCTTCGTTATGCTGCAATCAGCGATGACTCTATCAGCTACACAGACAGAGACCTGCAGGGCTACTATAACGACAACCGAGAAGATTTCAGGCGGAAGAAATCATACACGATGACGTATGCGACAATCCCCCTTGTGCCTTCTCGCGACGATACACTCGCCATTAGGGACGAAATGGACCGCATCAAGCCCCAGTTTGCCGAAGCTGAAAATGATTCGCTGTTCCTGGCCCGATATGCATCTGCGCAGCCTTATGGAAGCACCTTCTTCCTTGCGGATGATCTTGACTATCAGCTTGGTACTGCCATCTACGATCAGCCAGAAGTAGGCCGCATCGTTGGGCCGCTCGTTGTCGGCAACGAAATGCGCATGATCAAAATCCAGGAATTCAGGCCTTCAGAGGACCGCCTACTACGGGCCCGTCATATCCTTTTCCGTGCTTCACCAAATAATGAAGCAGAAAAAGAAAAAGCGCGTACCGATGCCAACGACGTTCTCCAACGGCTTCGCAATGGAGAAGATTTCAGCACCCTGGCTAAACTGTTCTCGGCGGACAATACAAGTGCAGTTCGCGGCGGAGACCTTGGATGGTTCGGGCGCGGCAAAATGCTAGAGCCGTTTGAAGAGGCGGCTTTCGCTGCCCGTGTAGGACGCGTTGTTGGGCCTGTAGAAACTACTTTCGGCTACCATCTTATTGAAGTCACTCAGGAGACAGAGCAAGAAGTTCGCCTTGCAGAATACGTTCAGGTGATCGAGCCCTCTCGAGATACCATGAACGACATCGAAGAGCGCCTGGATGACATTAAATATTATGTTGAAGAAGAAAACCGAGGCTTCCAAGAAGAAGCGGCCAGCCGGAACATCGCCGTTCAGGAAGTGCAGGTTCAAGAAGATCAAAGCTTTATCTCTGGCTTAGGCACCAGCCGGCAGCTCGTCAATTTCCTCAAAGCAGAACAAGAAGGAAATGTGAGCGATGTCATTCAACTCGACGAGGTATTCGTCGTAGCTCAACTTGAAGAAATTCTTGAAGAGGGATATCGCCCCTTCGATGAAGTTAAAACACAGGTTGAGCCTCGCCTGAAATTGGAGAAGAAGAAAGAATTGCAACGCAGGCGGATGGAGCAAGCACTCGCGTCAAATAACTTCGACGGCCTTGCTTCTTCACTGAGTGCTCCCGAACGGACGGTTACAGCCGTTACTTACAATACACGTTCTGTTGCCGACCTTGGAAACGATCCGATTTTCAAAGGCACGGTCTTTAGTATGGAAGAAGGCCAGACCTCTCCGGTTATCGAAGGCAGAAATGGCGTATTTGTGGTTCACATTACGAAAGTAGAAGAGCCAACCGCCATCACGGAAGCCCAGAAATCACAGATTGAAACGCAGTTATTAAGCGACCTCCAAAACAAAACAACCAGCGAATGGCTTGCTTCACTACGTGAAGAAGCAGACGTCAAAGATAATCGCCGGTTCTTCGGATTGTAAGCCATAAAGCACTAGCTTTAAAGGGTCATAGGCGAATAACCTGTGGCCCTTTTTTATTCCCTGCATACTTAGTGGGAATTCAGTTAGATTGGAAAACTTGTCATCCTGACGAAGGAAGAATCTGTCTAAGACGCACTCTTGCAGGCATCTTGAAGGGGCTTCAATAAATAAAAGATACTTCGCTGACGCTCAGCATGACTAGGTTACATGTAGCTACTTTATAAAACGCTTACATTGTAGAACCCTGACATTATAGACCCCTGGCTAAACAGCGCTCACTCTGTAGTAAAAATGACTATTAAAGCCCTAGTCCTCTTTATCGTCACCCTCCTCCTCTGCCCAATCCGCGCATCTGCGCAAGACTACATCCAACAGGCCATGGTGATAGTCGACTCCTTATCCTCTCCCTACTTCGGAGGCCGGGGGTATGGTGTGAACCAGGACAGCCTGGCTGCTGACTATATCGCTTCCCTCTTTGAATCAGCCGGCCTCTCCCCTCTTTTAGATTCCTATTTTCAGGAATTTTGGTTCAGAGTAACCATTCATGACGGCACGCCCTCGCTTTCGATTAATGGGAAACAGCTCCAACTCGGCACCGATTTTTTACCCATCGACTCAAGGACGCCCAGTTTAACTCTCCGAAATCATTCAGCTTTTGTGTATGCCGGCTCTGGGGTCGTTGCCCCTGATCAAAGTATCAATGAGTATGAAAACAAGGATATTCTTCGGAAGGTCGTCCTGCTAGAAGATGAAATTGCCGACTCCATACGCACTAATCCAAACATTCCGCCCCAATTTCTGTCTCGTAACTTTCGCTCTCAAATCGCGCAGAGCATCGGAGGACCTTATGCTATTCTTTTTAAGACCCAATCTCCAATGATTTATGGGCGCGGCGAAGGCCACCCAGCAACCTGGACGCCTGCATTGGCCGTCCATAAAGAGGCCTGGCCTGATGAGTTTCATTCTGTGGATATCGAGATCGAGAGCAGGTGGCAAGTCCCTGTCTCAACGTCCAATGTAATCGGCTATCAAAAGGGCACTCACTTCCCAGATCAA
>JAHQVL010000321.1 GCA_019634345.1 Rhodothermaceae bacterium
GATACCTTTAAAATCAAGCCCCGTTAGAGCCATTTGGAGAGATGGACTTCGTTCTTTTATGTGTTCTGGATAAAATGACATCCAGCCAACGGAGTTGCGGTTGAATAAGAATATCTCACCCGAGGAGCTTTCTAAATACCGTTGATTTGCAAAACGATTATCTGGGAGTCCATCTTTGGTTGTGAACGTGTAAAAAGAATCTGTTTCTGGGTTGAAGCGGGTCAGTCCGTTCCTCGTTCCCAACCAGAGATAACCCTGGTCGTCTTCTGAGATAGACGTTGGAGTAGGATTCTCCAGGTTTGGATCATAAGATCTAGCTGTCTCTGTTTTTCTGTCAAATTTATGAAGACCAGTATCCGATAAAATCCAGAGACGCTGCTTTTCATCTTCATAAATGACGAAGGTGAAACCGAATTGGTCGCTATGATAGTTCGTGAACGTTTGTGTTGGAATGTCGAATCGGGACGGGCCCGAAGAGGTTGCCAGCCATATGGTTTCAGGAGTAGAAGGGGGCATATAGATACGCTCTACGCCGTCATCACCCAAGCTGAGTGGGTTGTTCGGGTCATGCAAGAACCGTGTGAATTGATCTGTTTTTGGATCATATTTGCTCATTCCTCCGGGGAATAAACCGATCCATATCATTCCATCCTGATCCTCGACGAAGTTGTTGACGAGGCCATTTGCAATGCTGTTAGGGTCGTCGGGGCTGTTTTGATAAACAGCAAGTTGACGAGTGCGCGGATTAAATCGCTCAACACCCTGGCCCGTGCGTCCGATCCAGAGATTCCCAGCAGAATCGTAGAAAAGTGCTGAGATTTCAGTCTTATTGCGGCCGATGGTTTCTGTTTCGATAAAACGGGGTGGTTGATCTGAGGTCGGAGAAACCTGGATAAGCCCGTTGTTTGTGCCGAATATAATATTCCCTTCAGGGGTTTCAGTTATGCCGCCTCCTTCGGATCCTAAAGGGATAGATTCAAATTCAGGGAATGTATTATATATGCTAAAGGGTGTAGGTGTAATCTTTATCAGTTTGGACGGATTACCGATCCATATATTACCACGTCGATCTTCATAAAATACGATGGCTTGCTTACCCGAGAGTTCTTGTATGAGGGTGAATTGTTCGGTAGATCGATTAAATGTAAATATCCCTCGCCGATTGCCGACCCAAAATGTCCCCTTACTAGAGATATGTATCGATTGAATTTGCTGCCCAATCGGATCATGGTTGTCCGGAGTAACTTCTTCGGGAAAAGGATAAAAGGTTCTAAACGTCCCGTCTCGTTTATCAAATTTATATAGACCGCCCCTGGAGCCTACCCATAGTATGGATGCATCATCTGGTGATTGGATAACGGGACCAATGCCGTTTCCTCTACTCCTTGGCCAGTCTTGCGAAAATCCAGGGTATCGTTCATCGGGAAGATACGTGGTTAATGTTTTTGTAGAAGTATCATAGCGTTGGAGCCCCCAACCCTGCCCCATCCAGAAACCTGTTGAATCTTCCCTAAATCCCCCTTGGCCATTCCAATGACCAATCTGGATATGGAGGGAATCACCATCTTCGGTAAAAAAGTGTTCACTCTTCTTTGTTGTGCGATTAAATAAAGCGACTGTTTGTTCTGTGGCGTACCAGAGATAATTAGGATCAGCCTTTGATGAGGAAAGCATGTGAATCGGTGAGGATATCGGGTAGTTTTCAAACGATTCTATAGATCGATTAAAAAAACTGATCCCTGCTTGTGTACCTAGCCAGAGGTTTCCCAATTCATCCTCTACGATCTCACTTAATTGTTTTACTGGCAGGCTTGTTGAATCTCCTTCAATAGGGGCGTAAAGGGTGAATGAAATGCCATCATATCTTATCAGTCCACGGTGCGTTGCCATCCATAAAAAACCGAACTGGTCTTCATGGATGTCGAAAATCGTTGAGTTTACCCAACCGTCGCTCTCTCCAAACTCTTTGATTTGATAATGCGTTGATTGCGCAAGTGCATGGTGAGGGTTACAAACTAGGATTGCCAGCACAGCAAGAGCGAAAAGGCGAACTCTGGACATCTTAGGGTGGGTATAGGTGCTACGTACTAAGGGGGGTTATTGATCTTAACCCGAATAGCACCGAGGGGGGATCATGAGAGTTCAATGTTCAAAGGTCAAGGTTTAAAGTTAAATTCCTGTCAAGTCCTGAAATAGGTTGACAATAAATTAATGAATGAGTGAGGTTTTGAGTCCTTCTCGGTAGACCTGTTCAGGTTTCCGATAGGAGAGGCTTGTATGAGGCCGCTCATGGTTGTAGAGCCATACGGCTTCGCGCAATGCCTGACGTACTTGTCTGAGGTTGGCAAAACAGCCATCGAGACCATACTCCTGTTTCAGGATACCATTGACCCGCTCTGCAATCGCGTTGTCATAGCAGTTACCAACAGCCCCCATGCTCGATCGCATTCGATAGCGATCAAGCTGCTCCCGGTAGGGACCACAAGTGTATTGGATGCCGCGATCGCTATGATGAATCGTTTGCTCAAGACGTGCTCCAGCCTGTTTGTGGGCCATCTTCAGTGCTGCCAGTGAACCCTCTACTCGTAGCGAGTTACTGGCATGGTAGCCCATGATGCGCCGCGAATAGACGTCTGTGATCAGGCTTACATAGCAAAACCCTGACTCGGTTTCTACATAGGTGATGCTCACCCAGGCCTTATTGGGACGATCAACAACCAGCCCCTCAAGCAGGTTCTCGCAGCGCCAAAAACCGCTATAGGTTGTCCGAGGCCGCTTGCTGCGCCGAGGTTTGATAAGTAGGTCATGCGCCCGTAGCACATCAAAGAAGCGATCTCGACCCATTGGAGGGCGCAGTTCAGCCTGCAGTTTTCGGGTGCCCATGCGACGATGACGCGCTCGTAGTTGACGAACCTGGACAACCACTTCGGCCTCTTCTTGATCTCGCTTCAGACTGGCAGCTCGCTGCTTGTAATGCGCCTGACGACTGATTCGATACCAGTGGCATAGTTCACTCATCGTGCCCCCTTCTTTTTTGTGAACGCGATCGATGACTTTCGTGCGATGTTTTTTTTAAAGACGATCCCTTCTTCCTCTTCGGCTACTTCAATAATCGTCTCCAGCATCAGTTTGTCTAACTGGGACTGAGCCAGTGCTTTTTCTAGGGCGGCTACACGAGCTTCTAGCTCACGGACCCGGTCTTGCTCTTCTGGTTTTTGTATATGCATGATCTGGTGGCGTAATCCGGCACGGGCATACTGCTTTATCCACTTCTTCAGGCTGGTATGGCTTACTCCATAGCGCCTGGTCAGTACATGCATCGAATGGCCCGATTCGTATTCTTCTACAACGTGTCTCTTGAAAGATACACTATAGCGTTTTATCAACTGCTTCTCCATTGTTTACTGCTCGCTTTTGCTGTAAACTTATTTCAGGACGAGTCAGTGCAAGGTGCAAGGAATAAGTTAAGCGAAAGACCAAATATGTGCAACATATGTCAACCCAACTACCACAAATTCACACAGATAGGATTCCCCCTTCCTCAAAAGGCGCTTTGTACTTTGCACCTTGCCCTTGCTTACCGAAGTCGTTGAAGGATATCGCTAATTTGCTGCTCGGCGTCGGTACGTACGCGGAATTCGACGCGGCGGGATGCGTTGGGGTCTTCTGCTCCGTCTCGGAGAATGGGTTGGCTGGAGGAGAGTCCGTTGGCCGTGATGAGTCTGCGGGTCCACTCGCGTTCGTTGTCTGGGTTGATGGTGGTCAATACATACTGCAGCACGCTCCGCGTTCGATTTTGAGAGAGGGCCATGTTGTTGAAGTACGAGGCGTCTTCGCTGAGCCCCTCCCCCCATTCCGACGAAGTGTGGCCCTCAATCCGTATCTCCTCGATGTGGTTGCGATACCGATCCTGCTGGAGAATTGTTATATAGCGCGGGAAGAAATCGGCCAGAATTTGAGCAAACACGGGACGTACTGTGGCATCGCCTTGTTCGAACAGCACCTGGGGTTCATAGAATCGAATGGACAATGTCTCCCTATCCAAATCAGCCGCCCACCTCTCCAAATCCGAATCAAACTCAATCAACAGGTCCTGATACAACGCATCCTGCAACGCCTCATACGCCTCCACAATCGACTTCGTCTCCTCCTCATTGTCCTTAATCACCAGCAACGTCGCGCTAAGCAACAACACAAACATCAACAACAACGCCGCCATTAAGTCGCCGGTAGATAATGCGAAGGGGTTTTCTCGGGATTCAAATGGGTCCATTGGAATCTGTTTCGGGTTTGTTTACATGTTTTAGATCTTCCAACTCGCAACCAACACGAAACCCGGAACACGAAACCCGAAACGCGCAAAAATCAATCGATTTTAGCGCCTTACTACCGGCGGCGTGCGCTTCTTATCTCTGCGTTCACCGGCATCTTTTATTTCTTTCGATAAAAGCGATACGGCGTTTTTCAGGCTGGTAGACGCGTCTTTCATCTGGCTTGTGAGGCTGCCTACGTAGGCGTCCATGGACTCGCCGGTCTCCTTTCGGTGATTGGCAAGGCCTTCTTCGATTTTTGAGAAGATGTCCTTGAGGCTGGTTTCTATAGCCGTAAATTGAGCGGCATAGCCTTCGCTCAGTTCCTGCGTTTTTTTCAACGATTCGATGAGAATCTGAACGTGCTGTTGTTGTGAGGAGCGGAGTGTACTGAATTCGTCTTGCAGCGCCATCGACACAAACTCGAGGGCCTTCCCACTTTCTTTCATGGCCTGGGTCGTTCCACCCATCGACTCAAAGCTCGTATTCAGGCTTGTGATGCGCTCATCCATTTGCTCGCCGGTCATGCGCATTCGCTTGGTGAGCTCAACGCCAGTCTTCAGCACTTCTTTGGCCGCAAGCACCATGTCTTGCATACCTTGCTGGTTCACGGTCTGCTGCTGGGCCAGTTCGCTTACACTGGCCTGCGCCCCACCCATGACCTTGGCAAGGACTTCAGCAAATGTTTTTAAGGCAGCGGTTTGATCTTTTGCCTCCGTCCGCAATGCGCCTAATATGTAAGACGGTTTAACAACCGCGCCTTCTTTTGATTTCAGCGCAAACAAATCACTCATCACCTGACCAACGATGCGCGACTGAATTTTCACACTCCGTATCGACTCGGCCTTTTCAATGCGTTTTCTGTCATTAAAGGAAAGCAGGTATTTCTCGTCCAGATGAACGACTACTTTCTGCAGCTTCGTGCTGATCTCCTTGATCTGCGTCTTTTCGTAGAAATTGAACAGGATCGAGCACAGCATACCAAAAATAGACGTATAGAATGCCGTCGACATCCCAGACAGCAATACGGCGATACTCTGCCGGACGCCGTCTACCGACTCCGTATCAAAGCCACCAATGCCTGTCACCAGGCCTATAAACGTCCCCAACACCCCGATGCCGACCAAAATATTGGGTAAAGCCAGGTACAACCGAAGGTTGATGTGGTGATCGAGGATCTCGTTGGTTTTGAAATAGTCGTTCGCGAGGCGTTCGGTTTTAGGCTGCCCGTCGGGTGTAGGAATAAACGTAGAGACGTATCGCTTCCAAGGTTGGCGCAATCCGGCACTCTGGGAAAAGATCAAGCTGGCGTCTTTATCCGAGACATTCAGCATTTTTTCGACGCGCTCCAGGATGTCCTGTAGCATGCGCAATCGCTCCCGTAGCCTCAGGCCCGCGCCGATGCTCAATGCCAGAATCAAGGCAATAAAGAGGAATAGGAAGAAAGAACCGGGATTCATTAACGTACAAACAGGAAGCTTAATAGAACCGGCACCTGGGGTCAGGCGAAGACAGGCTCCGCCAAAGGAGCACGTTGTAAGGGGTTTTTAACTATATATAGAGTTCGTTGCTAGAGAAGCCGGCTGCTGATTAGACCCGAGGAGTAACCGAATGTAACGAACCATTGAGTATGAGTGAACCTACCTCAGAGCACCCAAAAACAAATCCTCTTTTTGGATGGATGTGTATCGTCCTTGGAAGTGGCGTCCTTCTGATCGCCTTTGGTGTGATCCCCGTAGATCCGTCAACCGTGTATGCCCCCTACAGCATTCTCGGCCTTTGCGGGCTCGTCTTTGCAATCGCCGGAGTGATGATCTTGATGGGCGAAAACTCGAAATACAACTCTTTAGGGGCTGCAGTAATTCTGGTCTGTTTCGCCCTTTGCGGAGGTTGGGTAGCGCTGTTTGCCTCACCCGATAGCATTGAAGGCGGACTACCGTTTCTTTCCCAGGAGGTGAATGGAGTACTGGGTAAGATCGTTTTTGGAGGGGGCGCTTTGATCAGTGCTGTGCTGTCGGTGTATGCGTGGAGGTTGTTTAGGGAGGGACGGTGATTGCAATGCGTTGAGCATCATCACAAGTCTATTTCGCTCCATTGCATCGTATCGAGCATTATCACAGGTTTTTTCCTTCCCATTGTACTGAATTGGTCACCATCATTGATTTTCTCTCCTTCATTGCACTGCGATAAATACCATCACAGCTTTTTTATTCCTCATTGAAGTGTCTTGAGCACCGTCATGTGTTTTTTCTTTCTCACTGCAGTGCGTTGAGGGCCGTTACAGTTTTTCCTTATTAGGAGTTCGTACAAACACAGACCACACAAACAAAAAGCTCACACCAAACATAAGGCGCTGCAATACACCACGGATCTCCGGGAAAGCCCCCATAGACAGAGCAATTAGAATCGATACAGCCAATCCAACCCACGCGATATGACTCTTCAAAGATCCACTAGGCATAAACAATTTACCACTGCAAGCGAAAGCAAAGGCCACTCCAACTATATTAGAAAACATTGAATGATACCAGTCTTCCCCCATATTGGAGAGGGTAC
>JAHQVL010000322.1 GCA_019634345.1 Rhodothermaceae bacterium
ACAAAGCGTCCGCCTTCGAGGTGGCCGGCGTCCCAGGTGACGTCGAGCAGGTACCACCGGCCCTCGATCTCCACGGCGCTCCATGCGTGAGAGGGGCCCGTGTTGCTCGGCGTAACTTTGGCTGGACAGGCATTGCCAAACAAACACTTGGTGTCTTTAGCTCAGCCAAGCAGCAACGAATAGGAGAAGCTGTTTAGTCCCTCAAACGAAGAAAAAGCATATGTCATGGAAAATTCCCCCGCCTCAAGCAAGAGAAAATCACGACCGATTATAGCCCGTAGCTGGGATCCGTGTCCAAAAACGGGAGTCTGGAAGCTCAAAAGTTCAGGCAAAACCGTTTTTATCAAAAAAGGCATACGGATGCCTACAGACAACGCACCTGCGATTTGGACATGGGTACAAGCTGAATGTGCTTGAGCCAGCCTTGTTGGTTTCAGGAGTCCCGAGTTCTAAGCTGCGATTAAGCAGGAAAAATTGATATAGAGTATGCACCTTTTTCATTGACACAGTCCCTTGTTGAAGCCAGGCAGACGCTGCTTTCTATGGCTGGGAGCAAAGGGCTTTAACTCTATCTTGACATACATGGCAACATTCCTGAGTACATCTCAAATTCTCCCGTCAGCCTAAATTAGCTAGTGGTATGTAGGCAGTTCGTCTTCAAAATACTACCAGGGGAGTAGTGGAAATGGTACCGGAGTAGTACTTCAGATGGGCAGACATGGTACGATCCATCTAGTGCGTCTCATCCAGAGGCGGTAATCCTCCTGAACTTATAAATTACCTCCCGACTCCCATGAAAGGAACTAGCTCCCCCAACAGGCTATGCCTGTTGGTCGTGGCCATCCTGGCTATGACCTATCTGAATCCGGCGAACGCCCAACTCGTAGATATCAATGCACCCCTTACTAATGTGGGTGATGCTTCAGTTGGCTGGGCCGATTACGATCTCGACGGCGACCCCGATTTGTTAATTGCCGGCCATACCGGCTCCGGGCCGCTGACAACCCTCTATCAAAACAACAACGGCAGCTTTTCGGCTGTACAAAACCTTCCCTTTATTCACGTTTCCCTTGGGGAAGTTGCCTGGGGCGATTACGATGCCGATGGCGACCCCGATATGGTGCTAACGGGTGAAATGGCCAACGGTGTTGCCACGACCCAGATGTACCGAAACAACGGAAACGGTACCTTTACAGACGTTAATGCTGGAATATTGGCCCTCGAAGAAAGCATGGTTGCCTGGGGCGATTACGACGGCGACGGCGACCTGGATTTCTTTATCGCAGGCGCCCGTCGAAACGGCGTTTCGGCCACAAGGATCTATCAAAACATCGGTAACGACGACTTTGTTAATATTGGTGCAAATCTCGCCGGATTACGACGTGGTGACGGCCAGTGGGTCGACTATGACAACGACGGCGATCTCGATTTGATGCTTACCGGCCGCGAGACAAACAACACCCGACGAACACTGCTGTATGAGAACAATGGCGGTTCGTTTTCTTCGGTGGCTACCGGCCTGCCCGGTGTGGATCTGAGTGGAATCGACTTTGCAGACACAAACGGAAACGGATATAAAGAACTGCTTATTTCAGGTACGACTGATTCAGGTGTCATAACACGCACCTATAAAAATCCCCTTGAAACCGGTGGTACGTTTGAGTTGATCAACGACCTGGAAGGCGTCGAATTTTCGGACGTGGCCTGGGTTGATTTTTCTGACGGCGTCGAGCTGGATGTGTCTGTAATGGGCCGGACAGCGCAAAACGTAACCAAGACGCGCGTGTTCGATCAAAACGGCAACGACCTCGGCGTTGGTGCTGAAGGGTTGTTCAAGGGGCAGTTCGACTGGGCCGACTATGATGGCGACGGTGATCTCGATCTTGCCATCGCCGGATTTACGGCTTCGGATCAGCCGGTATCTAAGATTTACCGAAACGACGCTGATGATGATTCTGGTGACGATGATAACGAAGCTCCCGTTGCCCCGTTTAACATTTATGCAGCCCGGTCCGGAGCGGATATACAATTGAACTGGTCCCTGGCTTACGATACTGATGGAACGGTTGATGGGTTGACCTATAATGTTCGTGTGGGTACTACCCCCGGGGGCACAGAAGTCCTTGCTCCTTCAGCAATGGGTCCTGGAAATGCGGGCGAAGAGCTTACGTATACCTTAAGTGGCTTGGACGCGAACACATACTATTGGAGCGTGCAAGCTATTGATGCACAGTTCAACCGTTCGGACTATTCGGGCGAGCAGGCCTTTGCCGTCGAAGGCGATGTGTTTATCAATACGCTTCCAAACCTGCGGGCTTCGGCAGATCGCGTCGTTTGGGGTGACCTCGACAACGACGGTGACCTTGATGCGGTTTTGACAGGTACTAAATCGGGTATCGACGAGACGTATACGCGGGTGCAGGAAAACGTGAACGGGGAATTTGTTGAAAGAGAAACCCCGCTTCCTGATGTCTTTTCTGGGAAGGCTTTACTTGCTGATTATGACAACGACAACGATTTGGATATCCTGTTTCAAGGCCATCTTGTGAAATTTCCCAGTCTGGCGGAGGATTTTGAAGCTGGCATTTATCGGAATGATGGAAACTTCAATTTTACGCGTATTGACCAGGAGTTTCCTCTAGGTATTGGTACATGTGAAAGCCAGTCCCGTACATGGTTTGATGTCGATAACAACGGTTTCATCGACGTAGCTATTGCAGGGCTCAACTTAATCCCTGACCCCAACTTCATAAGGGATGTTGCCGTCTGGCCCAACGAAGGGGGCGTATTTGGTAACTTAGAAGATTGGGGGGAGGGCACTGCTGTTTGTGGTGAGTTCGTACCCGGCGAATACAACGGAGATGGTAAAATCGATCTATTCTTCGCCGGACTTGAAAATATAAACTTCAAAACAGCGAATGTGGGAGTACTCACAAACTCGGGTTCCGATTTTTCCCTTTTGCAGGGCACGGATTTCAAAGGATGGTCCGGCCAGCCGGCATGGGGCGACTACAATAATGACGGAAACTTAGATGTAGTCACTTCTGGTAGCCGTTTTGGCCTGGTGCCCTTTGAACTGATATCAACGAGCCTGACGGGCGTCTATCAAAACTCCAACGGAAGTTTTTCGCTTGCGTCATCGATTCTACCAACTGGATCGGGAAAACCGGCCTTCGGAGATTATGATGCGGATGGGGACCTGGATTTGTTGATTCCGGGACTTCCAGGATCGCCCTTGTGGGAAAATCGAGATGGGCAATTCGTAAATATTATCAACGCGTTCGATGAATTCGAACCTATCAAGTTCTTAGAAGCAGCATGGGGCGACTACGATGGTGACGGTGATCTGGATGTGTTGATGTCGGGTTGGCAAGGCAATAATCCTGTGACTGTTGACAACATCCCGGTTGTTCTGGTATTCCGAAACGAAGTGGTAGCAAAAAACGATGCCCCTCAAGCCCCAACGACCCTGTCATCTTCTGTCGATGGGTCTTCTGTGACCTTCAACTGGAATCAGGGTAGTGACGAAGAAACGCCGGCTCCGGGGCTGTCCTACAACCTGCGCGTGGGTACTTCTCCCGGCGCAAGCGACGTTATGTCTGCGGCTAGCTTAAGCGACGGTACGCCACTCGCTCCAGAGATCGGTAATACGTACCACAACACTTCCTGGACACTTAACGGTCTTGCCGAGGGGACATACTATTGGAGTGTGCAGTCGATCGATCCTGGCTTTGATGGATCGGCATTCTCGGCCGAGCAAACGGTGGTCGTTGGTGAAATCGACCCACCGGATCCTGCCGATATCGAATTTGTCTCCTCGGGTATGCTGTTGAAGTCTTTTGCTGAAGCTTCAGCCGCCTGGGCCGACTATGACAACGACGGCGATCCCGACCTCATGGTGAACGGGGCTTTTGCAGGCATTACGGCTACAACCGTTCTGTACCGCAATGAAAACGGCGAAACCCTCGTTGATGCAGGAGGCCCGTTTAAGGGCGTCGATACAGGCGATGTCGCGTGGGCAGACTACGACGGCGATGGTGATCAGGATGTCATTATTTCGGGGCGAGGAAAGGACTGGAGTTTTAATACATTGCTGTATAAGAATACAGGCTCTGGCTTTGAGCAGGTTTCTACGAACTTGCCGGGTCTCTTCGAGGGTTCGATTGCCTGGGGAGACTACGACAACGACGGCGACCCTGATCTCCTTCTAACCGGTATGAACTCGAGCATCCAGAACACCGCCGGCGTATATCGCAATGATAACGGCACGTTTACCGACATCAATGCCGGGCTGACAGGCATACGCCGCGGAGAAATCGCATGGGTCGATTACGACAGCGACGGTGATCTCGATATCTTGCTCACAGGACGTATCGACAACGTCATTAACCGCAGGACACTGCTTTATCGTAACGATGGGGGCACGTTTAATGAAGTGAACGACGGTCTGCCCGATGTGGATCTGAGCTCTGTTGATTTCGCAGATTACGATGGCGATGGCGACCCCGATCTTCTCTTGACTGGTACCACAGGTGGGCAGTTTGTCGGAGCGATCTATCAGAACGATAATGGCAGCTTTATCTCTGATCCCGGAGAGAACTTCATCAACGTCCAATTTGGTTCAGGCCGCTGGGGCGACTATGACGCTGACGGGGATCCGGATATCCTGATGACTGGCGATGCTGGAAGTACACGCCTCACTGTTATCTACCGAAATGAGGGCAATGGTTTCTTCACGACCATACATAACACGACTGCGATGCCCCCGCTTCAAGGCGTTTCGAAGAGCGCCGCTGAGTGGGGAGACTTTAACGGAGATGGGTATCTGGATATCTTCGTAACCGGCGAAATATCGGATAATGGATACCAGTCCTGGTTATACCTGGCAACCGTCGAAACGCCGTCCGAAGCTCATCCGAGCAGTGCTTATGGCTCTAGCAAACCTACCTTCCTCACAGAAATCCCCTCCGAATCGGCGCTTCTGCCGAACTATCCGAACCCCTTCAATCCTGTAACCACGATCCGTTACACGTTAACCGAGCCGAGCGACGTATTCCTGGCTGTATATGATATGACTGGGAAACAAGTCGCAGTTCTCACGGAGGCTTACCGTGAGGCGGGGACCCACGAGGTTTCGTTTGACGGAAGCGGTCTGGCAAGCGGGATGTATCTCACTCGGATGGAAACGTCAGGGCGTGTATTCGTGAATCGAATGGTTCTGCTCAAATAAAGGCTGAATGACACGAGCGGCCTTCATGTAGCAGTGCATGCCCTCCACATTCGATTCAACGCTAACCGTCTTGACTCAGGCACCCTCTATGCGGCCATAGGGGGTGCCTTCTTTTGATGGCTATCATGGCCTTTATCGATATGATAGCGCACCTACATTTCTAAGTGTTCGCGCAACGCATGGGCAAATTCCAGTGGTTGATCTAACCAGATGATATGGCCAGCATTTTTTATGACGCTCAGTTTGATTCGTGGCACTTCTTTAACCCATCGTTCTATCAATTGATGGCCAAAATCCAGGAAATCATGATCACCGATGATGATTCCAACGGGGTATGTCCTGCCTTTAAACTCCTGGATATAGTCCCATCCATTCTCAGGATAGGTATTGGCAGTAAGATTAAATACATGCCCTTTATACATTGCTCTACCGCCTGTTAATTGGGACCAGTTGCTGACGTCAAAGAGCATTCTTCTGGCAAAATTGATCCGAAACTTGCTCGTCTCTTGCCGTGAAGTCAAAGGGTGGTCGGTTTGGTTTAAGGTATACTTTGCAAACTCTTGCATTACTTCAGGCCTGTTCATGAATGCCTCAAAAGCCTGATATTGCTTATTTTGCAGGTCTACGTCCTCTTCTGGAAGAGGATTTTTCAAAGATGCCGGCGCCAACAGGACAAGTTGTTTTATTCTATGCGGATACTTCATCGCATATGCACTTGCTAAAATAGTCCCCATTGAATGCCCAACGATAGTTATTTTTTCTTTGTTGAGTTCCTTACGAAGCAGCTCCAGGTCTTCCACATGACGATCGAAGGTAATTAGTGAGTCCGGAGAAGGGGACCGCAAAGAACCTCGTTGGTCGTAAAACACAAAGTGATAGTCATTCTTTAGATGCTCAACTGCGGGTACAAATCCTCCGTGCTCACCACCCCAGCCACCATGGAGCATAACAATGGTCTCCGATCCTTGGCCTACTTCACGAATATACAGCTGAGAATCTTGCTGCCAGTCTCCAGTTGACAGAAACCAGTCCTGTAAACGGGGTAGCTGAGATGGGGCGTCGGCTGACCCCGTGTTTTGACTCGCTTGAGCCATGGAAGGACTTTCTATACCTAAGAAGGTAACGATCAATAAAACCTGAACCAGAAATGGGAGGGTTACAATGCTTTTCATATTCTAATAATAGAGTGATCGTGGATATAGAGTGCTTGGCAACATCAGCAATCAACAAAAAAAGCATCCACAAACCGATTCAAACTCTGATCAAGTTTGTGCAAGTTCAATACAAACCCGCCTGCCTATGATACGTGTGAATTTGCTTTCGCAGAGAAGACTGGAAGATCTACCCATCAAAATCATGCTGGCTATTTACGTCGTTTACCCTTGTTATCCTGAGCGACGTAAAGGATCTGTCATTTATTGATATCTACTTAGAGGGTATGTTGTAGAAAGATTCTTCGTCGCTACGCTCCGTCAGAATGACAACAAAAGGAGCTCGAGAAGACAATAAAAACTTAAATGAACCTATACTCATGGTATTACGAGAAAGGTAATCGTAACCGGTTCAAACTTGAGGCGGCCGGCTTGAAAAGGCTCCGGAGTTAATGCCGGCAGTACTCCATCATCTTTGATGCGTAGCGTTTTCCTGTTAAGCAGGACCTCTTTGGCTTGAAGGGTATCCGCTGACAATGTGTATCGGTTTCCTCCAGAGGGGAGGTCAAGGGGGGTGCGTTTTGAGGGGTGGTTGTTTATGAGGAGTAAGGTGACACCTCCTTGCACTCCGGGTAGGGAGTGCGCATAAAGGTGGAGCCCTTCTTGAATCTCAATCCCGCAGTCATACACGGTTGTCCCCATAAGTTGCTTCCAAAGAAGGGAAGCCCAGTAGTTGGGTTTTGGTGTGAGTGTAGGCTCATCGATCAAGCTATAATCACTGGCTAGGAGGGTATTATGCATCACAGCGCTGACCTGTTGTTTAGCGAGCCGGCCCAACTGATCCAGGTAGCGGAACGTGTCGGCAAAGGTATTTGCCAAGGGGTTGCCCCCGCAGGCCGTTTCCGCTGTTTCCGTTAACCAGATTGGCGTAGAGGGGGCATATTGGTTTCGTAGGGGGTTATAAAAGGCCAGGCTCTCGTCTGTACGGCGCAGCCATTGTTCTGAGAGGACGTCATCGGGTGAGATTTGTGTTTCATCGGCGCAGCGTATGGAATGGGCGCCATAGTGATGGTAAGAGAATACATCGAGCGAGGTGTTGTCTGATGCTTCGAGCAATTGGGGGGTGGGGATAACGGGAAGGCGTCCGTCGCTAGGAATCCATGAGCCTGTTGCTTCCATTACGGAGCCAGGGCCACCGATCTTGATGTCAGGTGCGGCGTGTCGGATAAACTCACTGAAGATCTGAAAATCGCGGCCATAATCTTGCGCGGTATAGGTACTGGGGGCACCTCCCATGATGGCCAGGTTGGGTTCATTAAAGAACTCTGCTGCTTTGATTGAACTCCCAAGCGCTCGTGTGAGGTCTATTAATCGCTGTGCCTGGACGGGCGTCCATACCCCTGAGGCATCCCGGACGCCATCTCCGATAGCAAAGGATGTTACTATCTCTCCCTCAACAGCCTCGCAGAATGCAATGACTCCCTGCCATTGTTCGGGAGTCAGTACACTGCCATATCCTTTCGGTGGGGTTGGGGGAGGGGCCTCGTAGTGGGCAGGGACATACGTTTTATTTGCCCATGTACCGCTCACCCGAACATACGCCGGCCCAAGTGCTTTTGCCAGCATGCGAAGCCTGGGGTTAGACAGATCAAAAGGGGGGCGGTATTCATAGAGACTGGGGTCACGCCCTACCGGTGTTTCCCCGAGGTTTTGGGAATCATCCCGGCCGGCGTCTTCGGCAGCACTGTTATAAGGGCGCCAGAATCTGCCGCCTGTTACTTCGACCATCTCGACGTTGTAGGACAGATATCGCTCGTCGACGGTGCCTATGACAGGTAGTTTTGCTGGTTCTATGAACATAGAAGTACTTTCTTGTTTAGAATTATCCTTTGAGGCATACATAGAAGGAGAGAAGAGTATGAACGCGGTGTATGGTCGAGAGTAAACACATATTGTGTTGAAGAAATGGCCTACGCACGTAAATTACAATGTACAGGCCGTAGATCGAGGAGCTCATTACTGGAGTAGGAAACAATTGGGAAGCGTTGGAATGCTGTATTTTATTTTCATTGCTTAAATCGGCACCATGAAAAGGATTCTTGTCACAGGTGTTCGGGCGCCAGCGGCCCTTGATGTGATGCGTGGCCTTTCTAAGAAGGGATTCGAGGTGTACGCAGCAGATTGCTTAAACTTTGCACTGGGCCGTTTTTCCTCAGTAGTGAAAGCGTATGTGCATCTACCTGCACCACGTTATGCATTTGATGCCTTCCGAAGAGAGTTGGTGGCCTTTGTCCAAAAGCATCACATCGATGTGATCTTTCCCACGTGCGAAGAAGTATTTTATCTGAGCGCTTGTAAGGAAGAATTGGAAGAGCATTGTGACGTGTTTTGCGAGGGATTGGATGTGCTATCTCAACTGCACAATAAGTTTGTCTTTCAAAAACTAGCTAAAGAAAACGGACTAGGGGCGATCAATACGTTTCTGGTTGAAAATGAGCAAATGCCTCTGCCTGTCCTGGATCATGAAAAAACGTACGTCGTAAAGCCCGTCTTCTCACGCTTTGGTGATAATGCGATCTTGAATCTTAAACCAGAGCATATAAAGCAACACTTATCTACCCGTTTATTTCCCTGGGCCATTCAAGAGCACATTCAAGGGACTGAGTACTGCAGTTATGCTCTTTGCCGAAATGGTGAGGTCCTCGCAGAATCCTGTTACGAGCCGTATTTTCGTGCGAAACAAGGGGCATCAGTCTATTTTAAGGTGGTTTCCAAGCCAGAAATATTCGCGCAGGTCCGGACGTTTGCTCGTCAGCTGAACTATACCGGGCAACTCGGCTTTGATTTTATTGAACGGGCCGATGGGAAGCTGTTTGTGTTGGAGTGCAATCCGAGATGCACAAGCGGAGTTCATCTTATTTCTGATATTGAATGGCCGGCCGCATTTTCAGATTCGTCACATCGCGAAGCCCCTGTGGCTTCCATGCGCTCAGGAATGCTTTCCCTTGGAATGTTAATGTTTGGGTTGAGTCCACCTAATACACACGGTATCAAAGAGTTTTTAGCGTCTTATCGTGATGCAAATGATGTCATCTATTCAAAACAAGATCGAAAGCCCTCCATTCTGCAGTTTGTCTCCGTGCTTGAAGTGTTTTGGCGCAGCTTAAAAAAACGACAATCGTTGAAGGAAGCTTCAACGGTAGATATAGAATGGGATGGACAACACATCGGATAACATATCGTTTATCAGGCAGGGGGATGTTACGCATTCTGCGGCTAGTTTTGCTGGCCAGTTCGCTTTCGAATACATTCTACCCTTTCTGTTGAACGACAGCACGGAGTTGATTGCGAACATCAATACAGAGGCTCTACTACTTAAAACCAGCCAGGCACTTTTTCCCGTTACCATTAATAATGAGGAGTATTCAAACTCGTATGTCTGTTCGCCTTATACAGCCTGTGTTTCCTATTTGCAGGAGGAAATAGAGAAGCTGAATAACAAACCGTTGGAGTATTTGCTTTCAGCGATTTCTAGGAGCCTCGGTGTGCTTCTGAAAAAAGCCAGGATTAACAAAGTTGTGAGCGTTAATAACTGGATGCTTTCAACAAATTTGTATCCAGCGTGGGATGGGGGAGGCCTCCAGGAAATGCGTCAGGTCTTAGAACAGGAATTTCCTGATCATGCTTTTATGTTTCGGTCCTTAAACAGGCATACTAATGCCCGTCTAATTGACGTATTCCTGCAGAATGGTTTTATGATTGTCCCGAGCCGTCAGGTGTACGTTTTTGACCAAAAGCTTTCCTCTTTTATCAGGCGTACAAATACGAAGAGGGACATGAAAGTGCTAAAGAAAACAAAGTACGAGGTAGTTGATCACGAATACCTGGGGCAGAACGATTATAGCCGAATGGTCGAACTCTATAATCTGCTCTATTTGGAAAAATACTCCCTGCATAACCCACAACTTACCGAGCAATGCGTTGCCTATTGGCACCGAAAAAAACTTTTTACCATGATGGGGTTGCGCAATAAAGAAGGGATTCTTGATGGAGTGATCGGCTTTTTTGAAGTAAATGGGGTTATGAGTGCTCCATTAGTCGGATATGATACAAGCGTTCCTCGGGAGAGGGCTTTGTACCGCATGTTAATGGCTCTTGCACTACGCAGAGCAAATGATGAAGGGAAGGTACTTAACATGAGTTCTGGGGCTCCTGATTTTAAGCGAGTTCGTGGGGGAGAGCCGTTTATCGAATACAGCGCGGTGTATATTCATCATCTTTCATGGCCCCGACAGTTTGTTTGGAAACTGACCAATTTTTTACTGACTCATCTTGGTGTGCCGATTATGAAGGCATTTAAACTCTGAGTGCTCTTTTTGATAATCTCAAATGGCGCCATAATTTGGATGCTTGGAGGTTAGTAATATTTTTTTAATATTGGAGTAGGGGTACTTGAGTAGTCGTGACATGATTGTTCTGAAAGCGCTATCAGTTTTTGCGCGCCCACCATTTTTTATCCTTGCTTTCCACCTTGCAAAACCACCAGCATAAAATAAAAGCCACTCCAATTACTTTGATGGATGACTTTCGCCTGATTGAAGGGAAAGACACCAGTTTGATTGAGAGAATCAGGCAAGGGGATTATTCGGCCTTTCAAGAACTCTTTGATAATCATTATGAAGATCTTGTGCGATATGCTGGCCTGAGAGTTCCATCTCAAGATGTTGCCCAAGGACTGGTTCAGGAGGTAGTAGTGCGGATCTGGGAACGCCGTGCAACCTGGAATCCTAAAGGGGCGCTAAGGGCCTACCTCTATGCGATGGTCCGTAATGCGTGCATTGCCTACGAGCGGAAGCAGCGCAGACGTAGCCGACTGTTTAATGCCTGGGTGGGATGGGGCAACAGGCTAGAAGATGCTCCTGATAACAGATACCAGGTCGAGGAGATGAATTATGCGGCCCAACAAGCAATCGAGGCTATGCCGAGTAGGCGGAAAGAAATCTATAGCCTTTCCAGGCAATACGGCTTGACCTATAAGGAGATTGCCGCAATGCTGGGTATTTCTACTAAAACTGTGGAAGCGCAAATGGGAAGCGCTTTGAAGTTTTTGCGCGAGCGATTAAAACCCTATTTGTAATAGAAACCAGTTGCTTGGTGTGAATAAAGCTTAATAGATATCATGAGATTCGATACGAACATCGATTGGGTTCAATTAGCACGCTATTTTTCAGGTGAAGTGTCTCCTGAAGAAAGGGCTGTTATGGAATCGCGTATTGACAGTGATACTCAATATCGCGAGGCCTTTGAACATGCAAAAAAAGTTTGGGATGCCTCTAAGAACCCCACGATGGGTGTCGACACACAACATGCGTGGCACTTAATTGATGCTGAAATTGAACACCAAGAGCACCTGAAGAAAACCTTAAAATTCATTAAGCGAGATCGAAATGCAGCAGCCAGGCACACGTCGAAAAAAATACATCGACCCTCATCTACCTGGGGCATCCCCTCGTTGCTCATTGTTCTCGTTTTGTTTGGAGTTTATTTTTTTAGTACCAGCCAATCTGTAGCGCCTCCTTCACCGGAATTAGCCACATTCAAAACAACAGCCGGCCAACGGGCTGCTGTCACGTTACCCGATGGAAGTGAAGCCCTGCTAAATGCCGAGAGCCAAATACAGGTCCTTACCAGTCCGTCAGATCCAGTCCGTATACTAAAGCTCGAAGGGGAAGCGTATTTCTCTGTTGTTAGTGATCCCACAAGGCCCTTTTTTGTGCATGCAGGTGAAGCAGAAGTCAAAGTGGTAGGGACTTCATTTGGTGTGTCTGCCTATCCTGAACAGGACGAAGTTCAGATATTGGTTACCGAAGGAAAGGTGCGCCTGAGTAAAAATGGCGCCCAGGCCGACTCCATGATGCTAATCAAGAACGATATGGGCGTTTTGTCTTCGGAGGGGTTGCCAATCCGGACCCGAGGTGTTGCTGTCGAAAAGCTGTTAGCCTGGAGGGAAGGTACATTGGTTTTCGAGCATACTGACTTCACCGAAGTGGCTCGTACGCTAGAGCGTTGGTTCGACCTGGAAATCCATATTTCTGACCAGGAAATCGCGAACCGACACTTGTCATCTTCCTTTGAGGATCCAACACCCAATCACGTGATCTCAGTTATTGCTAAAACATTGAGCCTGGATTATTCGATCCAAGAAAATACAGTCTCGTTTTTTATTCCTGAAGGCCCATGAGAAATTGTCACTATACCGCCATTTTGACGCTTGTTTTATGTCTCTTGTTGACCGTTTCAGTGCACGCACAGCAATCACCTGCCGCGTCTCCTGAGGTGGCAGCGTTTCTTGAATCAAGTGTTTATCAGAAAAATGCTGCTGCCTTAAATAAACATGTCTACATAAACCTGGGCGTAGTTTCAAGAAAGGCGTTCTTAACACACCTGGCTAAAACAGCGGGTCTTGATGTATCTTTTGATGCAGATGCAAAAGAGTTATACAATTCTATTGATCTGACGTTGAAAAACGCAACGGTATTTGAAGTCTTACAGGAGTCTATTCGAAATACACGACTGCTTTTGTCTCTCACTGATAATGGTACCTTAATTGTGAGAGAGAGCCCCTATGTTCTTGCCTCAGAACATGAAAAAGACCTTTCCTGGTGGAAGCAGCTATTCAGTCCAACGTTTGTTAGCACTATTTCTGGAGTGGTAACAGATAAGGCTACTGGTGACCCGTTACCAGGAGCAAATGTACTGATTGAAGGAACGACTATAGGTACTGCGTCTAACGAAGAAGGAAGGTACACGATATCGAGAGTGCCCTCTGGGCAATTTGTCTTGTTGGCTACCTATATCGGGTACCAGGATGCACGCATAGAGATTAATGTGGGAGAGGAAGACCTCGTAGTGAATATCGAAATGGATTTTGCCACCTTTGAAGGCGGTGAAGTCGTGGTAACCGCA
>JAHQVL010000323.1 GCA_019634345.1 Rhodothermaceae bacterium
ATCAAATTGTACGATCGATGATGCAGCACGCAAGCGGTGCAACTGGTAAGAAACAAGCTGTAAATCTGAACGAATTTGTTGACGAATACATACATCTGGCCATCCAGACAAAACAAAGTCAGAACAAGCAGATTGATGTAGAAGTGAACCGATTTTATGAGTTCAATGGCACTGTAAATCTTATACCGCAAGAGATGGGACGAGTCCTAATTAATCTTGTTAACAATGCTTTTGACGCACTCATAGAAAAGAACTATCAGAAAGACGCTCATTACAAGGCGAGTTTGAATATCTCAACAGGACAACGGAATGGAACTGTAGAGATCATAGTCTCCGACAACGGGACGGGAGTACCTGCCGAGGTTATAGACAAAATCTTCAATCCCTTTTTCACTACTAAACCTACCGGTAGCGGTACCGGATTAGGACTGAGCCTCAGTTACGACATTGTCACTCAAGGCCACAATGGCACACTACAAGTTGAAAGCGAAGAAGGACAGGGAGCATCATTTATTATTAAGTTGCCTGTCTAATCTGTCCCCATACCCCCAAACCATGTTTAAACGCCCTTGGCGATAGACCCTGGAGCCATACAGAACTGATATTAACCTCGTTTCTTCATTCATGCTTTTCCTTGGGGAACCTACCCTTGAATTTTCCCTAGGATACGGCCATAAATGGCCGCCAATAATTATTTCCCTTTTATTCTCCTTTCGCTATTCATGGCCGTCCTTTTGCGCGGATACCCTTACGTTAGGCACGAAGATCTAATCAAGGATTTGCAGGAGAAGAGTATGGAATATATGGATGAGGAGGAATCCTCTGAATAGTTCAAGGTCAAACCCAGCCTTTTGCTTTCGCTTCTTCGAATCCTTTAGCCCTGAGAATAGAAGCAGGGTTGTCTAGTTTACCATAACCCCATTCATTCCAGGTGGTGCGGTCGCCGTTGTAGTCCGTGTGGCTGTGTTCGCGCACGATGTCTACGACATCCAGATCTGCTGCTAGCTTCCAGGTTTCTGCTTTTGTAAGGTACATCAACGGAGTGTGGATTCGGATATCTTCTCCGAGAGCCAGGGAAAGAGAGGTTTGCATGCTATCTACAAATACACGGCGGCAGTCTGGATAACCAGAATAGTCTGTTTGACACATGCCGCCAACCAGGTCGCTAATGCCTTTGGTCATCCCGATGCTGGCTGCAATTGTCAGAAACAACGCATTTCGCCCCGGCACAAACGAAGCTGGAAGATCGGGATTTAATTCATGCTGAGCGGAGACATCTTTCTCATGCTCTGTCAGGGCCGACCCACGAAGAACACCGGAAATATCGACGACCTCAAAGGGCACCCCGGCAAGCTCAGCGATGAAGGCTGCTTGTTGCAGTTCAACATCGTGTTTCTGCCCGTATTTAAATCCGATAGCTTCTATACGATCAAATTTGCTCTTTGCCCAATACAGGCACGTTGTAGAATCTTGGCCGCCCGAAAAGAGAACCAGCGATGCGTTCATCAATCAACGGCCTCCACGTGTTCAGCGTAACACGTTTCGGTTTCTTGCACTCGAATTGCCATTGATGTAATACGATGTGATTTCAATAATTCTAACGCATTCTGTTTGAGATAATCAGCCACAAAAAGGCATAGATTCTCTGACGATGTATCGTAGGGAAAGGGGTAATGCTTAGACTTTAACAAATCGATGGCTTTTAACAAGTCATGATCGGATTCATCTACAAGAATAGCATGATCCCATGCGTCTACAAGCGGCTTGATGACTTCTTTGATGTCCTTAAAATCAATCACCATACCGCGTTTGTCAGGCTCACCATCCAGCTCAATCCACATAACATACGAATGCCCATGTAAATGCTGGCACCCATCTGTATGCCAAGGCAGCCGGTGCGCTGCCTCCCATCTAAATCGTTTAGAAACCTTCATTATTTCGGTTTCGGGTTTCGGGTTTCGGGTTTCGGGTTAGGCCTCCATAAACCATTATTAGGAACTTGTGTTGCGCATGAAGTTAGTCTTACGAAATTCATCACAGACAAAACATGTCACACATCAAAGAAAATCAACCCGAAACCCAAAACCTGAAACCCGAAACGTTGCTGCATGACATGCAGCAAAAAGCATTAAAACATACCGAACTATCCCTGGAATACATGGCGAAATATGGGATTCGGCCGGAGGGGCAGGTTCATCTGTTTTTACCGCCTTCAACGCGTCAGCAAGAAATTCACCGCTTGCCGTATGAGCATGAGACCCGCCAGGTTATTACCTATGAGACTGAACCGGGGGAATTTTCAGCGCTCTGTCCCTTCTCGGGGTTGCCCGATTTTGGTGTATTAAAAGTTGAATATATGCCTAAAAGTTGGATTCTAGAGTTGAAAAGCCTTAAATACTATATATTATCATGGCGTAATATTGGTGCCACACAAGAAGATATTACTGCATACTTATACGAAGACATCCTTAAGCATCTCGCAGATCCACACTACCTCATTGTATCAACCCAGTACAACGTACGCGGCGGCATAAATACCACGTGTACCGTCGATAGTCGATCAGAAAAGTAAGACGCTTACCCAGGGTGTTTATTCGCAGGTCCCACAAAATTGAACGACCTTTCTAACACACTCCAAGTAAAGATTTTAATGTACCCGGAGACTACCCATGGCAAGCGATAAAAATAAAAAGATAGTCGAACCCAAGTCGAGAAAAAAAAGCAAGAAAAAACAAGCCAGCCCGAAAGCCCGGTTTTGGGTTGAGGTGTTTTCTTTGTGGTTCATGAATGAGATTGTATTCATCATCCTTCCCATCGTTGTAATCCTGCTCATCGACATTGCGTTCAAGAACCAGATTGAAACAGTATTATTGTTGCCCGAATGGAGCTTTGCAGCCATTGTGCTCTATGGCGTGGCTATAAGTACAACCATCGAACTGAAGCTAAAGTACAGCAACAATTTTTCGCCCAAAATTTTTGCAGGAAGCAAGGCCCTTACCATCTTGCTCATTGCATCGGTGATCACACTTACACTGGCTGTGTTAAGAGAGAACCAGGTTGATATAAATGCAATGTATATCCAGATAGCTCAAGGTTTCTTCTTCGTCCACTCCCTGATCAGTGTATTTTTTGTTGTATTTGCACGCCAGGAACAGATGTGGCTACCCGAACGCTATCCGCAACGCTTCACCGATCAGGAGTTGATGCAGTACATCGTGCATCTAACCAAAGAAGCCGACACAACACTTGGTCAGTTGCGATTTGCGCTTGAAGAGACTGGGTTTAATAGCGCGAAAATCCATCCCCGTGACGAGGCGTATTTCTCTTTCTTCATTGACGAGATCGAGAAATCAATAGGCAAGGTTAAAGAAAACTGGGCCTCCTCATCGGCAGAGCGGGTCGATATCAAACGTACCGAACAGCGACCCCAGCTTCCACCTATCCATGAAGCCCGTCGTGAAATGTCATCCTGATTCAGGCTAAACAGATTTAAAATAAAAAAAGCCATCAACGGCCTCGTTGATGGCTTTTTCATTTTGGTACAGACGTTATACCTAAGGAAGCATTACAGTGTCAACAACATGGATGACACCATTTGAAGCTTTTATGTCTGTTTTGATGATGTTTGCCCCTGCGATTGTCAGACCAATAGGAGCCTTCTGTCCATTAACGGTTTTTGCTCCAGTAGTAGAAAGAAGATCTCCTGCCATGACTTTACCAGGCACAACATGGTAGGTCAAAATAGCGACCAATTTATCTTTGTTCTCAGGCTTCAGTAAGTCTTCTACAGTTCCTGCTGGTAGCTTTGCAAATGCTTCGTCCGTTGGAGCAAATACAGTGAAGGGTCCGTCGCCTTTTAATGTTTCGATCAGGTCACCCGCTTCAAGAGCAGCTGCAAGGGTGTTAAACATACCAGCTTCAACAGCGACCTCGATGATGTCCTTATCCTTATTTTTCTTTTTATCATCGTCGTCATTCGCCAATACGGGTCCAACTGTAAGAAACAAAGCGGCGAATAAGAGTCCGAAACGTGCAAGTAATGTATTCATAGTTCTGTTCAATTTTTCTGTGGGTTATAAGTCATGCAAACACTGCGTTGTATGACTTGCTGACATGAACACGATACGGGACTCATAATCAAGCGGACATCGAATATCGAGGAGCGGCGACTGGGTGCGATAAGAGGCGTGACGGAGGGTGCAAGGTGCAGAGATAAAAAAAGAAAAACCTTGCACTTTGCACCCTGCACCTTGCACTAAAAAGGGAGAGCCAATGCTCTCCCTTTTTAATTCCCCAGCACTTTCTCAACCTGGTCCCAATAGCGGCGGCTGAGTTTGAGTTCTTTTCCGTTTTTCAGGATGATAATGTAGTCTCCGTGGAAGTAGGGTTTCAGTTCGCGGATGCTATCTACCTTTACAATACTAGACCGGTGGACACGGACAAATTGCCTTGGATTCAGCTTTTTCATCAGGCCGCTCATCGTTTCCCTCAACAGATGCGATTTCGGACCTACATGGATGGACACATAGTCACCGGCGGCTTCCACCCAATCAATTTCATCCACTTTAATGAAAAACATGGAGCCTCGCTCCTTTATCATGATCCGTTCAAGAAAGCTTCCCTTGGACGGCTCATTATTTACGCTCATTGTGCCGGTATCGGTTTTGCTTCCAATGAGATCGACCAGCTTTGTGCTCAACTCCCCGACCTGCCGCTGATGTATCCGCTCAATAGCTCGTTCAAGAGCTTGCTCAAATCGTTCATCGTCAAACGGCTTTAGCAAATAGTCCAGGGCCCTGGCCTCAAAGGCCTGTAATGCATATTGATCGTATGCGGTGACAAAAATAACAACCGGCATTTTATCAGGGCCGACCTTCTGAATGACGTCAAAGCCATTCAATTCCGGCATTTGTATATCGAGGAAAACCAGATCCAGCTCTTCTTTCTGAAGCAGTTTTACTGCCTCGCTTCCATTTTCGCATTCACCGATTATTTCAACTTGTTCGTGGTTCTGTAGCAACAAACGCAGCGTCTCTCTGGCTAATCGTTCATCGTCCACTATGAGTGTTCTGATCACTTCCATAATCGTAATCGATAGAATATCCTAATAGGGTGGTTTCAAGAAATCGAATTAAGGCTTTGCGCTTTCTTGTAGAGGAATTTCAATATGCACACGTAAACCGCCTGATGCCGCATTTTCGAAGCTCAGTTTCTGGTCATCTCCGTACAGCCGTTCCAGGCGCTCCTGGGTATTCGAAAGCCCGACACCCTTTCGTGCTTCTTCGATGTTTTTCATACCCGGCCCATCGTCCTCAACGTGCATAACAAGCCTGTCCTTTGCTCTGAATGCATTGATTTGAATCTTTCCCGCCTGGCTATTTGGCGCTATTCCATGGTGGATTGCGTTCTCTACGATGGGCTGCAAAATCAAGTTGGGCACATTGTGCTCCAGCAATGAAGCATCAACGTCCATACTGACTTGCAAACGTTCTTGAAACCGTATCTTTTCTATTTCCAGATATCGTTCAAGAAAATCGAGCTCTTCCTCCAGGGAGACGAGTTGTGTGCCCTGATTCTCAAGCGCCAACCTCAAGAACTCTCCAAGGCGCCCGAGCATCTTAATGGCCATAGGGTTCTCGTTCTTGCGAACAAGTGCTGAAACAGAATGCAATGTATTAAACAAGAAATGCGGGTTTAGCTGCATCTTTAATGCTCGTAGATTCGCCTGGGCAAGCTGAAGCTCAAGCCTTGACGCCTGCCGTTCACGCACCTGATATTTTCGATAATAATCGAACGCATTATAGAACCCAAGAACAGTCCAGAAGGCCATTGCATTTACATGCATACGGGAGGTAAAGTGCACTTCCAGTAGCCCATAATTGATTGTATCATGCAGGCCGGTTACCCTAAAGAGGAACAGGTTGATTGCGGCATGAATCACCAACAAAAGCAGCATCAACGGGATATACACAGAAGGAATAGTACGTTTCCACGTCTCGCGGCTGATGGGATATTGCCTGGCCACCCAAAGGATAACCGGCGTCATTACTGCCCACACATACCACCAGGGAACGGAGGTCATAACCGCATACAGCCAATTCACCTCAGAAGCCGTTAGAATGCGGTTGAGGTGATAATAGCTTAACGCTACAAGTGCTGGAATCGTCCAGCAGATTGCATAAAATGTCCATTTTCGCCAACGAGGCCATGTCCATGGAAAAGGAGATACGTGGATAGCGGTTTCCATTCTGTATTCGATTCGGTTAAGGCTTTAAGCACTCAAAAATACTTGAATGTATTTTTGAGTGCGTTCCGGGTTTCGTGTTTAGCGACTCGCCATCATTGTATTGTCGCCAAGAGCTTCAAGGCTACTATCCAGGCCTTCTCGGAGCATCCAGGCCTGGCGGCTTGAACTGTGGGTTGTTCGAATCTTGTCCAATGCCAGGCGCAAGGGCTTCTTTGCTTCCGCGGAGATGTCCTGCATGGCGAGGACAGATCGTGCAGCGACCTCGTAAATGGCAGCACATGCCGCCTTCTGACCATGATTGTAGAGAGGAACACCTTTTTCGATAGCAAGGGTCATGACATCATAGGCTCCCGCTGAAGCGGTCGACATTATTTCAGGAAGAAGCACCGCGTCGATCACGTGAATGACCCCGTTCGCTGCGTCGATGTCTGACGAGACAACCCTTGAATCGTTTGCACTGAACGTCCCGTTAGTAAACGAAAGCTTGACTTTTGCTCCGGCTAACGTCGTAAACGTTCTGTTTCGGAGGAAATCATCGGTGTACAATCGTCCTTGAACCACGTGGTATTTCAGGATTCGCTGGAGATCGTCCCTATTCTCAGGCTTCAACAAAGAAGCCACCGTGCCCTCAGGTAAGGCAGAGAACGCGTCATCCGTGGGCGCAAACACGGTAAAAGGCCCTTTACCTAATAAGGCTTCAACGAGTTCTGCTTCTTGCAAGGCAGTTACCAGTGTTTTGAATGAACCTGCTTTCTGTGCGATTTCAGGGATACGCATAGATTCAGGAATGAGGACCTCATCAATAACATGAATAATTCCATTGGAAGCCCGAATATCTGCCGAGATCACATTCGACTCGTTCAGTTGGATACGTCCATCCTCAATCGAAATTCCAACCCGCTGTCCATTTAGGGTTTCTACTGTACGCAAACCAGCGACTTCTTCGGCCCGCACACGTCCTTTGGCAACGTGGTAGGTTAAAATAGCAATCAATTGGTCTTTATTTTCTGGCTTAAGCAATGACTCTACCGTACCCCTGGGTAACCGGGCAAAGGCTTCATCAGTAGGCGCAAATACCGTCAGTGATTTTGCATCTTTAATCGTGTCAACGAGATCCGCTGCATCGAGTGCAGCAGCAAGAGTAGTAAATGAACCTGCTGCTACAGCAGTGTCGACAATGTCGCTTGCGCGTTGTGATTTATGTTGGGCAGTAAGATCAGTTGCCGTAAAGATCGTAAAGGCAACTAGTACTAATCCGTAGAAGCGTGCTTTCATATCGGTACCTCAGTGTAATGGTGATTTTAATTTGGTTCACTGTAGTGTACCGATCCTATCTGCCATCCAGCCTATACAATACGACAAACGGCGGTATCGTTCGTTCAACGGAAATGAGTTAAGATTAAAGGCTGTTGAGAAGGGTCGAATTGGCAATTTTAGATAATTAGAACTCTTTTCTAAAACTATTGTTAATAATGCCTTTCCTATAGCTTTTCTTAAAGTATTACTTTAAATTACGTATCCTAAATAGAGTTATACAGGATATTGTACAACGCCAACGCCATGAACTCGTCAAAAACGATTACTATGATCGGATCGTTTAAATCACACGCCCCTCTTAGATATATAGTAACGATTTGTGCCCTCCTGATCCTGAGCACTGGGTTTAAGGTCGACTCTGCACAAAGCCAACCATTGCCCATTGATGCAAGGGTGGTGCATATCATCAACTACCAGGCAGGAATCGTGAAAGCACAGTGGATTCCTTATGGACGCCGTTGGGCCATCCAAGGAACTACCATGAAAGTGGAAAATGAAATCCTTGCTGTTGTTGGGGATATAGATACACGAGGAAAGGGAAGAGAGAATGCGTGCTGGACGAGTCCTCCAGATGTATATACAGACGTATTTCGCCTGGTATTCGAGCCGCTTGAGATTGGGCGCCGTTATGACGTCAACCTGGATTTTTACGGTGCGTTCGATGTGAACTTACTCACACCCGCGCTGGATAGAGCCTATCAAAGCACGGTAAATATGGCTCAAGAAACCTACCCGTATATCCAGCAACAGTCGGTAAGAGAAATCTTCGCGCAACAAGTTGAGCAGGAGCTAGCTAGCATATTTGATAATGAAGACGTCATCTTACTTCGAAACTTACGAAACGGTGACTGTGAAATCGTTGAAAATCAAACCCAGTCTGTACCCCTTATCAACTTCGATTCTGAAATCCTAACGGATCTGTCTGAAGTGGTGCTCACAGAAATTCGGACCAGTAAACGAAGCAATCGGCTTCAAGAGATTGGGACCCAAAATCGGCAGCTTGTTAGCAGCCAATCCTTCAGCGAGTTAACAAATCGACTGAAAGAAGAAGAACTTCGTGATTATGGCTTCTTAGAATTCGGTGATGCTGATCTTCTTCGCAACTCGATCAATGATAATTCGATCCCCTCAGAAGAAGTTGTAGCCCGCTTGTACGCAACTGGCTTTGCATGCCGTACAGATGATACGTTCCCTGAAGAGCAATGTGACCTATTAAACAACATTGTGGATCGTTCTTATGAGTACATTCGCGAGGTGGACGTTGCTTCAAACGGAGAAGAAGATTATAAACCTGTTCGCCGTCGAATGTTGAATGAACTGGGAGAATTGCTCTCAGAATTGTACACACCGGTTGCCAATACGAGAATAAATGCGATGCAATGGACGGATGCCCATTCCACATCTGACCGCGTCCGCATCGGTACATCAGTCGGGTTTGGTGTTGCTGCTTTGAATTTGACACCCAAGCAATTTTCCTCCTTCGATATTGACCAGGCTGAATCATTTGTGGTCGCAGCACTCAAGTTTTACCCGTTTGCGGTAGATAAGCAATTACCGAGCCCCTACTTTGGTAGAGAGCTGTTCGCTAGAACGTCTTTGGTTGCGGGCTTGTTGATCAAACGAAATCTTGATTTTGAAGGGCAAAAGTTGAATTCGGTTGCTGCTGGGCTGTACCCGGTCCTTGGTGGTGGATTTGATATTACAAAAAATATCACCCTTCAGGCCGGCGCTGTCTTTTTCCGGCAGCCGGGGCTTCCGCCGAATCAGAACTCTTCTGAATTTAAAGCGGCTCCAATGGTTTCGTTTGCCTTTGATTTCGATGGCATCAACAGACTCCGAGATGCATTCAGAAACCGAGGTTCAGATCCCTACCCTCAGCCGTAGTTGCGATATGCAGTAATTCATGTTTTCCAATAAGTCTAAGGATCGCCTTCATAAGTTAGAAGCAGAAAACGCAAGGCTAAAACGATCAGTAGCTGAGCTGTCGCTTCTTAATGAGTTGGCCCTTTCAATAGGTGCATCCAACGACACTCAGGAAATCATCCAATCTGTAATTAAGAAGGTAGTTAAAAGCGTTAAGGCTGAACAGGGAGACTTAATGCTGATCAAGGAGAATACACAGGATCTCTTAACTACCTTTGTGCGCACGGCCGATTCAAAACGGACAATGGGCGTATTCTCCGTGCATGACAATCTTCTTGGCTGGATGCAACTCCATAAAAAGCCACTCCTCTTAAATCAGCCCTGGAAAGACGACCGCTTCAATAATACCGACTGGAATCCGGCAATAAACAATTTGCTCTGCGTTCCCCTCATGATACGATCGCGTTTGATCGGTGTCTTAACAGCCTACAATAACCAGAAAGTCCCTTCCGCCTTTTCAGAGGAAGATCTCCGCATCCTTGCCATTATAGCGGCTCAATCTGCCCAGGTCATAGAAAATGCAAGGCTTTACGAAGAAGAACAGGCCCTAACACGCATGCGCGAAGAACTGAGACTCGCTCAAGAGATCCAGACCTCGCTCCTGCCCCAACGTCAGACTTTTATTCCCGGATACGAGGTAGCTGGTTTAAGCAAACCTGCCCAAGTAGTGGGGGGAGATTTTTTTGATGTTTTCTCAGCCAGTGATGATCATTTTGCTCTGTGCCTGGGCGATGCATCGGGAAAAGGACTGCCTGCATCCTTGTTTATTTCCAACGTACAAGCCACTCTGCATGGACAATCACTGGGAAACACCTCTGTCAGTTCTTGCCTGAAGCGAGTTAATCACTTGTTGTCGCAAAGAACGCGAAAAGGATTATTCGTTACGTTATTCTATGGGGTATTAGAACCTGGAATCCATATGCTTAGATTCGCAAACGCCGGTCATAACCGGCCCTTACTGCGGCGCGCGGATGGTACTATTGAAACGCTAAGCCTTGGGGATATTCCTATGGGATTTCTCTCGGAGTTCTCGTTCAGGGAAGACGCAATCACATTCCATCCGGGCGACTTACTACTTATCTATTCGGATGGGATTACAGAAGCAAAAAACACGGCTAACAGTCTTTTTGACGAGTACAGGTTGATCCAATTACTCAGCAAATCAAACGGCTCTCCCAAAGAATTGCTTGAAGAAATCATTGCCGATGTAGAAACGTTCACAAAGGGCGCCCAACAATCCGACGACATGACGCTGCTTGCTTTACGCAGACTACCCTAATCGAGCATATTCTCTCTATTCAGACTCAACCCTTTCCAATTGTATTGAGGAAACAGAACTATGCTTATATCCAATGCGGATTGCTTGTGCATACAGTGTTGAAGTTGACGTTATGGTCAACGGTCTCGAATAGAGCTGCCACACCGCCATGCTGTCCAGGGCATAAGCAATTGAAGCGCCTTCGGTATCTGACGACAACGTCACTTCAACCTGGCCCTGAAACAGGGAATCGGGAAGCGTAAACTGCACATCAGCCGTAACGGGTTGAATACCCTCAGGGGGCCAGAGCCTCTTTTTCAGTTCCGTCTCAGGGATTAAGCCCCAGTCCTTTGTTTCGTTTTTCCATGCCTCGTGGGCAGCACGTAACTCGTCGAGTTTGTCCTTGTAGTTGGGATCATCGGCCAGGTTGTTGATCTCATGTGGATCTTCATGCGTATCGTATAACTCTTCGTCAGGTTTTGTAGAGCTAAACCAAAGGCGCTGCGGCCCCTCCAGCGTTCCGGCTTCATGCATCGAATGCAACACCTGCATCAATTCCATTCGATCTCGATACGGCAAGTAGTCCACATAAGGTCTCTCAGGCATGTAATTCCGTATGTATTTGAATCGCTTGTCTCGAACGGCACGGGCATTATCCCTGGCCGGGTCCATACGATCTTTTGCAGCATAGACATACGTTCTTTCAGAAGCCTTTTGATCACCAAGGAAGGGTTGGCCCTGAAGATAATCAGGTATAGGGAGACCTGTCAGCGACAACATAGTCGGGGCAAAATCGATAAAACTTACCAGCTCATCGTTTACGGTTCCAGCACCAGACCCATCAGGCCACCGTATAATCAAGGGCACGTGCAGGCCGGAATCATACGTCCAGCGTTTCATTCTGGGGAGGCCATCGCCATGATCACTAAAAAAGAAAACGATCGTATTATCAAGCAATCCGTCCTCCTCCAGTTCGTCAAGGATAGTGCCGACGAATTCGTCCATTAGCTCGATATTACTGTAGTGACGCCCTATGTCTCTACGTACAACAGGATGGTCTGGGTAATAAGGAGGGACCTCTACAGTAGAAGGATCGACACGCATGGGCTCATCTGCCCTGCTCCAGACCTGCGACTCATGCGTGATATTGGTATTAAACACGGCAAAAAAAGGCGCGTCTGTATTTGTCCGATTCCGCCAATGTGCCTGGTTACTCGACTCATCCCAGGCGGTAATCGGTGGGGTAAACTGGTAATCGGTTTTCTGATTATTGGTGCAATAATACCCTTCAGCTCTCAGGTATTCAGTGAAGCATTTTACTTCGGGAGGGGGAACAGCCTCATAGGTAGGTATAGCCAAGAGTTCGGGGTCCGTAATCTCAGCAATAGCTGACGTCCTACGCATAGTGCGCATATGCTGCGCCCCGATCGTGGTAGGATACATGCCTGTTATAATTGCAGATCTACTTGGTGCGCATACCCCCGAAATAGAATACACATTTGTATAGCGCACTCCTTCAGCAGCCAGCCGATCAATATGAGGGGTCGATGCCGTTGAATCCCCAAAAGCAGCAAGCCTTGGGCTCATATCTTCCACGGTTATCCAAACTATGTTTGGCAGTGGATCAGGGCTCGTTTGAGGGGCATCCTGCGCACAGGAGATGCTGAGCAGGACCAGAAAAAGAGGAACACACGTGCTACGAGATACTATCATTTATATTACACGATACAAATGGACCAACAAGTGTCTTCAAAATCGGATTTAGCCTCGCGATAAGCAAATACGCTGAGCATGCGTTTATCCTGCCTAATCCGCAACCTCACAATAGATGTGATGAGATCAAAGGAGTAGCACTTATTTTAAGCCTTCACCGACAGCAATTCACGATCTGGGCCCTGACATTCGATGAGTATTACGGCAGCACAAAAAAAAGACATTCTCCATCTTCTTAGGCAAAAGTACCCTAACTGGACCGGGTTTGGAGATGATCTATTTCGTCGCAAAGAAACGAACTACAAACGTACAGCGGCCAAAAAAGCAACGTCTTTACTCAGTGAAAGCAACCTGGCCCAGTTGCTTGTCACCAGAGACACTGGTTCCTTCCTCGATCGATTACATCGACTTGGAAATGCAACCAATTTGCTACAAAACACCGGTGATGGACCTGAGCATGGAGATCTAGAAATTCTCCATATTCGCACGCTTGACAAATCGGTATTCTGTGCCCAGATATACCATTTAATTCATGGTTCTCAGTCCATCTATGAACGCCTTGATGCCTATCTGCATTACGTCGAGGACCATGAGCTCCCAAACACGTGGACGTTCCCAACCTATTTCCTCCAGTTCTGCTCTCCCGAAACTGAAGTATTTATAGAACCTCGATCCACAGGGCGATTACTTAATTTCCTGGGCATTTCATCCCGTCTATCCAGGCCCTCAGCTGAAGCCTATAAGATGATCAAAGATATTTTCTTTGATCTAAAAAGAGCGTTCGGAGAATTCAGTCCTTATGACTTGATTGACATACAGAGTGTGGTTGAAGTCTGCTTCGGCGTCAATGAACAAGCTGCTGCTGCCGTCTTTTCGAGTTCTCTCGTTGACTTACACGACGAGACCTCGCCAGGCACGACTGCTGAACCTCCACCTCAAGATTATTCCATGTTCTCCTCTACAGAGGAAGAACTCTTCTGGCAGGATGAGTCCTATGAGGATTCAGACCCAACGATGTTGTACATATCAGAGATTAGTGATGAATCTGGTTCTGAGGCAACAAATTCTGAATCAGAAGCAGAGAACTCCCAGGCTTTTCTGAAAAGTATTGAGGAAAAAAACTCGCTGCGGAGTCTATTTAAATCCTTCATGGATATGTATATGTCTTCACCCGTTGGGGTTGCCCGTGCCGTTGAATACGCTAAGGCAAGGGATCAGGCAGAACAAAATTTCTCTCACCTGATTGCCCGGCATGAGCTGGGTGAAGAAGTTACCAACCAGGTATTTCTTCATTTATTGCCCCATAATGATATTCCAGAAAACCAACACAATGGAGCGTGGGTTCACCCTATAGGAGGAGCTGCTGAAGAGTTACTCACTTCTCTATACAGAAAGTACCCAACAGATAGCCCCATCCGCCAGCAAATTGCAGAGGTTCTATTAGAGTTTATTCGGCATTGCGTTTATAAAGCGAATGCATTGGAGAAATCATCCGAGGCGCTAGCACGCCTGGACACCATTTCTATTATTGACTTGTCCTCGATAACGCCGATTCTACACGCGCTCAAACCCAATCAATACCTGCTTCTTCATGATACCTCGATTGAGGCCATAAACCGATTGATGGGGACCTCTTATGGAACGAGCCTCAGGGATCTACCGGAGTTGAACGCAGCCGGCATGCAGCTTATCCAAGCAATCCGAGGCGATTCATCCACGAATCGGATAGCAAGTGTACAAGACTCCGATTTATTTGACATTTTCAGCTATTGGCTCGTAGAAAACAACACACCTGAAACTCTTGAGGTCGAAGTCCAACCTGAAATGGACCAATCGCCTCCAGTAGCAGAAGCACCTGCACCGCCTGAGCCACAGCCGGCGCCGCCTGTTCAAAACCCAATTCCCCCATCCCCATCCCCTTCCTCATCTCCCCAAGTACTTTCCGAGATGGCAAATTCTCTAGATGTGTGCAGTAGACGAACTGGTATCCCTAAAGATGACCTAAACCGCTGGCTCAGCGTTCTAGCACGGAAGAAAATGCTTGTTTTCCAAGGCCCCGTTGGTACTGGAAAAACGTTCTTGGCTCAGCATTTCGCGCATGCTTTGGTCGGCCAGACAGATGGCCTTGTCCAACTCATGCAGTTCCATCCGCAAACAACACGCGCCTCCTTCTGGGAGCCCCATAATTCCTTGAACCCTGGTCAGTTTCACAGCTTTTGCCAGGATGCACAACATCGAAGCGGCCCATGCATCTTTATCATTGATGAAATAAATCAGGGCAATGTACGTGAGATTTTCGGGGAATTGTTATTCAAAATGGAGTACGGTTCCACCGCAACCAGTACAAACGGGACCACGCATTATACCATTCCTGAAAACGTATTTATCATCGGCACCATGTGTCCGCAACCAGACTCCGCTTTCCACAGAGACCTGGTACTAAAACGACGATTTGCATTTATCCCAATTATGCCGAATTACGAGTTGTTGAGGAATTTCCACGCCAACACCTCTTTTCAAATTGATGGCTTAATACGGACACTTATGCAGCTTAACGCATCTATCGAGGCACCCTACAACGAAATCGGTATCACCTATTTCTTGCGTGAAGACCTGAGTGAACATATCGAAGCGATCTGGCAATACGAAGTAGAACCAGCCATCGAAACAGCACTCAGCTACGACCCAGACAAGTTAGAGTCATTCCGGTGGGCCAAGATTCGTAGACGCCTCACCCGTTAGGCATCCTCATTTTCTACGGAGTCATTTTCAACGGAGGCTTTCCCTTTAGGACCAGGGTCCTTTTCGTTAAAAAAGAAAGCGAACAAAAGTAGAATAGCCAGGGCTGTTACTGCAGGGATCCCCCAGAAATACTGCCACGCATCTAACTGCGAAGGATCTGCATCCATCAATGCCTTAAAAAGCCAGCCTGATAATTGGGCTCCAATCGCCATACCTACGCCTGACCTCAACATCACGAGTATGCCCTGAGCCTGGCCCCGCATGGCTGGTGTCACCTGCCTGTCTACAAATATTTGGCCGGCGATATACACAAAATCAAAGCAAATCCCATGAAGCATTATCCCGGCTAATATCATCCAAAACAGGCCATCAGGAGCAGAGGCTGAAAACAGAACAAAGCGGAGAACCCACGCAGAGAACCCTATAACTATCATCTGCTTAACGCCAAACCGAAAAAGGATGACAGGCATGAGAAACATAAAAAGTACTTCCATGATTTGCCCAAAAGACATCCACCAGGCGGGATTCCCGATTCCTACGGCATTGATGTACACAGGTGCATAGGCGTAATACGTGGATAGTGGAATGGAAATAAGCAACTCGCACAGGATGAAAATCATGAAGGGCCGAGTCTTAAGATGCTTCAAGGTATCCAGCCCAAGAATATCTCTAAACGTATTACCACTGGATGTAGCTTTAGGGGGCGTATGGGGTAGAGTAAAGCAATACAAGCCCATTGCTATACTCGTATAGGCAGCAATTCGCAACGGCAATACCGATTCATCGGCTGCAAGAACCAGGCTCACTAATACACCTGCCAAAACCCATCCGATAGATCCCCATACACGAATCAAGGGGAACTGCTTTTCGGGATTCGAGATATTGTGGAACGTAAGCGTGCTTGTAAGTCCAATGGTTGGAAAAAAACAAAGAGTATGAGCCAACAACAGCGCAACGAACGGTCCTCCTGAAGCGGCACCCACCCAGGTAGCTCCGAACATAGCCACGCCCCCAATCAAATTAAGCACAGCCATTACCTTCTCGATAGGAAAGTAGCGGTCAGCGACCCGGCCAAGAAAGAACGGAGAGATAAGAGCAGCGATTGGCCCCACAGTATAAGCCCAGTGGATCATGTCAGGCCTTCCCGAGGCAGCCATGTAATTTCCCACAGTGACGTACCATGCACCAAAGATGAAAAATTGCAGAAACATCATGATGCTCAGGCGCACTGCAAGAAAAAAACTCAAACGATTGTCTTTCAAATGTATATTCTCAGATAAAGGGTGTCTAACTAATTGAAGATCATGCAAGTATCGATAGCATATGGTCAGTCGGGATTACATCTCGATCTCCCAGAACAAACCCAAGTAATCCAATCAGAACCTCTTTCAGGCTTGCCCAACGAACAAGCAGCGATTCGTGACGCGTTGCAAAACCCGATTGGTTCGCCTGCCCTGCGTGACCGTGTGTCACGAGGAGACAAAGTGGTTGTCACGCACAGCGACATCACCCGGCCCGTTCCCAACGACAGAATTTTGCCTGTGATATTAGCAGAGTTAGAATCCGCTGGCGTTCACCGAGAAGATATCACATTACTAAATGCTTTGGGAACGCATCGGCAGCAAACTGAAGATGAACTTTCAATGATGCTTGGGGAAGACATCGTTTCCAACTACCGATGCCTTCAACACAATGCATTCGATGACAGCAATCTGGTTTCGATGGGCGAGACGACTCTGGGCAACCCTGTTCGGCTAAACAAATTGTTGGTCGAATCTGATTTCAGGGTATACACTGGATTTATTGAGCCCCATTTCTTTGCCGGATACAGCGGAGGACCCAAGGCCGTGTTGCCGGCTCTCTCGGGAGCAGAAAGTGTGTTGTCTAATCACGGAAGAGCGATGATCGCGCATCCCAAATCTACCTGGGGAAACGTATCAGGAAATCCGATTTGGGAGGAAATGCGGGAGGTGGCGATGAAAACGATGCCGGCCTTTCTGGTTAATGTCACCGTCAATCCCACTCATGACATCACGGGTGTATTTGCAGGACAGCTATTGGAAACGCATCAGGCTGGGCGCACCTTCGTAAAACAACACGTGATGGTTGGTGTCGATGCTCCTTTCGATATTGTTATAACCAGCAACAATGGATACCCTCTCGATCAGAACTTATATCAAACGGTCAAGGGCATGAGCGCCGCGAGCCGTATTGTTCGAAAGGGAGGTGCAATCATCATGTGCGCGGCTTGTGAGGATGGCTTACCCGATCATGGTCGATATGCTGAACTTCTCGTAGAAGGAGGCAGCCCCCAAGGGGTATTGGATATGATTGCCCAGCCTGGTTTTGGTGAACAAGACCAGTGGCAGGTGCAAATTCAGGCACAAATTCAAGTTGATGCTGATGTATATGTGTATAGTGATGGATTAACTGACGCTCAAATAGAAAAAGCGCTCCTCAAACCGTGTAGAGATATATCCAAAACAGTGCACGAATTGATTGACAAATATGGGCCAGATAGCAGAATTTGTGTAATGCCTGAAGGGCCGGCAACCGTTGCTTACGTCAAAGCTTGATTGCATCGGTCTATCGGTGAAGTATTTTGCCTCCCAAATGAACTAAACCTATTGTTAGAAGATCATAGCCTATGTTTAGCGACATGAAATACCCCGACCAGGTTATTTGTTTGTGGTCTGGACCGAGGAATGTGTCTACCGCACTTATGTATGCATTTCGCCAGCACGCAGATGTTCGAGTGATAGATGAACCCCTGTACGCGCATTATTTACGGGTAACTGGCGCCATACATCCTGGCGGTGAAGAGGTGCTTGCAACTCAAAATAATGACGGAAATGAAGTCGTTCATGATGTCATAATGGGTGCGTGCGATTGCCCTATCCTTTTTGTCAAAAACATGGCCCATCACCTCGTGGATTTGAACCTGGGTTTTCTGGATTGTACCCGAAATATTTTTTTGATTCGCGATCCCGAACAGATGCTGCCTTCCTTGATCAACCAGATTCCCAATCCGACGATTCGGGATACTGGACTTAAAAGGCAATGTGATCTTCTACAAGAATTGGAGAGCCGAGGCCAACAGCCTGTCGTATTGGATTCTAAAGAGTTGTTGCTGAATCCAGCGAGCATCCTAAATCAACTGTGTAGTAATATAGGAATCTCATTCTCAAGCGCACTGTTATCCTGGCCAGAAGGGCCTAAACCAGAGGACGGCGTATGGGCCAAACATTGGTATCATAGTGTCCACAAATCAACCACGTTTGCAGAATACAAAGCAAAAGAATCTCCTTTCCCCGAATTTTTAACCCCTCTGCTTGAGGAGTGCATGCCATTTTATGAAACGTTGTATGCTCGGGCTTTGAAAGCATCCGAATAAACAAATTGAATTTCACAAAAGAATGATTGGCAATTCCCCAAAGGTTTCCTACATTCCGCGTTCAATACCGTATCTCAGTCTTTGACTGCCACACATTCCGACAAGCCAATTTCAATATCAATACTATGCCAACTCTCCCTGACTCTCGCAATGAGCATATTTCAATCTATGTAGATGGTGAACTCCTTCCTCGTGATGAGGCTAAGATTTCAGTATTTGACAGTGTCGTCCAAGGTGGAGATGCTGTTTGGGAGGGCCTCCGCCTCTACAATGGTAAGATAGCTGAGTTGAATGAGCATCTCGATCGACTCTTTGACTCCGCCCATGCAATGGCTTTTGAGGGCATTCCTACAAGGGATTTTGTTGTTGATGCGATCAAACAAACATTGAATGCAAATTCAATGCGTGACGATGTTCACATTCGCATGACGTTAACCCGGGGTAAGAAGGTAACGTCGGGAATGTCTCCGGCTCATAACCAGTACGGCACTTCGTTGATCATTATCGCAGAGTACAAAGCGCCAATTTATGACGAAGCAGGTATCCGCCTTATCACGTCAACGATACGCCGCAACAATCCTCAATTTGTTGACTCCAAGATTCATCACAACAATTTGATCAACAATATTCTTGCAAAAATTGAAGCAAACCGAGCCGGCGTTGAAGATGCCCTCATGCTGGACATCAACGGATTTGCAGCTGAGACGAATGCCACGAACGTGTTTTTTGTAAAAAAAGGAGTCGTACTCACCCCTCACGCTGATGCATGCCTTCCCGGCATCACTCGGGGCGTGATCTTGCGTTTATGCAAGCAAGAGGGAATTCCATGTGCAGAAAAGAACATCTCTCTCGCAGAGGTTTGGACGGCCCATGAAGCATTCACAACGGGGACTATGGGTGAACTGGCTCCCGTCTTAGAAATTGATGGACGGATGATTGGAAATGGAGCAATTGGCCCTATGACAAAACGCATCCAGCAACTTCATGCAACATGGGTGAGAGCGCATGGAGTACCTGTTGTAGATTAAGGGATAAATCGCCTATCGAGCACTCGATAGGCGGGTTTATATAATGATTCATAGGTCTCGGAATGGTGGACAGCCGGAAAGCCTTCTTCTCTTTTTTGATCGATGATCTGGGTCAAGGACTCCCCTGAAATATCTAGTTGGCTTCGGCGAGATGCCTGTTGAAGCTCTTCTAAATACGTAACAAACTGCGCTTCCGAGGGCACAAACGTTTCCCATGTACTCTTCATCGCGTTAAACACAGCATCAGGGGTTCCTCCTGCAGCCTTGAAGGGACGTAAGTTCAACCGGACTACCGAACTATCTGGAGATATATACTCAATGAGCGGTTCTGCATCAGAGGCACCAATACGTTCCCATTCCCCTAATAGATAATCGTAAATCAGGCTATCCTCTACGCCCAGGTGCCTGTTACCCATAGACGCCTGGTGAAGTAATTTGTACCAATCCTGTACTTCCATATCTGGATACAGAATGGCCTGGGATTTGATCACAGCTTCCAACTCAAGGGGTTGCTGTTCTGCAGTGCAACCCGCAACAAGAATCAAGAAAGCAAGCGCAATAGCCCTGGCTGGAAATCCTTTATAATCACATTTCACTTTCATCTTGTCCCTGGGTAATATGAGAGATTTCTGCAATTAATGTACACCCTGTAGAAGTCGTAAACCGCAAGATTGGGATTTATTGCTTATAGATACGCCCGCCCTTCATCACAAACGATACCGTACGCATTAGCGAGATGTTTTCTGTCGGATCCCCGTCTACCGCAACAAGATCTGCCAGGAGGCCTCGCTGAATAGAGCCCACCTTCTCCTCTAGATGAAATAATTGGGCATTAATACTGGTTGCAGATTTCAGCACATCGAGTGGTTCCATACCATAGTCAACCATCAGCTCTAATTCCCAGGCATTTTCGCCATGGGCAAAGACGCCAGAATCACCACCGACACACATAGTTACCCCCGCGTCCAGTGCCTTCCGAAACATCTGGCGCTTGGTATTTAAACGATCGGGTAACGGAGGTTGTCCATCCCAGCCCTGATACCTCGTAATTGCCTCAACGGCACCAAGTGTAGGGCAGAGTGCCACTCCATTGGCTGTCATCAATTCAAATACACCTTCTGATCCGCCATCTCCGTGCTCAATCGTCTCCACCCCGGCTAAAACGGCTCTTCTCATACCTTCATCGGTTGCTGCATGGGCAACGGTTGGCCGGCCACTACTTGCTGCCGTCTCAACAATTAGCTTTAGTTCTTCTATCGAAAACGTGGGCATCGCTTCTCCCTGAGGCCCCCATCGATAATCTGCATACACTTTAATGAAATCAGCCCCTTTACCTATTTGAGTCCTCACTGTACGAATCAGCGCGTCTGTTCCGTCTGCTTCCTCGGCACCTAAGTGCACATCAAATTCTGTCGCAAACCCTTTAGGCCCATAACTCCCTGAGGCAACGATCGCTCTTGTAGCAATCAGCATTCGGGGGCCACTAATCGCCCCCTGGTTAACAGCCTGCTTTAATCCAGCATCGGCATACCCAGCCCCCTCAGTGCCTAAATCTCTGATGGTCGTAAAGCCGGCAAGTAGCGTAGCCTCAAGATGCGTGGTTGCCCGGGCTACTCGGAGCGCCTCAGATTCCTTGAGCACCTGGTCATTCCAGGGTTTTTGATCATACGGATATAGCAGTACGTGGCTGTGACCTTCTATCAGGCCAGGAAGAAGTGTTTTGCCAGGCAAGGGAATAGGGATTGCTGAAGAAGGCGTTTTAATCCCATCGGCCGGGCCTGCAGCCATGATGTATTCGCCTTGGACGAGAACATGCCATCCTTCGTGAAGGACATTGCCATCAAAAACACGGTCAGGCTGTAAAATATAGGTATTCTGAGCCGTTGCAATCTGAATCTGTAAGAGAAAAAAACAACAAAATAGTGGTACACAACGCATAGTGAAGAGCCATCTAGTTTTAAGGTGGATACTAGAGAATCAAAGAAAATCACACAGGCACAAAGATGTGCGTAAAGTACCTGAACAAAACGACAAATGTAAACGCGATACAGAAGGGTGGGTGTTTGAATTCGAATCTAGGCTACAACAATATGATGCCTTCTATTTTTGCGGCGGCAGTATACACAGCAATGACTTCATCGCTGGAATGCACGTTCATTCTAGCCGTTACGCTTGCATATGTGCCCTTGCTTGACGCCTTAACTTCTACGGGGATACGATTAAACAATCGTTTAACCTCATCTACTTTCTCACTGGGCACGATAAACTTGAATACATACTCGTGAGGCCACTCAACCCCTTCATCAAGCAGCTTTTGAAAGTTGGTCCACCACTGCTTGTTCTTAGAGCCATCTTGCTCGTCGTTCTGTTCCTTTCCGCTCATAGAGATCAAATCCATAAAAGTTAGTTTACACAAACTACAAGGGTCTTCAAGGGTTTCGGATGAAGAATTTGTCAACCATTTCCATGACGCTTTCAAAATATGGCAAATAGCTAATTAAGCCCTGGCTACCACTAATGAATCCAAAAACCGAACCGATACGAACTGTAAACCACAATATAGCTAACAAGCCTTAGTAAATGCCTTACACCTAGAAGAATAAGACCCGGTAGCATCATGTTAGGATCTCAACTCAATGCACTTGAACCGAGTACGTCGTATCGTACTCCCTATTCGCTCGAATCTCAGTCACAAATCGATGATTCCATTAAAGAAGAGATGGTAAAAAAGGCACTGCCTTCCCAGGAAAATGGGAAAGATGCAGTGATTTTGGACCCGAATACTCTTGCCAGACTGGACGCATCGAATGAAACCAAATCCAGTACGGATACCTCTGAAGTAGGCCCCGATGGAAAGGAGTTTACTCCCGAGGAAGAGAAGGAAATTGAGAAGCTAAAGGATAGAGATCGGGAAGTCCGCCGCCACGAGCAGGCTCATTTCCAGGCTGCCGGCAACTATGCCAGTCCACCGAAATACGAGTATCAAACCGGCCCTGACGGAAAAAGATACGCAATAGGTGGAAGTGTAGAGATTGATATGAGCGCAGTCACTGACGACCCTGAAGCGACCTTAAACAAGGCGCGTGTTATAAAAAGGGCGGCGTTGGCTCCAGAGGAACCTTCAGCCCAGGACAGGAAAGTCGCTCGTGAAGCAGACCGCATGGCAACTCAAGCCCAGAAAGAGATTACAGAACAGCGTATGAACTCAGCAGAGGCTTTGGTACATGGGGAATCCGCAATTCAAGAAGCTTCGTTTGATCAAAATATTGAGCAGCCAAGAGAGATCTCTGCGCCAAAATCTGTTAAGTCACCTACCGAAACCCTTGAGGCTTCAGTAGAAAATATCAAAGGAAAAGGGGTATCACAATACAAGACATCCCAACTTGAAATGAGTGCCAGCCAGGTGTATCGTGTTGAGCGATTGGCGACACCAGGTAAAGCTGAACTATACAGCCCTTCTCTACTCAAATTTGATATGTACGCCTGATCGGTCCCTGGAAAATTTTTCCCGTACGTTCGCCCCAAATACCCCAATACAAACCTTTAAAAGGTTCTGTATTGGGGAAATTAAGCTGGTAACACACGATCCGGGACTCTCGATTACTTGGGATAGGTTTTTGTTGGAACGACGGCTCAAGTTAGCTGAAAACGGGCCGTCATGAACATTCCTGCTCCAACGATACACATCGAATACGACAAACTTCGCCAGGCAGCCGAACGGTTCGGTTTCCAGAGAGAAGTGTCATTAATAGACCAGAAGGGGAGCAACCCTGAAGGGCTTTTTACTCTCCTGGTGATGGGGCCGCAAGGGTCCGGCAAATCTACGATTATCAACCTATTGCTCCAACGGCATATTATCCCGAGATCTACCAAAACAGAGTGGATAAATATCTATAGGAGACCCGAAGGAAAGGAGGAATTTGCTGAAATAGTCCTCTATGATGACTCTGGAAGACGCAATATACTCAAAGCCACTATTCAGCAAGCATCTGCCTTACTACAGCCCTCCAGTACTGAGCTGACTCTTCATACCGCGTCTATTGATCGCATCATCTGGCACATTAACACACTGGGAATTCCCGAAACAGTTGCGCTGGCTGAGCTTCCCTCGAAGATTACAAGAGCTAAAGCAGAGCGCTACTTCTGGGAATGCGACGGCATTTTGTTTGTCATCAGTTCTCTTCAACTCGAAGAAGAGGAAGAATTGGCCTCTTCTCTTGACCTCCTTCGTGAGGCGTCCAGCAAAGTCCCTATTTCCACTCTTGGCGTACTCACTCATATGGACCTTTTTCCTCAAAAAAGGTGGCTCCAGGTCCTTCAAGAAGCTCGGAACGGGATCGGCAAATACTTAGATGCCGTCGTTCCTTGCAGCAATCGGCCTGAGGATATCGGAAGCGGCTTACAAGATTCTAATGCGATGTTTCTTCGAGAAATTCGTTATCGATTCTTTGCCTCGGCCACTTCACTGAGAGAAAAAAACCGGGCATTATTTGTTGAAGCTATGAGAGAAGGACTCGCTCACCGATTTGAGCACTATGTTGACACCGTCTTGAAAAACAAGTGGGCGTACAACCAATTCCGTGCTGAGGTCAAGGAGGAACTGACCACCATCAACGGTGACATAAAAAAGAAAATTCAAACATTCGTCGAAGACCAAAAAAACATCAGTCTCGCTAAAGCGGCGGCTCTTGATGGATTTGACAATTCGAATAATGCTGTTCCAACATCACCTGCTACCAGCTCCTCTGCAGCGTTTGGAACAGATATTTATCAGTACATCTCACAAAGCACACAGCGGCTGTTCGCGCAATTATCCTTTAGCAGTGAGGGCATTACTAAAATCAAGCTCGATACCAGTAAAGGCAATCATATTGTGACTCAGCAAGGCGCTTCAGAAATTTCACCCATTTCATTCCGGCTTCCTTCCGTACCCCTGGACAAAGTAGCTCTTCTATGTGGAGAGAAGGACTTCAGCACCTATAAGGCAGAAATGCTGGCCGAAAACAAAGAAGTTGCTTTATACGGAGACGATTCGTTTCAGCAATCTTCTCCGCTTCCTGCAGACGAATGGATTACCGCAACCGAATGGGTCCCTCTTATTGCGAAGGAAGCAAAGAAAGATCTTGAAGATTGGCTTGTAGAAGCAACGAACAAACTTCAGCAAAACCTGAATCGTTCGGCAGAGCATACATTCAGGGCAATCCACGGTTTTTTACCGAATGAAACTCCGGTTGTCTTGATGCCTCTAGAAGAAACCTATGAGCATCTGATCAAAACACCGCTACGAATTCCAACACCGCATCTGCCTGGCGAGAACTTATCCCCTGTTTTATTCCTTTGCCGTATGCAAGAGGCAGAGTTTGTTCACATCTGGAACAAGCAACTTATTCGTAGATGTTTTGATTATGTAGTCCCTCTTCTCAGAAAGAAACTCCTGCAGGACATTGAGCAAGCTCGTAAGCAGCTCAATGAGCAATGGGAAGGATCCAAAGACTCGATTCACAAACGGGTCGATGTAGTCTGGAAACGATATGGCCGGCGGCTTGCACTTAAAAGCGCCGTTAAATGGTCCATTCCCTGGGTCTCCTCGCTCATGCGTGATCGGCTTATGGATCCCGTGAGCTATTTGGCCAGAACAAGGCTAAATGTACGAGCACCGTATGATTACCCCGTATCTCTTTTCCTGAATAAAGAAGCCGAAGAATTTCTCCAACCAACGGACAAGGCCATTGAGCGTCCGTTAACTCCGGATCAATTTATA
>JAHQVL010000324.1 GCA_019634345.1 Rhodothermaceae bacterium
AATGTATTACACATTACAGGGCGAAGGAGCCCATGCTGGGAGGCCGGCTGTTTTTTTGCGGTTTGCTGGCTGTAATTTATGGACTGGACTTGAGAAAGACAGGCAGGGTGCGGTTTGCACGTTTTGTGATACGGATTTTATCGGCACCGATGGCCCCAATGGAGGAAAGTTTTCTGCAGCAGAAGCATTGGCAACCAAAGCCTTGTCGCTCTGGCCCGGCCCAGAGGAAGGGCTGGTTAGGCCGTACATCGTGTGCACGGGAGGGGAGCCTTTGTTACAGCTTGATTCGCAGTTGATCGACGCATTGCATGGCCATGGATTTGAGATAGCGATCGAAACGAATGGAACGAAGGAAGCGCCTGAGGGCATCGATTGGATATGTGTAAGCCCGAAAGCTGGCGCACCGCTTGTTCTCACAAAAGGCAATGAGTTGAAACTCGTTTTTCGTCAGCCCCGGGCACTACCTGAAGCCTTCGCCCATCTGTCCTTTGATTATTTCTTTCTGCAGCCGATGGATGGACCCAGCGTTGAAGAGCATACCCAGGCGGCTATGGAGTATTGTATGCAACATCCTCAATGGCGCTTAAGCTTGCAGACCCACAAAATCTTGGCGATACCTTAAATAAGTTCAACTAAATCCTTCGGCTTTATTTGAACTGTTTCTTGTTTCTTGTTGACAAAGGTCCAACTAGCAACAAACGAGAAACTAGAAACCAAAATAGCGTCATGCACTGGCATCAACGAGAAATACTGCTTGAACCTCGGCCTAGAGGCTTCCATCTGATTACAAGGGAGGTGGTACAGCAACTGCCTGAGTTGAACGATATAGCTGTCGGGATCGCTCACTTTTTTATCCTGCATACATCTGCTTCCTTAACGCTGAATGAAAACGCGAGTCCGGATGTGCGGCGGGACATGGAGCAGTATTTTAACACGTTCGTCCCTGAGAATGAACCGTATTATGAGCACACGATGGAAGGTTCAGACGATATGCCGGCCCACATTAAAGCCTCTCTGTTAGGGTCAAGTCTGCAAATCCCTATTTCCTCAGGCGCACTACGGTTGGGCACCTGGCAAGGAATCTATCTCTGTGAACACCGAAACCGCGGCGGCGCAAGGAGATTGTTAGCTACCATGTATGGTAGCTAACAGTGCAGGGTGCAAGGTGCAAAGTGCAGGGTGCAAAGTTCAACATTCTCAGTAAAAGAACATTGAACATTGAACATTGAACTTTGGTTTACGCAGCCTTAGGCAGCGTAAACCAAAAACAAGCCCCATCCTTCATGTTAGGCAAACATCCGATCTCTCCGCCCCAACTCTCGACGGTGATTTTGCAGAAGTAGAGACCCAGTCCTGCTTTTCCTTTTTCATTTCCTTCGCCTTGAGCGAATTTGTCGAAAAGCTTATGGATCATGTCAGCAGGAACGCCTTTGCCTTGATCTTTGATGCTGACCCGAATGGCATTCCCCTCATCCCTGAGGCGAATAACTACCATGGATTCATCTCGAGTATGCCTTAGGGCGTTTTCGAGAAGATTAAACAGTATCCGTTCCAGGCGAGCGTGATCACCGACTACTTTCCATGCGGTGTCTTCCGGGCCTTCTGTTGAGATCCGGAATGAAACGCCTTTCAGCGAACCCATTGCCGATAAAGCCTCTGTGACATCCTTTACACTCTCCGCAACATCGGGCGCGTCTTCGAGATTAGCTGTGGATTGCAAGAGCGGTTTTGAACGCGTAGAAAACGTGGTCAACGTTTCATTGATCAAGCCCTGCATTTTGTCGACTTGATCAAGCCCAATTTCTAGGAATTCCTCCCCAACAGGTTGGACCATCTTGTCCTCGTGCATCAGCCAAAGGCTGGCTCGAATACCTGCAAGTGGAGCTGATAAATCGTGTACAGTGCAATGCAAGAGGACTTCTCGCTTATCGATTTCTTTGAGCAATGAGTATTGCTTCAGGCTCTGGTCTCTGGCTTCCTGATAGACACTCCGAAGGGTTTGGAAGTCGTTCGACGGAAACTTGATAAGCAATAAGTCTTCCTGGCCGACCTTCATCGCAATGGCTTCTAATAGCCATTCTTTACCCGTTGAATCTTCTTCGGTCCACACATCGGAGGTTAACTGAGAAGACGCTTCACCATTCCATATTTCCTCAGCTTCTTCGTAGAAGTGAGCTAAATAGAGCAGGTAGTTTCCAGGATGCCACGGTGACCCGTCTGTTGGCAATTCTGGACAAATCTGTTGAAGCCAAAAGGGAGGCTCGCCAATAAGAGAAAATGCACCACCTGATTTTCGTTGAAGAACCGCAATATCAAGTTGTGCGAGAAGGGTAGGAGGAAGTAATACGGGATTCATACGTAGCAATTGTCGAATTCCACTGGAAAGAACTGAAGGAGTGGCTTAGAGCAGATCAGGTTAATTTGTTTGCAAGGTGAGTGAATGCTTTTTCTACACCAGTTCCTGATTTAGCGCTGGTTTGTAGAATAGTCCAACCTCTGGCCTGAAGATCTGCGATGTCAGCCTCTTCCACTTCCCATTCATCTTTTAAGTCGGACTTATTGATGAGCACCACAAAAGGCACAGTACCAATTGCAGCCTGTGTTTTGTGGTGCAGGGATATCGCAGCGTCTAATGTGTTTCGGCGTGTGCCGTCTACCACGAGAATGTACCCAGCTGTCCCACGCAAGTAATTCATGGATAACTTTTGGAAACGGTCCTCGCCGTTGAGGTCCCAAATGAGGAGGTCAACTTTTTTTCCTCTATTGGATACGGTCTTTTTGTCTATTTTAACTCCAATAGTAGTAAGGTAACTGTCAGAGAAAATTCCTTTAACAAATCTAGCAACAAGGCTACTTTTCCCTACGGATGAAGTACCTAGAGTACAAATCTTTTTTTGCGTCATCTGCAAGTTGAGATTGGGGGTTACTTCTTGCGAAGATTGATGGATCATGGTGTAGGAAATCGGTTTTAACCCGGTGGGCTACAAGTCAATGCAAGTTGGTTTTACTGGATGAGGATACGATAACACCAGAATGACAAAGTCTAATAAAAATATGTAATATTATGCATGCTTCATCCGTCTTCATCATAATTCGTTACGAGTCACCAGTTAACAAGAAAAAATTCTAAAATAGAATTACGTTTTCCTGCCACTTTGGTTTATGCTGCTCGCGTAAAAAGATTCTACCTCGACTGTCCAAACCGCTATTAGGTTTTTGCTCCAAAAGTATATAGTTGAGATGTAGATCTGGCATTCGCATTATAGTAGGGTTGTGTATCATATTGCACAAAGAGAAAAAGATCTTCGAATTCTTGAATGTAGAGTTCTTTTAAGTATATGTATATCTTATATTAACAAGCTTAGTACATATTCTACCCTTACATTAAATCAGTTTAAGCTGTAAAGTGGGAACATAAAAGTACAAACGTCGGATAAATTCTACCCTTGAGTCCTTATTTTATAAACTAATGGCTCTTCGTGGGGTACTTTATGACGATTGTAGCGTGTAAGTCGTTTAGCTAACTCTCCTGAAATCTGATACGTAGCTGACTATGTCGGATGCTTCTTCAGTAAATCCAATAAGACGTACACCATACGGGAATAAGGTCGTGGGCAATGTCTACGGCAATACCGGGGATGGTGTGCTCAGTAAACTCACCGAAGAAGAAATCGAGGAGTTGCGCCGTAATTTATTGGCTCCTGAGCAGTATCAGCTTATGCAACTCCATCGTCGGCTGGACGAGTTGGAGTCTCCGGATGCTCAGTTGAGTTCGATAAGCAAGTATCTCCCTGAAGCCGTAGCTATTAATGCTCGCAAGGGAGACAAGTTATCTAAAGCACTCGCACAAACCTTTAGCCGAACCCTGGATGTATCTGTTCAGCAAGATACAGAAACGATGGTTGAAGGAATTACACCACTGATCCTCCCAGCACTTCGTAAAGGGATACAGGAATCGTTTCGATCTACTAGAAATGCGATCAAGTGGGCCTTGCAATACGGGGTGTCCTTTCAAGGCATCCGTTGGCAGTTTGAGGCGAGAAAGACTAAAAGGTCGTTTTCTGAAGTTGTTCTGAGCCATACGATGCAATACCGGGTGGAACAGGTATTCCTGATCCACCGAATTAGTGGCCTTCCTCTTCAGCACGTTGTTGCGGATTCCGTGAAAGCTCAAGATGGCTCTCTCGTCTCCAGCATGCTGACTGCTATTCAAGACTTTGTTCAAGACTCTTTCGGTACTAAAGCGGAAGAGGGGTTGGCGACGCTTCAAGTCGGTGAATTGACGGTTTGGATCGAGCAGGGGCCAAAAGCCATTCTGGCTGCTGTGGTTCGTGGTACACCTGAACCGGAATTACGCAAAGTTCTTAAAGAGACGGCCCGGTCCATCCACTTGCAGTTTAATGCTGCCTTGACCTTCTTTGATGGAGATATTACGCCTTTTGAGGCGACTAGGCCTATTCTAGAATCTGAGCTCCTATCGCATTATCAGATTCCTCAGCGTCCGATTTCACCCCTGTTCTGGACCCTTGTTGGAGGGCTTGCGCTGTGGTTGGTATTTCTGGCGTTCTCTTTTGTTAAGAGCAATATCTACTGGAAAGACTATATCAGCGTACTTGAGGCTGAGCCTGGAATCATTGTATTGGAGAAAGGGCGAGAAAGAGGGAATTGGTATGTCGCTGGTTTAAAAGATCCGCTTGCTACGTCTACAGACTCCCTAATCTCAACAACCAAGCTTGATCCTGATGATGTAACGGAGAACTGGACCTCCTTCTTGGATCAGTCTGATGAGATTTTACTTCGCCGGGCGAATGAGTTTTTAGGCCCGATACCTAACGAGGTCTCTCTGTCGATCGAAAACTCGGTGCTAATGGCTTCTGGAAGCAACGTGCCTAAGGAGTGGCAGGAGAAAGCAAGGGAAAAAGCACAATTCCTACTTGGAATCAAAAATTACAATGACGACGGCCTCGACGTATTCGATGAGGTCGCCATGATGGCTGATGAAGCTGCGCTCGAAAAGAAAATGATTTATTTCCCTGAAGGGGCGCAGGAAGTGGATTCAACGCATCAGACCGTGCTGGCCGATATATTTCTCTCCATTGAAGCCCTGCTCGACCAGGCAAAGATGGGGCACAAGAACCTCTCTATCAGCGTTTTTGGTCACTCTACCGTAGCCGGAAACGATCAAGAAAACATGTTGATTGGGGATATTCGAGCACGATCTGTTGTTTCCGAACTTATCAGTCTTGGAGTTGATGAGATTGGAATTATTCGTCCAGTCGGTATGGGGGCACAGGCGCTCCCGCCCGTAGAACAAGATATACAGTCTCTCTATCCAGACTCTGCTCAAATCCCACAATACAACTCTGTGACCTTTAAGGTTGTTATCGAAGGTAAGAGTTGGGACTAGTCGTGTTATTCGGCTTCTTTCTCAAAGATCATCACGCCCATTGGGGGGATAGTGATTAGTGCCGAAGCCGGTTGATGGTGATGCTCATCCTCTTTTGCTACAACAGATCCTCCGTTTCCAACGTCGCCTCCACCGTAAAGAGCCGCATCACTATTTAGGAGTTCTTTCCACGTTCCCGCTTCTGGAAAGCCTTGAGCGTACTGTTCACGTGCTACAGGCGTATAGTTAAAGACAAAGAGCAACTGCGCATCTTCATACGTACGCATATAGCTAACGATGCTGTGTTGATGGTCGTAATGATCGATCCACGCGAAATGCTCTTCGCTATCAGCCCACAATGCAGGATGTGTTTTGTAAAGATGATTGAGGGCTTTTAGCCATTCAAAAATACCCTTGTGCAGGGGTTTATCAAGTAACGGCCAGTCAATGGTATGATTATAACTCCACTCTCCTGTTTGGCCGAACTCAGCACCCATGAAGAGCAGCTTCTTGCCTGGATGCCCGTACATATGGCCATAGAGCAACCGTAAGTTCGCTGCTTTTTGCCAATCATCCCCGGGCATCTTGCCCCACAAGGACCCTTTCCCATGCACGACTTCATCGTGGGAAAGAGGAAGGATAAAGTTCTCTGAGAAAGCGTAAAGAAGAGGAAACGTCAACTCATTTTGATGATACTGCCGATGGATGGGATTGTAATCCATGTATTTTAGCGTGTCATGCATCCAACCCATATTCCATTTGTAGAGAAACCCCAACCCGTTATTATATGTGGGTTGAGAGACCCCGGGCCAGGCTGTCGACTCTTCGGCAATCATCAGGGCCTCCGGAAATTGTGCGTACACGCGCTCGTTGATTGTCCGAAGGAATTCTATGGCTTCCAGGTTTTCTCTTCCGCCATAAATATTCGGGGTCCATTCCGTCCGAGAGTAATCTCGATATAACAACGAAGCCACTGCATCAAAACGCAGCCCATCCATATGATACTCTTCCATCCAGAAGAGGGCATTAGAAATCAGGAAGTTGCGTACTTGAGGCTTACCATAATCGAATACATACGTACCCCAGTCAGGGTGAAATCGCATCCGAGGATCATCGTATTCAAAGAGAGTACCGCCGTCGTAGAAAACAAGCCCTTGTGGATCCGTTGCAAAGTGGGCCGGTACCCAATCCAGGATCACACCAATACCTTGTTGATGCATATAATCGACAAAGTACTTCAGGTCTTCAGGAGTCCCATAGCGGTGGGTAGGGGCATAATATCCGATGGTTTGGTAGCCCCATGATCCGAAATAAGGATGCTCCATCAAGGGCATTACCTCGATATGGGTGAATCCCAGTTCTGAAACATATTCTGCTAAAGGTTGTGCAATTTCCCTAAAGTTCATAGAGTAGCCATCCTTGTTGCGCCTCCATGAACCCAAATGAACTTCATAAATGGATATAGGTGTGTTTAGATCGGACGGCCCTTTTCTTTGTTGAACCCAGGCCTCGTCATTCCATGTATACGTGTCTAGATCTGCGACAATGGAAGCGAGTCCATCGGTGTGACTGCCCTGGGGATTAGGGGCTTCCATATAAAACGCAAAGGGATCTGATTTGTCTACCTCGTACGCACCACGTTTTATATGATATTTGTAACGATGCCCGGCTTGGGCCGTAGAGATTAAGCCAGTCCAAATACCAGCTTCTCCCTTCTCTAAATGATCTTGATGAGGAGTCCAATTGTTAAAATCACCAACTACTGAGATACTCTCTGCATGGGGTGCCCAAACACAAAACCAGCAGCCGTCAGAGGTAAGATGAGCTCCGAACTTCGTATAGCTTTTATTAAATGATCCATTCTGCCAATCTGCAGCTTCATTCGTGTCAATCCAGGTCATAGGATGTAAAGAAGGGTTTTAGAAGATTGCGGCCAACGGGTAGGTAGGAGATTTCTTATGAAATGCAATTATACGGCTTTCCTGAATAGAAAATGTCAAAACTAAGGGTTAGTAATACTTTTCTGAAAAAAAGCACAGCATCGACCCGTATCCCGTAGTCAATCGGTTGTTAATTAGGGGTAGTTAAACTATATATGGTTATTTAATCGTCTAGTCATAAACTGCCGGATCTTATTTAGTATGATACGTGCTTAGCACGAATTAAAATATGCCGCCAACAGTAGCTACAATGCCTGAAAAACCATCAGTAAGTAATGGTCAATCCGTAAAGAAGTTGCCAGGTAAACCCTATCCTTTAGGGGCAACTTGGGATGGTTTAGGCGTAAATTTCGCACTCTATAGTGCACACGCAGAGAAGATTGAATTGGTGTTGTTTGATTCTCCCACCGACCGATCGCCTTCGTATACAATTGCGCTTACGGAACACACAGGGCCTATTTGGCACATTTACTTGCCGAACCTGAAACCCGGTCAGCTTTATGGCTACCGCGTTCATGGGCCCTATGATCCAGGAAATGGTTATCGGTTTAACCCGAATAAAGTCCTTCTGGATCCATATGTCAAAGCAATTGGCCGTCAATTGGAATGGGATGACAGTTTGTATGGCTATGAGATAGGTCATGAAGATGAGGACATGACCTTTTCAACATTAGATAGTGCTGCCCATGCTCCTTTAGGGGTTGTTATTGAAGAGCGATTTGAGTGGGGCGATGATAGGTCTCCAAATATTCCCTGGGCAGATACGATCATTTATGAGACCCACGTTAAAGGAATCAGTCAAAGCCATCCGGACGTACCTGAGTCCGTGAGAGGCACGTACCTGGGGCTTGTTTCAGAGCCTGTGCTTGACCATTTGAAGCAGCTTGGCGTGACAACGATTCAATTGCTGCCAGTGCATGCAAAGATTCATGACCATTTTTTGGTGGAAAAGAATCTTACGAATTATTGGGGCTATAACACGCTGGCTTATCTGGCCCCGGAGCCCTCTTATGCCTCTGAGGGCGGTCATGCAGCCGTGCGAGAGTTCAAGATGATGGTCCGCGCACTGCATGCAGCCGGCTTTGAAGTGATTATCGACGTTGTTTACAATCATACGGGTGAAGGAAATCACTTAGGGCCCACGCTTTCGTACAGAGGGGTAGACAATCTGTCTTATTACAAGCTGAACCCTTCGGATCAGCGGTATTTGATGGATTATACCGGTACAGGTAATACGCTGGATGTGGGTAATTCTCATGTGCTTCAGCTAGTGATGGATAGCCTCCGGTATTGGGTGCTGGAAATGCATGTGGACGGCTTCCGTTTTGATTTAGCGGCAGCCCTGGCAAGGGATTTATTTGAGATCAACATGCTTGCTGCTTTCTTCCAGGTAATCCAGCAGGACCCCATCTTGAGCCAGGTAAAATTGATTGCTGAGCCCTGGGATGTTGGCCCGGGAGGATATCAAATAGGGAGTTTCCCGTGGCAGTGGACAGAATGGAACGGGCGATACCGAGATATCTTGCGCCGTTTCTGGAGAGGAGATCATGGCTTGGTGGGTGATGTTGCGACGCGGCTGGCTGGTTCAAGTGATTTGTATGAATGGTCCGGCCGGCGGCCCTATGCGTCGATCAACTTTATAACTGCGCATGACGGGTACACCCTTCATGACTTCGTCAGTTATGAACAAAAGCATAATGAAATTAACCAGGAGGGGAATAGGGACGGCCATAATGCCAATTATAGCATCAATCTGGGGGTAGAAGGGCCTACCGATGATAAAGAGATTAACGCACAAAGGCTGGCCCTAAAGCAAGGTCTTGTTGCTACCTTAATGTTCTCTCAAGGCGTGCCCATGCTGTTAGGAGGAGATGAGTTGTCCCGCACGAAGCGAGGTAATAACAACTCGTACTGCCAGGATAACGAGATAAACTGGCATAATTGGGACCTGGATGAAGACGAAGAGCAATTCCTGGCTTATGTAAGTTCAGTTATAGCCTTTCGCAAAAATCATCCTAATTTCCGCCGGCATAGGTATCTAACGGGGGCCGCCGATGAAGAAGGTATCAAAGATGTGCTCTGGGGGCACCCTGATGGCAGAGAGATGAATGATTCTGACTGGCATGACGGTGGGCTACCCTGCCTGGGTATGTTGCTTGAAGGAAATCGGATTCAACGGCGAGATGCGCGTGGTAACAGGCTAACGGATGACACCTTCTTTGTGATCTTTAATAAGGGGGCTGAGCCGGTTGATTTTTCTCTGCCTGGCAAGGAGTTGCACGAAGCGAGGGGGTGGATTATGGCCTTAAACTCGATCGGGGCTGAATATCCTATCGACACGTACTTTGAGAAAGGGTCATCCATCAAGGTGCCCGGGCGAACCGTATGGGTTCTCAAGGCCGATGATGAAGAGGAGCAAGAGGTGCTTTAACGGTAAGGCTCTGGTGCTCGTCCAAATAGGGCAGTAAGCTCTTTGAACTGTTCAATAGCATCCTCCGTCAGCATAGACGAAGAAAATCGCCAGGCCCAGTTCGGATCGCCAACAGTGCCTGGGGTGTTCATGCGTCCCTCTGAGCCAAGGCCTAGTATGTCCTGCAGGGGTGTAACGACGAGGTTGGCTACAGATGCCATCAGTGTACGAATCATGGTCCAGTGTACCCCTGACGATTCGTCTTGGATCAACATGTATGCCCTGGCAAATTGACGGCTGCGCTCAATAGAAGCTGCGTCTTGAGTGCTCGTATTGTTAAACCACCAGCCATTCACTGTATCATTATCATGGGTGCCTGTATAAGCGATAATGTTTGAGGGATAGTTGTGGGGTAGAAACTCTGAATCCGTATCGCCATCAAATGCGAATTGCAGAATGGCCATACCCGGAAAATGAAACGCCTCCATGAGAGCCACTACTTCGGGTGTAATGAACCCGAGGTTCTCAGCAATAATGGGAAGGCTTCCCATTTTTTGCTCCAGGGTCTTAAATAGCGCAGCATTTGGCCCTTTAACCCATTTTCCTTTTACCGCTGTCTCCTCTGTTGCCGGTACCTCCCAATAAGCTTCAAACCCTCTAAAATGATCTAAGCGTATGATGTCTACCTGCTTAAGGATAGACGCAAACCTGCGTATCCACCAGGAAAACTGGTTTTCCTGCATGAGATCCCAGCGATAGATAGGGTTTCCCCATCGTTGCCCGGTTTCACTGAAATAATCGGGAGGTACGCCAGCAACGACGGTTTGCATGCCATCGGCATCTAACTGAAACAGCTCCCTATTGGCCCATACGTCAGCACTGTCGTGCGCAACGTAGATGGGAAGGTCTCCAATAATCTTTATTCCGCGCTCTTCGCAATACCCTTTGAGGGATAGCCATTGTTTGTCAAAGAGATATTGCCAGAATTTCTGCATCAAAATGCCTCGCGCATGTTTCTTTGCAGCTTCGTTCATGGCATGCTGATCCCTACACATTAATGCTGGATCCCATTGTGTCCATTCTTTGCCTTCATGGACAAATTTTAGAACGGCAAACAGGGCATAGTCCTCAAGCCAGTCCTGATTGGTCTTGCAGAACGCATCGAATTGGTGCTTTTCTTCAGCAGGTGCATGGAGGTCGAAGAGATCAAAAGCCCGTTCCAATAACGTAAACTTGAAGGGCAAGACCCGTTCAAAGTCTACACGGTCCTCAGGAAATTCTGGCAGATCGGCTAGATCTTCATTGTGTAAATATCCCTGTTCAAGAAGAAGATCCGGACTTATAAAGAGGGGATTTCCTGCAAATGTAGAAGGACTGGCATAGGGAGAGTATCCATATCCTACAGGTACAAGTGGCAATACCTGCCAGTATTGTTGCTTTGTGTGAACCAAAAAGTTTACAAATTCATAGGCTGTTGGCCCTAGATCTCCTACACCATATCGATTAGGAAGAGATGTGATATGGAGGAGAATCCCACTGCTTCGATTAATATCCATCGTAATTTACACCGAAAAAAGAAGGTCTCTATTTAATAATCATCATTTTTCGAGACTTCGTAAATGTACCCAAGTTTTGATCGTTTCCTACAGGGATTGCGCGTAATTGATAGAGGTACACCCCGCTTGGGAAAGAAGCCGCATTGAACTCTATGAATTGTCTACCTGTTTCTTGTACTTCATCAATTAATAAATCTTGTATCTTTCTTCCTGCAAGATTGAAAACTGAGATGCTTACCCTGCTTTGGGTCGGCAGGTCGTAAATGATCGTTGTTGTTGATGCAAAAGGATTTGGGAAATTTGGGGCGAGCACAAATTCATCCGTATTAGGCGTGGGGTTAAACGAGTCGTCCTCACTACCTACATACAATCCCCGGCCATGCGTAGCCACGGCGACGAGGTTGTCGGACGTTCGCGACGTAACATCCCATACCACTGAGTTGCCAATGGTAGAAGGGGCTTCGGGGGTCCACACGGTGTTAGAGCCATTCAGGTCAGTCGTGCTGTATAAGCCAGTGCTTGTACCTACAAGATATCGCGTCTCGGAGCCAAGGGGTAGGATCGTAGCGGCTCGGATCGAAGGGCCAGGGGAAGCAGAACCAGTACCTTCTAAGTTGCCTTCTACCGCTGTAAAGCTAGCCCCTCCATTGGTGGAATGATATAATCCAACGATTTCATAATTAGAAAATACAACCAGGATTTCGTCTGCATCTTCCGGGTTGATGGCAATATCCGATATGTAGGCGCCTCCTTCGATGGAAGAGGGTAAGGAGATACTTACCGCGTTATTGCCTGTAGACGTTGTTGCATCTTCCATTCGGAATAGCTGTGGAGAAGCAGGATCATTCGCCCTGGTATCGCTCGCCCCATAATACAGGATATGAGCAGGATCTTGCGAAACAGCGATCGCTGTAATGGCTCGTAATCCGACGAATGGGATGCCATTGACCCGGCTCCAGCCTTCATCTGACCCTTCACTATCTGTCTGACCACCGCGCAATGAACTCAGCATATTGTTTCGCCAGAGGGTTGAGCCGCTGGGATAGTACATCACATCCTCGTTATTCGGATCTACTACAAAGGGGTTAACGAACAACTGACTGGATGCACTCTCCGGCTGAATGAAGCTAAATCCGCCCAGCGTTGGCGTATCTTCTGCATTGTAGCCCAACTTTAGGATAGAGCCGTTTTGAAAACCGACATAGGCAGCCGCCTCCGCGAAGTAGAGGTACGTGCCATCGCCTACACTGATATTGCGAGAACCGGCGGCAAGGTCGTCTAACCGGAGGTAGGGGGTTCCATTATCTTGACTCCCACCCGCTATGCGAGGGTCTTGTGCTTCAGGTGCAAGGGCTACGGTATAAAACTGCGTTACATTGTACCCATTATTCCGGTCGCTCCAGTCGACCTCATTCATTACTGTGACGTCGTCGAGGACATAAATGCCGCCATCATTACCGGTCCATAAGCGGTTCGAGTCCCTGGGATCGAATAGAAAGATGTGCTGGTCTGGATGATGGTTTTCATAATTGACAAACCGATCACTGATAGCGTCATAACCACCAATCCAAAAATCTGTACGCTCGACAACAGAGGTAGAAAACCCGTTTCTGGACCTGTATACGTTGGTCCCACCGAGAATAACAAAGTCTTCATCGTCAGGCTTGACGGCTAGCGCCATATTATATCCACCCTGTGTATCAATATCTCCAGCATCAGACAAATTGGGTAGGTTTGCTGATAGATTGGTAGAGGCACCTGTTGTTACGTCTATTTTGTGAAGCCTCACATCTTCTCTGCCATTACGCTGAGCCAATGTAGTCGTAAAAACAAAGGCCATATCCTGATTGGAGGGGACGAAAGCGACGATGCTTCGATCGTGATTGTTCGGGAAGGTATTCGGCGTGATATTTACCCAGGAGAGGCCATCATTGTTGGAGATGTAGACACCTGGAGAGTTTGTTGGCGTTTCCGACCCCTCTGAGGAAATGACAGCGAGCACCACCCCATCTTCATTCACGGCTACATCGGACCAGTCGTGTTGATTGACGCCCCCTAGAACAGGCCCTGGGAAAGAAAATTCGTCTAAGTCGGGTCCAAAGTCATTCCCCCCGTCATCAGAGCGGTAGATCCCAAGGGCATTGGACGCTACAAATAAGGTGCCTGTCGTCGGGCTGATGGCGATGCGATTTACGAAGTCGAAGGGAGAGTCAAATCGGTTTAGATTATTTGGAGTAGCGGCGGGTAGAAGACTCCAGGTCTCTCCGTTGTCCATTGATTTGTAAAGGCCTGACCCGTAATAAGGTGCAACGCGGCCTGGATCAGAAGCACTGTTGCCTGAGAATTCCCCGGAGGCATAATACCAGATATTCCTACTGCCTGGGCGTGGATCTTGGGCGATATAAGTCACACTCAAATTTCCCCCTTCCTGGTTCAAGGGAGACCAGTTCAGCCCATTGTTTGTAGACTCCCACAGTCCGCCTGAGACCCCCCCTGCAATCATGCGATCCGGATTATCCAAGTCGATAGCT
>JAHQVL010000032.1 GCA_019634345.1 Rhodothermaceae bacterium
ATCCGATAGCTACCAATACCAACAGAGTCAGCAAAAGAAGCTGCCGTAACCTCTGTGGCAGAACGGTTTGTTTCTTCCATGCGCGCTTCAAGTCCTACATGTTGTTCTTTGACGGTAAAAAGGGCCTTGATGCGCCTGGACTCTCGTACATAGGGCCTTTTTGCAAGTCCATGGGTTGTCCCGCAGACGTCCCCCCGAAGCCGGAGTCCGGGCCATCCAGCCTTTCCGTCATCTCGAGGGGCTTCGGTTTGAAGCCAATATAACAATGCATAACTCACTTCCATGGCTCCACGCTCATGGTTCTTTTTGTCTTCTGGTGATACGTCGTACAGATTACCTAGCAGGTAATCGTTTTGAGGCCAGTTGATTAGAGAGATGCCGCTGTTCCCTTCCCCTCCGATAAGCTGACTTGGTGCAATGAGCCGACGGTACGTCCAAAGGTTAAAGAATGGGGTTTGAGCATTGGGCCGTGGGTCAAAGCTCAGCGTTCTAGGCTCTAGAGTTATGGGGTTAGAGTAGGTCAGGCTTAATAATTTCCCCGGCCAGGCTGGTGTAAGAGGAGGGACATAGTCTCTCCAAAAATCATAGTTGGCTGGCCGAGGAATGGTATGGTCTTCCCCCTCTCGATAATCAATCGCAAAACACCATGTTGGTGCCTGGATGTTTTCGGGGCCGGCAACTTCCGGGGCATGTGGTTCACCTGTATCTAGTCGGGATTCTGCACCGGTTACATATTCTGTGTTCGTTATCGGAAGCAAGTCACCGTTTTCAGTGGCGTCCAGAAAATACAGGCCGGTCAATTCGAGTTCTTCGCCACTGAGCACATGTCGAACGTGAACAGACTGCACAGTGTCGTTGCTTACTATAGCCCGTATCGGGATCGTATCTAGAAAAACCTGAATGCGGCCACTACTTAAATAGGGGGCCATTGAGGCCGTCAGAATCTGGTGTGCCACTAGAGGTTCATGGCAGAGATAAGATACCCCGCATGCACCGGGATTCAGGTGCTCATCAGAAGCATGTTCAGCTTTCAAAGGATACCATTTTTTATAATAGGCGCGCACCGCATGCCTGTACGACCTATAGGAACGGGTTGCACCAAACTGCTCAATCCATGGGTGCTCATCCGGGGGCACTGCTTGCTGGGTTAGTTGACCCCCAATCCAATTGGTTTCCTCAGTGAGGATTACATTATAGCCTGATCTAGCGATAGCCAGCGCTGCGGCGCAGCCTCCAACACCACCTCCAATGATTACAACGTGTGCATCCTTTGCATGGCCGTTGAGGTAATAGGGAAGTACTGATCGGGCGGGATAAGAACCCAGCCCTGTAAGAAGGGTCCCTCCAAGTTTGAAAAGATCTCTGCGGTTCATGGCTATCGATCAGTAAATAACAGGTTCTTTAATCGTGCACCAGGGTTCCTTCTGGCAGACATCTATGAGCGCTGGTCCTTCAAAATGGGCAGGGCCCAGGATAGCCAAGAAAACAAGAGGCTCGTCAAAAGGGTTGTAGGTGCCGTGTACAACATTCTTAGGGATGTGAGCGGCCTCTCCCGGTTCTAGAATGTGAGACGCAGTATCTACCCATTGCTCTGCCTTTCCCGAAATCACATAGATTATTTCTTCCATCTCCGGATGAGTATGAAACTGATGCGACTTTCCGGGAGGCATATGTACTCGGACTAGAAGCAAGTGATCAGCTTCAGTTAAGCCAGGGCGGCTAATCCAATGATGGGGTCCCCAGGGTGCTTCCTCGATAATTATGTCATCCTGCGTAATGAATCGTAACAGTTCTTCTCGTTGATCGTTCATAAATACGTAAGTCTTACTCGTATGTCGTTTATTGTTTGTTGTCCTTTGAATAACCGTCTGCAAACAACAAACAAAATTCTTCCCCCAGTCAATCATGCAGCACTTCTTAACGCTTCTTCTCTTTGCGATTCTTTGCTCTTCTGGCGTTAAACATCCTACCGATGAGTATACATATAAAGTCAAAAATCTGAAACCCCGAGACTATGGCATTGATGCAGGCACTTGGGAAAAGGCGTTGTCTATTCTCAATAGACGATTAAGCAATAATGAGCAGGACGTACAAGCATTGTACTTGAGGGCTGTAACGCGCAGGGAAATGGGAATTCGTAAGGCTTTGATTCTGCGAAAGATGGATTGGAAGCGAAGTACTGAAGACTTTGAGCAAATCCTTGAAAAGGACTCGTTGTATCACGATGTCCTATACCAATACGGATTGCTTCAGCAGTACAAAAAAGAGTTCGAAAAGGCATTTGAACTTATGCATCGGCAACAGCAGTTATCGGGTAAAAAGGGGTATATTGAGGCATCGATTTTCCGAATGTACAGATATTATTTTACGGAGCATCCTCCTGCCGATTTGGAAGCATGGTTCGCAGAACACGCTTCTGATTATGCAACGTATTTTGAGGCTGAGGTGTTGAGATTAAACGGCGACTTAGAGGACGCTGATAAGCTGCTAGGGGATCTCTTAAAGAAAAATCTAGATATAGCAGCGCAACCCCTTTTATTGTCAAAGGCTCGTATTTACTACGGACTGGATAAGGCAGAAATTGCACAGAGTTACGTCTTACAGGCCATAGACACTATTGAGGATGAAGTAAGTGCTCGCCTGTTTTTGGAAGATGTTAAATACATCCTATCGGATGAGGAGATTAATCGATATACCACGATTGATCAGCCCCATGCGTATCGACAGTTCTTCTCAAATGTCCTGGAGAAAAGAAATCCTACAAGAGCAGATAAGGTTGATCTCAGGCTCCAGGTTCACTACGAGCGGTTGATAGAAGCTGAAAGCATTTATGCACAATATGAGCCTCGGGAGTCCTTTCGAGTAATCAAAAGAACGGAGCGAAACCAAACTGCTGATCGTGACTTCCCACGGGCTTACTGGTTAAACGGAGAGATAGGGGATCGAGGGTTGATATTTATTCGGCACGGTAAACCCGATGATATTGCTGCCTCTGTAACTGAAAACACAGAGTTTATTGAATCCTGGCGGTACCTTAACCCGGACCTGGTTTTCCATTTTGAAGGACACAGTGGATTGGGTGTATTGATCCCTTCGTTACCTAATAATATCGATGTACTGGAGGCTAGAGAAATATGGGGGGGAGGATATGCGTTGCTTTCACAGTCTCTACGTAGAAAGCAATCGTTAGCTGGTACCAGCCGAAGTAGAACAAATGATCTTGATATCATCAATTACAATAATGAGTTGTTCGATCAAGGCATTGAAGATGTGGGTTCAGGATTAACAACCGATCGGTATGTGTGGCCGGGAGAGCTGAAACATATCAATCTCCCTTACATGGTTTCATCCTTTAGGACCGAGGACAAAAAGACACGAGTTGATATTCATTTTGCTATTCCGATAGGTGATGCTATTGAAGGAGCTGATCCAGTACCAGAGCGCTTAACGTTAGACGTTGGGTTTGCCGTTCATGATACGATGTGGAATGCGCTGCATAAGCAGCTTGAACTTCGCGCAATTACTCCCGCTAACTATCACAAGGATGATAGCGCAATAGACCTGGTTCAGTTCATAGCTTCGTCAGACTCGTATCATGTAAATCTACATGTTGGTATTGATGAGGTGCAGCGGAAAGGGTCTTATTTGTTTGGTTATCGTGTACCAGATTATACCTCAGAAGAATTGATGCTTAGCGATATTATACCAGCTTCCCGAATTTTACCTGCAGAAGAGGAGGGGCGGTATACAAAAAACGGGTTGGATATCTTTGCAAATCCTGGCCGTGGATTCGATAGAAAGAACCCTTTATCTCTTTATTACGAAGTATACAACCTGACCTATGGGTCTGATGATCGTACCTCCTACACAATCACTTATACGCTGGAAGAGCAAAAAAATAGGAAAAGGATCTTCAGGCGCAAACAAAACTTGGCGCTGTCGCTGACGGTTGAACGAGAAGGTACAGACCGCACAGCGATAGAATATAGTGAACTGGATGTCTCCTCTGTGAAAAAGGGAGCCTATGACCTGAAGGTAACAATCACAGACAAACATTCCGGTTATAGTGTGACGAACTATAGAGAGATAGCATTAGATTAGCCCTTTCATTTTTACAAGATGGTACGCATTTACGCTCGTAGCGTCTTTGATCTGCCCTGATAGAATCATTTCTTCAAATGAGAGCAAGGATGATGTAGGTATACTTTTGCTGAACTACATAGTACAGGTTCAAGCAGGAGGGGCTTGTTTTCTGAAGGTAACATTGCCTCCCATGCCCCGGAAATAAAAAAACGTTCCTTCTAACCTACCTTCAGTTTCGTCTCGAATATCTAGAATGGCAAATCCTCTAGAAAACCCATTTTTGTTATAAAAGGTGTGCTGGAAACCTATTTTGCAATCGTTACTGATTCCAGCCCAGCCAGATTCCCATTTGTAGTGGGTCGTATCAGTATCTGCGATTAGGTCGGTTCCATATTGCAATGTTGTATCGCTATTAACAGGCGCTGTCATTAATCGAACTCCTGAAATTGAATATGAATTGTTGCGCCGCCGTATGATGGCATAGCCAGTTATTTTTACATGATTATCAAAGGAGTATCCTTCGTAGATATATTTTCCTGTTAGGTCGAACTCAGGTACACAGTACTTCGCAGAGGTCAATCGGAACTGAGTCACCGTGTAGGGAACGATTAACCCTATCAGAACAAATAAGAAGAATAGTATGAGGTATACGCCAAGTCGGAAGCGTAGTACGTTAGGTCTTCCCCTATGAACCCCATGCTCTTTGTTGCCAACTCCCCATTTTTGTAGCACTGTATTTAATGAGAAGAAGAAGAGCACTAAAATGATAATGATGAAGCCAACGGCTCCATATTGTACCAGGTAAGAGACATCAAATCCAATCATAACAGTTCATTCGTTAAGTTGTATAAATGACGAACTGATGCGTGTAAGAGGGAGATTGATGTAGGAACGAATGAGGTAGTTGATGATGCGGGCAACAAAGCGTATTTTAACATAATACCAATCGAAGGTCCAAGCCAAAGTGTTCAGCCGCCAAACTGGAATGCTCTTGGTTTAGGACCTTTTTTAGTTCAAAAAAGCAATGAGATACTTTAGTGTATGTTATCGCTTGTGATGGCAAGCGCTAATTGTTGCAATTTCTTACCTATTCATACGAAAAGTTTAAGGGGATTCAAATATACTTTAGTGAATATTATTTGCTAAAGGTGATGTGGATTTAGTTTATTGTACCAAATATGCAATTATTTTAGACAATAAGTGCAATGTTTTTGTCCTTTTGGAAATACACTAATGTTTATTTTGGGGTTTTGTGAGCATGGTAAAGAGCTTTTTGACGCATTAAATTGGATATGGAAATTAATTTTGATGGGGTGCCCATCCGTCCTTTTAGTGAGATCCTAGAAGAATTGATTCAGAGATACACTCAGGGTAATAAGGCGGCATTTGTTAAGGAGATCAACGATAATTGTAAGGACATTGTTGAAGACGGTAAGCCTCCTTTTAGCCCTAGTTTACTGCAAAAATACCTTACAGGCTCACAGCCTCGTTTAGATAAACTAAGGTTGATATCCCATGCATTGCAGATCCCGATCACCTACCTTGCCGGGATTCCTGGAGAGGGTTTGAGGTGGTATATTAGGTACTATCCTGATTTGTGGTCCACAAACCTGGATGGAGTATTTAGAAAAGCACGGAAGCGGATTGATCTCTTGTGGACGCATGCTGACTTTCTTGTTGAATACATACGTAATAGTCAAACTGGGAGGCAGGAAGAGAAGCGATATATCGATGTGCTCATAGAATCGCTTGAAGCAACAGAAGATTTAAAAGTACGGGTACTGCTCCTTGATCCTGAATCTGGCTTTGCTCAATCCAGGGAGTCCATGGCAAGCGCGTATCGATTGGGTAACTTGGATTTTCGAAATAGGCAGAGTGATCTTTGGGAAGGTATTGATGAGCTGAATAAATGTGTTAAAAAGGGCAATAACGTTGATCCAAAGCGCTTTCAGGTAAAACTATATAATCATTTACCCACTCGTATAATGACTCGCATAGATGGGTGGACCTATTACACTCCTTTGACACATAATAGAGGGAGTAGAAATTGCACGACATTTAAAGTACACTACCATATGTCGAACGCAAGAGAAACGTTTGACGACCACTTCTATTTCATCTGGCACAACTCCCGTATCTTAGCCTACTAGATCAATAAAACGGGTTTATCCAGAAACAATTTGCGTAACTCCGGCGGCAGGCCGAAGTGAGAATCCATAAATCCGTCGATTTCTCCGAGAGTTTCGTTAGAGAGGAGTTGAGCAATTTCGTCCATTGCTGCACCACCAATCATGTAGGGAAAAGGGCCAAGAAGCATCTGATTTGCTCTAAACAACCCAAATACCTGATATTCAGATAGCTCACGAATGTGAGTGCCTTTTACCATGCAATACGACAGTCGGTCGTTTACGTCAACGTCCTCTTCACTGGCACTTTGAATGCGCTCGTTTATATCGACGTGCTGCTCGAAGTAGGCCTCAACCCGTCGTAACGATGTTTTAGACATCTGCCCTTGCAGTTGTACCAGGCAATCCAGGCACATGGCATACTCAAACACTGTATCGGATACCTTGTAATCGGAGTAACTCGTGTAGGCTTTCTCAATGACATACTCATGGCCAGACTCCAGTATGGGTTCATCACAGCAAAGGCAGTTCGTAAATAACGAGTCAGATTCATGGGAGTGAAAAAGCTGGGGGATGTCAGTATGGTGTTTCACAAGTGCTTTATTCAAGTAGTTGCCAGCAATACAATAGCATACGAGGCAGGTGAAACGGTCCTTTCCAGATGTTTCCTTTTAGAGGGACAGAGAGCCGGCCATCGCGATGTAGATAGCCATACCATTCTCCATATTCGGGGTCAGGAAAATGCGAAAACGACCAGTCGTGAACGAGGGTATGCCATTGTTTATATAGAGAATTGTTAGTAAGCGTATAGGCCAGTAATGTTGCAATGATTGCTTCATTGTGAGGCCACCAGAATTTCATGTCATGCCAGTATTCCTGGACGGGTAAATCGTATATATCCCGGAAATAATACAAGCCTCCGTATTCGGTGTCCCATCCTCGTTCCCACATCCACTCGAGTATTTGAGTGCCTATTCGGATAAGCTCTGAATCGTTATTTCTCTGTTTTGCCTCATGCAATATGAACCACGCAGCTTCGATGGCATGTCCGGGATTGATTATCCTGCCATCAAAATGATTGATAATTTCGCCATTCGGCCCTACTACCTCCATAACGGCTTTATGGTCAGGCTTCATGAACAGGCGGGTGATGTTATTGATAGACCGATCAATGATAGCGTTGCATCCAGGAGCATCGATCGCGTCTCTCAGTACTTGAGCAAGGTTTATTGCGATCATGTTCGAGCCAAGTCCGGTCATAGGACGGCTCATGGGATCAACTTTAGGTGGTATCAGGCCAGGTGTCGACGAATAGGTGTTATAGAGCTCGAACAATTCAATGGCTTTTGATGCTGCCTCGTCGCTTCCTGTTGCACGGGCGTACTCGGCGAAAGCGAGCGCACCGAAGGCTTCACTATATACATATCGTCTTTTTCTTAGCGGCCTGCCGTCCTGTGTGAGTTGAAAGAACATGCGCCCGTCCTGATCAAAAGCATGCTTTGAAAGAAAATCAATGCCGTGTTGAGCGAGCTCCAGCCATTCATCACGCGGTTCTACCGTATTGTACAACGTGCCGAGCAACCATGTGAAGCGGGCCTGTTGCCATATGCCTTTATCGGTGTCAATGACGGTGCCATCTCTACCCAATGCAATGGTGAATCCACCGTGGGTTCTGTCAACACTATGAGTCGTCCAGAAAGGGAGGATATCATTCAGGAGGGTGCTTTTATACGTAGAAGCAAGGTGTTCGCGGCTCTTTGGATCCATATTCTATAAGTTGGAGGCAGGAGGTTGTAAGGGCGCAGGGAAAATCTCAAGCGGGGCGATCTTTTCGTACACGCTATTTCGCTCAGCCAGGGACAACGTAGGCAGAGGCGGACGTGGAGGCCCACAGGATACACCGAGCATTTTCATGATCGCTTTTCCTGTTGATACGCCCCCATAAGCATGGAATTCTCGCACGATCTCTGCAGATTGTGCCTGCAGTTTTTGTGCTTCATCGATCTTGTTATGTTCATACTCCATCAACAATCTATTATAGAGGGGCGATGAAAAATTATAGGTACTTCCGATAGCTCCGTCGATAGCAAAAGGGAGGGCTCCTAATAGCATTTCGTCGACACCAAAAAGAATCTCGATGGAGGAGCCTGATTCCAACTGAGCGGCTTGCCGGGCTCGTTGAAGGGTATACAAATCAGGAGATGAAAATTTAAGGCCGGCAAACGTGGGGATCTGTTCCACAGCTATCGGGATAAATTCTCCCATATCTATGGAAGAATGGGTCATTGATGGGATGTGGTAATAGTAAAATGGAAGCGGAGCAGCGGCCTTTGCAATAGGAAGGAGGAAGTCTACAAGACCCAGAGCTGAGGATGGGGTAAAGTAATAGGGCGCAAGAGCAGAAACGGCTTCTGCACCAATTGCATGAGCATGCCTCGCTAATTGGATGGCTTCATGCTGGCTCGTATGACCTACATGAATCCATACTGAAAGGGTGTCTTTATGTTTAATCCAAGACTCTGCCACAACGATTCGTTCATTGAGCGACATTGAGGCAAACTCGCCAGTAGTCCCATTGATAAAGACGGTTTTGCATCCCTGTGCAATATATAGCTGGACAAGTTGAGCTATTACGTCAGTGTTCAGCGAATAGTCTGGGTGAAAGGGGGTATATGCGGCCGGTATTAATCCGTGTTTCATTATGACTTGGGGCTATTCTGTCCGATTCCAGTACACTTTAAGGTTATTTGTAGCCCTCCCAGCGGCAATGATATCCAGTTTCCCATCGTCGTTAAGGTCTGCCAGTTTTAGATCTTCGACGGCCATGGTATTATCGTCAATGAGAAAGGTCTGCCATGCCTGGCCAGATGCGTCGGTGGGTACATAGAGCTTGACACCAACTTTGTCTGCTGCATTGGGATTTCTCCAGCCGGCTACAATTTGATCCATACCCATATCGAGTAAGTCACCTACGGCAACGGCATGGCCTTGAGTATACGTAGAGTCTAGAACAACACGGCTATAGGGGACATCAACAGGCACATTTAGGGTCTGAAAAGTAAGTGCAGAGGTCATCTCGTTTCCGATATAGGCTGCTAGTGTTGTCCCATGCATGGGCTCAATGGCTGCAATCAAGGAACTGGCACCTAAGGTCCCTTTTCGAACTTCTCCAGCTCCATTCGAAAGGCCAGGGATCGGATTTGCAGCCTGCCATCCGTCTTCAGTATATGCTGCGGCTCGAATTCCTTCTTTTCCCGCAATGTAAAGTACAGGTGTGTCGCCTTCCAATAGATCGAAGTTGTGAGTCATATGCATGGACTCATCGATTAAGGCCATGGGCCATTCGTCGTAAGGATTATCTGGCTTCGAGTAGGCATATACTTTCACACCCTCCCCTTCGCCACCCTGGTTGCCTCTACCATGCAATGGGAGAACAACAAGGTCGAAAGAGTCCTCAGAAGTTTGTACCCAGTGCATTCGATGAGTCGTTGGCTCATGGGGAAGCTGAACGGCCTCCCAGGCTTGTGTAGGGTCTTCAGGCCGGATTAAGTAGTGAACAGAGCCGGATTGCTCCGAATCGCTGGTTTCACCGGGGTTCCACATAGCTCCAACAGCAATTTCAACCATCCCGTCTCCATCTATATCTCTAGCGGCAATAGCTACGTTGTCCCGCGTAGTCAGGTCCTTGTAGATCACGAATCGCTGCCAATCCCCATTCCTGTACCATGCAAACTCCTTCTTGTCTGCTAACAAGATATCTGGTTTGTTGTCTCCATCTACATCTCCAATTGCTAACCCATACCCGATCGCTACTTCTTCGTCGAGCACTTGCTCTTCAAACTGAGGTTGAGGGGGAAGGGGTGGAGGAGGAGAGGAGCAGCCCATAAAGGCAGTGAGGCAAATAAAGAGAAGCGCATTTCTTTTCATGACTAGGGAAGGCGGCGGTTGGATGAAAAAAAATTAGATAAAAGGGAATGTACCCTTTTTTAGTTCGTCTAGGAAAGTAAGAGAATCAGCTATAGAGTGCAATCCGAGTGCTGAGGGCTGAGTCGGGAGTATTGAGCAGTCTTCTCCTTGAGATCATGCAAAGGCTCACTCTTGTGCAGGGCACTGAGGGGAATTCGAGTTCATTCTCCTCCCGAGTCAGCCCTCAGCACTTTGCACTCAGAATTTAAAATGGTATTTAGTATGAAACGTATGAATGAAATAATCACCCAGAAACAGAATTTAAGTATACTCCTGGGCTTAATGCTTACCCTGCTCGTATCTGCTTGTGATACAACAAACGTGGCTACGGATCAGGATATAACGGGCAGCCTGGATGTACCCGCGGCCACTATCATTGATGGATTGGATCTCTCCGGTTCAGATGCCCAGCAAGTTGCTGATATCATGAGTAAATACGATCAACAGCAACCAGGCCGGCTATGGTATGTATCCGCAGAATTGCAACAGACCCTTTCAGAAGATCAAAAGGCTGCACTAATTGCTTCTGTTGATGAGGGTCAGACAGGAGTACGCCGGCGCAGAGCAGGGCGGCAAGGAGAAAGGGGTGTAGGCAAGCGAGGCGGGTTTGAAAACCTATCTAATCCACTGACCGATGGACAAAAGGAGCAGTTGAAAGCCTTTCGCGAGGAGCATAGCGCAAGCGTGAAGGCTCTTATCGAGCAACGAAGAGCTGGAACGCTCAGTGAAGACGATTTTAAAGCCCAGATGCAAGGCGCGCGTGAAGCAATGAGAGAAGCTTTAGCAGATATCTTAACTGAAGAACAACTAAGCGAGCTTCAGGAGCGGAAAGAAACTATGCAAGAGAAGCGAGGGGCGGGAGAGGACGCCGAGGGTGAGGCACGGATAAGAGGCCGTCGTGGAAACCGAAGCGGTGATCGTGGCAGTGCAAATAGAGGCGGTCTAGATAGAGGCGATATCCAGGCTGCTATGGTTGATGCCCTTGAACTTTCAACTGAACAACAGGAACAGCTCAAACAAGTTCGAGAAGAGCTTAGAGCACAGATGGAAGAACTGCGTGGCCAGTTTGACCGTGATAATCCTGAAGCTGCTAAAGAGTCCATGCAAGCATTGCATGCTTCTGCGAAAGAGAAACAAGAAGCGATATTAACCGAAACGCAAACCGAAGTCGTTGCCATTCATAAAGCGCTCTCACACGAAGTGCGGAGCACAATGAAATCGAAAAGACAGCGAAATCGATAAATAAATCGGAGGAATGTGGGGTTTAGGGTTTTGTGTTCGATATACTACTTAACGGATACGAACCCCTAAATCCCATACTTCTAAACCTATCTGATAGCAAGGTGGACGCTGATAAGGAATACGTAGATCGGGCTAAGAAAGGAGATAGAAAAGCCTTTCGAGTGTTGGTTGATACTTATCAACAACAGGTTGCTATGACGGTTGTATCCATGCTAGGACCTTCTGCAGAGGTAGATGATGTTGTTCAGGAAACGTTTATCAAATGTTATCAATCTTTGGGTCGTTTTCGAGGGGATTCGAGTTTTTTGACTTATTTAAAACGTATTGCAATTAATAAATCGTTAGATGCTTTACGAAGACGTAAACGATTCCTGGGACGGTTTTTAAGCCGTGACGACGATAATAAACAGATGCAGGAGCCCGTTTATGACTCCGATTTTAGCTACGAGAGAAACGAGCAGGTTAATCTGGTACATACCGCTATCCAGGAATTGCCTCCTAACCATAGGGCTGTGATCGTTCTTAGAATGATTGAAGGATACTCCACCGAAGAGACCGCAGAAATGCTTAATTTACCCTACGGCACCGTATTATCCAGATTGAGTAGAGCCCAAAAGAAGCTTAAAGATATATTGACCCCCTTGATGTCATAGTATACAGAAATGAAAATGGACCATTATACAGATCGCCTCCTGCACTTGCTTGACGGAACGCTGGAGCCTGACGTAGAGGCCCAACTGCGCTCTGAGATTAACCAGTCTGTTGAGCTCCAAGAAGAGCTTAGCCGCCTACAAGCATTGCGTGGACTCTTGCAAGACTCGATGAAGGCGTCGAGCGATTCTGCGTTAAGGCCCTTTTTTACTGATCGGCTCATGAAACAGCTGGAGCCCGAGCACTTAAAGCAAATAGAGCATGATGATATCGCGTTCTTTCTTACAAAGCTGTTTCGTCCGGTAGCTGTTGCTGGGTTTATAGTTGCTATGTTTTTTGCTGTGTACAACGTAAATATTTCTGGCGATTTTGCTTCGGAGACGACCACCGCTGAAGCTATTCTCGGATTACCTCCTGTGAATACCCTCTCTGTGTACGACCTTGATTTATTTGTTGAAGAGGATCCCACCACTCCTTCATCCAACCCGTGAATGTTGACATGAACGCCCGGACAAAGTCTATATTGATAATTATTGCCACCTTGCTGATCGGTATCGCTATCGGTGCACTTGGGACGGGGACGATCCTCAATCAGCGAGTCGAAACATTGCAAGCTTTGAGAGAAGATGATGGGTTTATGTTTTTTATAGAACGTGTAGTTGAACCCGCCGATGAAGCTCAGCAGCAAAAAATTCGAGCCGTTCTTAAGGAAGCGGCACAAAAGCGCCGGCAAATTCGACGCTCGGTGGTTGAAGAACACCGCACGTTATTCACTGAGATTCGTTCTGAGCTAGATCAAATTCTCACGGATGAGCAGAAAGCGAAGCTAAAAGCCTGGGTTGAGAATGAGATGCGTAAAGGGGGGCCATATGAGAGAAAACCTCCCCCTTTCATGAGAGGGCGTCCCGAGGGTTTTGGGCCTGATAGTGCACGTATTCCTCGTCGATTTAAGCAACGCAGGCAAGCACATCCTGATTCGGCCGTTGTGGACTAAGATGCGTTCAGGATTGTTCGGCCTGGAGTTCGTCTAAGTTTATCGCTGCAAAATGCACGTCTATCTCCAAATTGTCACAGAAACAGTTGGTCTGTCCAGCTAGATAACGAATGCGTACCTATTGGGCCACTTAATTGATTACAGATCTGGCTAAATGTCACAGAATTGTGGCACAGTTTTTTCGTAAGTGTTTATTACCCCTCACAATTGCTTTCGCATCCAACACAAGTGAGACAATGAGCACAAGCCCATATTCCGTTTCTTTAGGTTCTTCTTCTTCTCTAACCCCCTTTAATTTGTTCAGACAACCTGGTCAGCCCCGAAAATCACGTATGTCTCAAAAAAAGATTACTCCTAGAAATACTGGGATTTTTGAACAGCCACAATTATACAGCACACCCCACTCAGACAGAGTCGCAATCCTGGATAAAGATACTGGATCCTATTGTGCCTACTCGCTCCTTGAGTCCATTAATAAAAATGGTTTAAGCCAAAGGGAAGCCTTGGACTGGGTTGCTGGGCGGCTTGTAATCAAGAAAAAGATTAGCTCAGACAAAGCAATGCAAGTCTTATGTATGATTGGGCTCTCATGGGGGGCAGCCGCTTTTGGTGTATGGAGTTTAGTCCAACTGTTATTCTAATACCACTGCCTTTCCCCAAATGCAGTAGGTTCCAAACCGTTGGTTGTGAACTGTGCAAGCACAATCAACAAAACCAGCAGCCTGGAACCTAAAGGATATCAAAATAAGACCAATCTACAGCGTTAGGTTTAACGCCGAGAATACATCTTGAATGCGGTTGATAACAGTTGTAGTATCACTACCTGCAAACAGGAGTCCTACAAGGTTCTTATCCCCGTTTAGAACCGCTGAGCCACTATCTCCGCCCTGGCTCATGGCGCCAGCAATGAGTTGGTTGGTGAACGTAGCAATTCTACCGGATCCATAGGATACATTAACTGTAACGTCGATTTGCTGAACCGATCCAGTAGTAAATTGGGTGGTTCTACCGAATTTCTGGAGGGACATCCCAAGCGTAGCTTCTGCTACTCCAGCGATCTGGCCAATAGTCTCGATCTCGTTTAAGATCACATCCTGCGTCAATGGGCGTCCAATGGCTGCGTCAACGAGGTTGTCCTCCATTTGAGGGCGAACAGTAGGGGGGGCACTTGAAGCTTCTTTCTTAGAAGAACCGCCTCCGATACCTCCACAGCCGCCGCCTCCTCCTCCTCCGCCGCCATCACCGCCACCGCCATCTCCTCCACCGTCACCGCCGCCGCCATCTCCCTGGAATACGATGGGGACAAAATCTTCCAATGTTGCAATCTGGTCCTGAGGGTGATCACCCCCATCAAAAGGACCTGGCTGTACAAGAGGATCTCCTATCGCAGCTGCATTACTATTGGCGATAACGTGATTGTTTGAAAGTAAGAACGTCTCACCATTACGCTTCACCCAGCAACCAAGTGTGCCGGCCGTAATGTCAATATGCCCAAGGCTAACGCCGCCAGGAGATGGACGAAACCGCCCGGTTGGATCCATGAAGGCGACAATTTCACCGGTTTGAATAACATCTGTAGGAACGCCTTCTACTGTTTTAGGAATCACGGCATTGTTGTCGAGATCTCCTTCGGTTTTCTTTTCAATGACTGAGCAAATAATACTCAGCGTTTCTGTGACCTGCCCTCCGGAAACCTTGTAGCCAACACCAGCGGCAACAACGTTTTCAATCGACATCAAGTCAGAACAGCGCTTTTTTAGGGCAGCCCGACATTTTTCGAGGTTTTGACTCATGATTTTACTTGGTAAGGGTGAGAGTGTATTTCAGATTGCACCCTACTATCTGGTATCAATCGTGAAATAAAGTAGGTGATAGATATTATCGTCATCTGGCAGCAACACATGCATTCCTGCTAGTTTGTACAAACTTACCATATACTGGGAAAGTCCTCTAGCCTGCCGATAGTGGAAGGGCTGGTCCGTGGACGAAAGTGTAATATGATGTAACGTTGTACGATCTTTTAGTGGAATGTGGTTTTCTGACAGTTGGATATTCAGCGATGTTTTTCTTAAATAGACAGCCTTTTGTGTTGAAGCAGGGATGAGACTGCCTCTTTTGAAAATCTCGAACACTTCAGCAATCTCATGTATATGCCTTGCCGAAAACAAGGAACGTAGCGATACATTTTTAGAGCGTAGAACGAAAGTTATTAAGAGTATTAAAAAAGACACTAAAATAAAAGACTGCCAGGATTGGAAGGGCAGAATTCCTGCACTTTGAAATGATATGGTGAGGCCTAGCATCACAAGCGAAGTCCATTGTGCTTGAGAGATTCCTTGTTTATATGGACGCAGAGGATCTCCTCTGAAAAACTCCAACATAAGCCTTCCTAAAGCCAGTAAAATCAAGAAGGTCGAGAGAGCCATTCCTGGAACCTGTGTTGAAAAAACAAGCCCTATGCTAATGGCGGTTATACCAAATAACCATGCAGATTCTATGAGTTGAACAGGGAGCAAACGAACACGAAGCAAGAGGCGAGGAAATCCATTTTTTTTATGGTGTTTATCATAACGTATGCCTCTTATCGACGGTTTACCGTAACAACAGCCCGCCATGAAGCACCCTATTCGCCCGAACGCAAACAGCAAACCTGCTCCCACTATCATAATGTCCATGTACACTAGCACAGGCTGATTCATTATGCGCAGAACAAGGAAGGAGCCCGCCAATAGCGTCAGAAAATAGTTAAAAAAAACAACGGCATCCCTTTTTGTTATCAGAACAGTGAGCTTGATATAAGCCCAGGTGAGCAAGGCTGATGAGGCTAGCAGGATGAAAAGGGTTACCAGGGACAAATCGAGAATTAGCCCGAGAATAAGAGGTGTAATGCACGCTGTTACTATACCAGTGATGCCAAAAAAGTGGTATGCTGCAACGACTTTGAATCCGAGGTCCAGAAACGGGCGAGGGATTTTCTCTAGCCTGCCAAAGAACCTATCTGTGAGTGTTGAGAATAGAGACGCTTTATTGTGCAACAGAGGATCAAGTAGGCGTCGAAGCCTTTGAGCAGGGAGTGGATCAGATGGAGCAGTAGATGTATGTTCTCGATGTGCTTGCGCATGTTTGTGTAAACTAGCTGCAAGCACATCGAGACGAGCTTCGTCAATCAGATTGTCCAGTGCCAGGTGGCGAGAAGAATGCATGAGTCGAAGACTACGGTCTACTCATCATGAGATACATCCAGTTGATCGAGTATCTCAGACGGGCAGCCGGTCCATTCTGGGACGAAGGTATTGCCTATATATTGCAGATCTTCAACGCCGACTTGACTGGACCAGAACCCAGTTGCAGTCAGGTCCCTGAAACTATTAAAAAAAGCAACACCCTGGCTGTCTTCTGGAGCCGCAAGGTCTGGATACGCAATGGAATCCAACAATTGCATCCGTTGTTCGTCGGTGCAATCTACAAATGCACTATCAAATAACTTGTCGCACTGATAATCAATCCAGGCAAGGCCGCCACGCATGGGCAACTGCATCGTTGGGCGATCTGTCATCATGAAATCCATGAATTCCGGCACACCCGCATCCGTGGCGCTACCAGAACGCTCATCTGCTGGGATAATCAAATCAACCAACACATTGACCAATTCTAATTCCTGAGGAGTGAAGAATGCAGGTTCAAAGGGCGAGGACTGATTGGTTCTTGCAGAAGTCTCTTTTAACTCCTGCGCAGCCTTGACGTCATGGACCGTCCAGGTAAATCCGGAAGCAAGGGCAGACAGAGAAAGTAGTTTTATAGATTCACGTCGATTCATGGTAGCCTCCCTTATAAATTTCCTTTTTTTCTTTGATCGATGATGTAATCCGAAGCGCGCCAGGAAAGGGCTAGAATAGTCAGTGTAGTATTCTTATGCGCTTGCGAGGTAAATGGCCCTGCATCAGTAACGAACAAGTTCTTTACGTCATGAGACTGATTATACCCATTTAAAACAGAACTGCGGGGGTCATGGCCCATCCGTGTTGCACCTCCTTCATGAATGATTTCACCAGGAGCTTGAATGCCATAACCCTCCTCTTTTGTGGGCATTGGGGTAAGGGGAGTGCCACCCATCGCATGAATAATCTCCCTCGCGCTTTCCTGCATGTGTTTTGCCTGCTGGAATTCCTGGTCGCTGTGTGTTACATCGAAGTGGAGCACGGGAATACCGTACTTATCTACTTGTGATGGGTGAATCGTGCATCGGTTATCACGCCGGGCGATCATCTCGCCCCTTCCTGAAAACCCTACTATGGAACCATAGAAGCGACGGTAGTCATCCTTGAGCTGTTTGCCGTATCCGCCGCCGCCGTTGTCTCTCTTGATTCCCAGGGCATAGTCTACGCCATTGTATTTATGAATGCCCCCAAGAAAACCATATCCTGGCATACCGCGACCACCCCAGATCTCCAGGTGGTAGCCACGTTGGAAATTCAGCTTTCTATTGTCCAACCACCAGGGGACATACACGTGCATTCCTCCGACGCCATCACAATTATGAGGCTTGCCATCCAATAACTGAGGAATAATACCGGCGACACTCGTTCCCGGTGTATCGGTAATGTATCTGCCCACTGCATCACTTGAATTACCAAGGCCATTCGGATGCCGAGCAGATTTTGAATTTAATAGGATCCGTGCTGAAGAGCAGGAGCTTGCCGCCAGGATTACAATTTTTGACCGTACCTGGTATTCCTGCAAGCTGTTTGTGTCTACATACGAAACACCTGATGCGAGGCCCTCAGAGTTTGTAGTTACTTCGCGAACCATTGCGTGAGGCACAACTTCGAGGTTGCCTGACGTAAGCGCTGGCCGAATAAGTACAGAGGGAGATGAAAAGTTTGAGTTGGTCGCACACCCTCGTCCACACTGTCCGCAATAGTGACACGCCGGCCGGCCGTTGTGAGGTTGTGTGAGAATAGAAAGGCGAGAGGGGATGACAGGGATATTGATTCTGTCACAGGACTTTTTGACAAGCAGCTCGTAGCAGCGAGGCTTCGGGGGAGGCAAATATCGGCCTCCTGGTTCGTTGTATATCCCTTCTTCGGTCCCAAAAACGCCAATTAATTCTTCTACCTTATCGTAATAGGGAGAAACATCATCATAACCAATGGGCCAGTCATCACCCATTCCATCCATGCTGCGCCCTTTGAAATCGTCGGGTCCAAAACGTAAGGATATCCGGCCCCAGTGGTGTGTCCTTCCTCCTAACATGCGGGCTCTAAACCATCGCCAACGAGTGTCTTCAGCTTCTGTATAGGGCTCACCTTCCAACGCCCAACCGCCCAGGCAGGCGTCGAATTCGCCAAAATGCCGCTCTGGAATCGATGCCCCCCTACGCGGGGACTCATAATTCCACTTAAACATCACCGTTTCACTTTCCGAGTACCATGTAGGCCCTGCCTCCAACACGATTACCTTGGCCCCAGCCTCGGCAAGTACTTTTGCAGCCATTCCGCCACCAGCTCCAGAACCTACTATACAAACATCATATTCATTTACTGAGTGAATATTGGGGACTGATCTCTTCATAATTGCCGAATTTTAATGGACTCACATTAGCTGTCCTATATTCAACAATTTCTTGAAGATCTGCAAGGCGAAATCAGTGCTAAAATCAGTGGTTGAGATGAACTACATCGGTAAGTGCTCTTTTGATGTTACATTCGAGTAGATAGGGCGAATCAGGTGACGTGGATAAAAGATCCTGCGTTTATAGATGCAATTGGAAGCTGATTGCCGTCCTCCGTTGTAAACGAAGAAACGGCTTCGATGCGATAGAAGCCTTGGGGGAGCCCTGTTGTGCTAATTTTTTTAGTGGATTCTTTCTCAAATGCCTCAACAGATTCATTAAGAACGCCCAGAAGAGTGGTGGAACCTGTAGACAGGTTTTTGGAGAAGATAGACACCTTACATCGGCCAGACTCAAGGGTAGTTTGTGTATTGACTTTCGGATCGATTGATACCTCAAGATCGAATGGCATATCCGTGCGAAACATCGTAGTTAATGGCCGAACTTGAGTATGCAAGCGAACTTCTGAAGACCCTATTTCCGATCTAGCCTGGGTTTTTCCAACTTCGGTTGTATCCAGGATTTCTTCTTCGTGCTGAGTTGCCTCCTCGTGTTGTGTTGCCTCTTCGTGTTGTGTTACCTCTTCGTGCTGTGCTTCCTGAATTTCTTCTTCGTGCTGTGCTTTCAGGGTTGCTTCTTCGTGCTGTGCCTCTGTGATCTCTGTTTCTTCCGGTGGCTCTTGCTTTGCACTATGTTGTTGGGTGCTTTGAGGGGGTTGTATTTCCTCGATGGGTATGTAGGTGCCGATAAACGAGACGATAGCTTCGAGGTCTAGACCATCAAGCGGTTGGCTTTCATTGGACAAAAGATGCTCAATGCTACTTTGAAAAGCATGTTCTCCTCGAGGGAAGAGCTCCAGCTTAAAAGAATTGGGAGAAGCCGGTACTGTTTGATTACCGCTTTTTTGCTGATTCTGTTCAGTTATAATTCGAGCGAGTTCGTCCTGGCAGGTGAGGAGTTCTTCATGCTTTTCTAGAAGAAGATTCTCTGCTGTTTTTAATTCACTGATTAGGTCGGCTTTTTTCTTTCTCATGTATGAACTTTGAGAAGAGGGATTTGAAGTACTCATATCAAAAAAATCTACGTGGGAGGTTGGCTCGGAAAGGTGAGTAGGGTCTTGGATAGCTTACTTATTCTGCCCTGGCGATACATACCTTTTTTAATAATAGCGAAGTAACAGGGTTGAGTCCGACACCCAATAGCTAGAAATGCATTCAGTTTTTTATAAAGCGATTCAGGAAAACCGATTATAGCAGGTTATACTGGGCCATCTTTGCCCTCAAGAATTGAGCAGAGAGAGACAGATGTGCCATGCCTTTGATAGGATCCTGTCCATTTTCAATGGATATCCAACCGTTGAATCCATTGCGCTCAAGCATCGCAAAGATGGCATCGTAATCATTCAAGCCTTGCCCGATTATTCCGTGCTTGAGAAAGGGAGCGTATCCTTGTTGAGGATCTTGTTCAATTCGCCGAAGATCATCCAGCGTACCGCCCTCTAGATACCTGTCACTGGCATGCATGGTCACAACGTTCTCTATAACCTCCTTCAACAAGTCGAGTGGATTTTCACCAGCAACAATGGCGTTTGAAGGATCGAAGTTAATACCGAAGTGCGAGTGTGGGCCGATAGCTTCTACAAGTTGGAGAAATACATCCGCATACTGGGCAAATTCGGGAAAGGACCAATAGCCATCCTTGTAATGGTTTTCCAGGATCAGCGTGATGCCAACCTTCTCCGCAAAAGGCAACAGTTCATGAATACTGGCTCGTACCCACTCTATGCCCTTATGAATGGCCACATCGGGTCTTCTTTGTCCGGATAATACCCTGCAATAGCTGCCTCCAAGTGCAGCTGTAGCCTCGATGGCTCTTTTTTGTTTCTCAACTTCAGATGCCCTTGCGGAGGGATCAGGCTGGGTAAAGTCAGGCGAGAAACACATCATCGGAATGGAACGGCCTTCAGATTCGACGCGCAGTCGAATACGTTCGAGCTCTTTTTTGTCGTTCCAGGGCGTAAACCCCCAATAGAACTCGTAGCCGTCCACATCCAGAGATAGCGCAAGGTCAAGCCACTCATCAACCGACATTTCTCCTGTTACGCACAGGTGATCAAGGAAACACTTAGGGAATACAGCTAGAGGCATAGGTGACTACATCTATCGAAGGAATGGATTAAGGGGTGAGCACTGTTTTGACATACTTGCCTTCTAGCATGCCCGTAAAACACTGTTGCCAGTCGTCAAGGGATGCAGTACGATTGACAATCGGCGATATATCAAGTTGGCCGGTTGATAATAAATGCAAAATGCGCTCCCATATAGGCCAGTTATGCGAGAAACTGCCCTGGATCGTCACCGCCTTTTGAACCATCGGGTCCAGGCTGAATTGGAGAGGTTGAGGACCCCATCCGACCTTGGTGATATGGCCCGCTGGGCGGACAGCCTCCATGGCCAGTTGCAACGTACTGGAGACGCCGGCTGCGTCGACAACAAGATCAACTCCATACCCATCGCCCGTATCCTTGACGAACTCGATGACATGCTCTGTAAGCGTCTGGTCGGCCCCCATACTGCGTGCAACGTGTAGTCGGTAGGAATCTCCGGGCAAGCCAGCAACGATGACTTCACCAGCGCCATTCAACTTAGCGAGAGCACTACATAAGAGTCCTATAGGCCCCGGTCCTATAACCAAAACCCGATCTCCGGGGCGAATACGCGCCTGCATGCATACCGCATTGTAGGCCACACTACAAGGCTCTGTAAGGGCAGCAAGTTCAAAGGATAGGGTATCAGGAATGGTGTGGAGGCATCGTTCGGGTACCCGAACGAATTTTGTCATGGCTCCATTAACTCCATATCCAAACCCCAGGCGAGATGGATCCAGATTATAGAGACCCTGTCTGGACTGAGGAGCGTGTGGATTTATAACAGCCGCTGTTTCACTTACAACGCGATCCCCTTCCTTAAACTGAGAGACCCGAGTACCTGCTTTTGCGATGCGTCCCGCAAATTCATGTCCCAGTACACAAGGGTAGTTGACGGGCCAACTATGCGTTCCATGCCACTGATGAAGGTCGCTGCCACAAACGCCTACCGCTCCAACTTCCAACAGTACATCATCCTCTCCGATATCAGGAATCGGAATAGTCTGCAAAGCCACGCTGTGTGGCTTTGCGTCGTAATTTACAACAGCATTCATGTGGTCGGGCATAAGGGGATCGGCTGTTTATGGTGTGGGTGGTCAGTGTTTTCTGGGTGTTATAGGTACATCGGGGTAAGCATGCACTTGGGAGCAAATTTCTTGTAATATGGCTTTTAAGTCACCGTCTGCTGTTTTAAATGAATGGGCATCGATCGCTAGAGGAGCGCCGATAACAACAAGTGGAGCTCCGTATGCCGGGGTCTTGATGGCTTGCTCTATGGTGAGCCCTCCTACGGCTTGAACAGGTATACCTACCGCGTCTACAATCGCTTCTAAATGCTCCAGGGGAGAGGGGGCGTCCAGGCCTCTCTGCCTGCGAAGGGTGCGATAGTCAAAACCAACATGGTGGATGATATAATCACATCCCATATCCTCAAGCTTGCGTGCCCCGTCTACAGGGTCAGGCATGGCCATGTTGTCTCCCATTACTTTGACGCCTAGATCTTTACCCGCTTTAACGACCAACTCGATCGTTTCTTCGTGAGCGACTCCCATGACGACGACATGAGTCGCACCGGCTTTTGCCATAAGTTCGGCTTCCAACCATCCGCCATCCATCGTTTTTAGATCTGCAACCAGAGGGATGTCGGGGTAGAGCGCCCTAAGTGCCTTAACAGCCCCCATACCGTCCGAGATAATGAGGGGCGTACCCACCTCAAGCCAGTCTACTCCTGCTGAGAGTGCTATTTCAGCTGTGGAAACAGCTTCAGGGATATTTGTCAAATCAAGAGATAGTTGAACAACAGGTTTCATTCTTGTCTGGCACGGGCCTTGTTATGGGGTAGTCAAGAATACAATAGGCGTTTGACTTGTACGGGTTGAACGCTTTTATAAATAGATTGGATATTCGTGTTATCCAAATAAACGGAGGCTATCCCGGGGGTGGCGTCCGTTTTTTATTTATGGTTGAGGATAGGAAAAAAAATCGATATTCAGTAAATATTTCCGGCTATGTACTTATCATGAAGCCTTGATCGAACGCAAACAATTTTATTTCTTGCGTCAGGATAATGTACACCTACCCACCTATTTAGTCTAACTATGTTGACCGAAATTGTTGAAGATTATGACGCGATGAGCATACGCGCTGCAACCCTGGTTGCACAGCAGATAAACGAAAAACCGGATGCTGTGATTGGTTTTGCGACAGGAAGTACTCCAGTAGGTGTTTATCATCACTTAATTCGCATGCATCGTGATGAAGGATTGGACTTTTCGAAACTCACCTGCTTTAATCTCGATGAGTATATCGGGTTAACTCCCCAGCATACACAGAGTTATCATCATTTTATGTGGCAGAATTTGTTCTTGCATGTAAACGTTGATCCTCGTTCTGTATTTATTCCTATGGGAATGGCCAATGACCCTGAGAAGTTTTGCGACTGGTATGAACAGCAAATTCAAGCCAGCGGAGGTGTTGATTTGCAACTGTTAGGAATTGGTGGAAACGGGCATCTTGCTTTCAATGAACCAGGGGCTTCTCTTGGTTCTAGAACGCGAGTAACTGCATTAACGCAGGACACTATTGATGCAAATGCCAGGTTCTTCGAGTCGTCCCAGGAAGTCCCGGCTACTGCGATCACTATGGGAATAGGAACTATTCTGGAATCTAAGTGCCTTGTGTTAATGGCAAGTGGAGAGAAGAAAGCACAGGCAATCAAAGCAACACTTGAAGGGCCTGTGATGGTAATGATGCCCGCTTCAGCTATCCAGTTGCATGCGAATGTACATGTTATCATCGACAAGGGAGCTGCATCTGCTCTTGAGTACGATCATCATGATGGGATTGCAGAATCAATCAGAACAGACGCATCCTGAGTAGACATCCTAAGAAGACGCAGCCGGCGAGGCTTATGGATAAGCATTTTATTGTAGGGGTCGATATTGGGGGGACCAATACCAGGGTTGCTCTGGCGTTATTGGGGCAGCCAGATCAAATACTGGAACACCATACGTTTCAAACGCCTGCTGAGGAAGGCCCCGATCATTTTCTTGCAATGCTTGAACAAGGCGTTCAGCACTGTATTCAACAGGCAAAGATACCGCAAGAGGCTATAAAGGGAATTGGGTGCGCGCTGCCAGGGATTACGAATGCCCATACAGGCACCGCTTTGTTTGTGTCTAATTTGCGGGGATGGGATGGATTTCACCTTGCTGGAGAATTAATCCAGCGTTTCGGAGTCCATGCAGTTGTAGACAATGACGTGAACGCCGCTGCCTTAGGAGAATTTAGATACGGTGCAGGAAAAGGGAGCCACTCATTAATTTATTACACAATCAGTACAGGGATCGCAGCAGGCATCGTGTTGGAGGGGAAAGTATGGCGGGGATTCAACCATGGCGCAGGAGAGCTCGGGTTCTTTGTGCCTGATCCAGACCATATTGATTCAGACTGGCATCCGAATGGGTGTTTGGAACTTACGTCAGCAGGCGTGGGACTTGCTAAGCAATGGAAGAAATTGCACCCTGGCAACGAGCATTCTATTACTGCGGTTGATGTGTTTGAAGCAGCCGGCAATGGTGATTCAAAAGCACTAAAAATTGTAGAACGAGCAGCAGACTATTTAGCGCTAAGCGTGGTCGCGATATGTACGCTGATTGATCCTGAGTGTATAGTCTTTAGTGGAAGTATTGCCCAACATCAATCTATTCTGATAGATCGCTGTAGAGAAGTGGCCACGATTCAAGTACCAAGTGTGCCTTCGATGGTATTGTCAGAATTGCATGGCGATGCACCTATGATAGGTGCACTCGCTCGCATTAGTGAAGAATTAAGTTAATAATCAAAAAATAGATTGGATTATTAATTTTCATTCTTGAAAATATACATACGTATCAGTGAAGCTTTTGATGATTCATCTCTTGATAGAATCTTGAACTTAGCTGAATACGGTCTGTTAGGCTCTTTGCGCGTAGCTAAAAGTCCCATCTTTTTCATCTTACCCATGATTCCTGTGCGCTGCTTAGGGGTGACTTCTATTGCCAGCGGCTTTTGGTCGATTTTCAGTACTTTTTCTATAACTTTATCATAGAGTGGGTTATTTCTCCCTCGTCTGCTTGACCCTCTAAGATCCTTCTCCATTGAGTCTACAGAAACGAAACCCATCTTTATGTCGCCATTTCCTTTTTCTTTTGGCATAACAAATAATTGATTTGGTGTGTGATCTATTTGGTGACTGCTGATATAAATAGTGAAACGTTTAGTTCCATTTTAAAAATGAGCATATAATGCACTAAAATATATACTTTGTTATAGTTTTATTCTTTTATCTTAGATTTAACTGAATTTAATGTATTAATCTATTTCATGTAAAAAGAAAAAAGAAGCTTGCCTATACCTGGATCTTGAGATATTCGAATATAAATTAAGTAATAGGTTAATTATGGGTAGTGACTTCGCCTTAGGTCGTGTTTAGGCGCAGATAGGAAATGGATAGCGGCCTGATCCAAAGGTAGGTATGGGGATTCGTTATAAGTTTGCTTAGAGAGAAGGGGTTTTGGCTATTTTTAGTTGCATACATTTCGATCCAGTAGGGTGGGGAAGAAGCGGAGGTGAAATGTAGGCTTGCTCAACAAAGATTCCCCTCAATGAACGCGCTGAATCACTCTATCTCTTATTTAACCGCTGAGTCCGTATACGCACGGATTGCTCGGTTTTCCTTTCTCATTTATCTTTTCTTCGTGATCTTTGGGACCATGCTTCCGTTTCAAGGGTCCTTGCAAGAGAGGGGAGAGTTAGGGCAACTCACTGATTCTAACATAGTAAACCAGCTTCTCTCGCTGCTTTTTTTACTCTCGTTTATCAGCTTATCTGGCAAATTAAACGCTGCTTTTGCTTTTATCCAGAAAGAGAAGTTTTTAACGCTTTTTATCCTCTGGATGTTGGCGAGCGTTCTCTGGTCACCTGTTCAAATGGTTTCCCTAAAACGATGGATCACGCTCTTTGGCGAATTCGTCATTTGCCTGGCAGCTTTACTTCATTTCAAATGGTCCGAAGAGGGGCTACGAGCCTATAGGGTTGTGCTATTCCTGTATCTTCCACTGACCCTCCTTGCGGTCGCGTTTATACCGGAGGCGATTCAGTGGCAATTTCCTGCATGGAGGGGGCTTGCTCCAACAAAGAATAACCTGGGGCAGGTCGCTGTTTTTAGTATTCTTGCTCTCTTTGCAATCATCTCGTATAACAGGGGCAGGGCGGTTAATGTGCTGCATTATGGATTGCTTTTCATGGCGCTCGCTGCCTATCTCGGTGCCAGAAGCACGACGTCTTTTTTGGTCGGCTTCTTTCTGCTTTTCATCTTCATTCTGGTGTATCTAGGTAGGATGATCAGTAATAAACAATTGGCTACCTATTATGCAGTGTTCTCTATTCTCGTCTTCTTTTCTCTGCTCTACATAACGATGGTTCAAAGCCCAGAGGTGATAGCCAGTGTATTGGGTGTTTTTGGTAAAGATTTGTCATTTACCGGAAGAGTAGACCTGTGGAGTACCGTGTTCGAGATGACTAAAGGGAAAATGATTAATGGATGGGGGATTGGAGGGTTTTGGGTAAATGACGGGGTTCATTTATATCCAATTTACAAAGAGTTTATTTGGCTGCCCAATCAATCCCACCAAGGATACTTAGATATTCTAAACCAAACAGGTGTTGTCGGCCTCTCATTGCTTCTATTAATGATATTTGGGTATCTCGGGAAGGCGACCAGCTTAAAGAAAAGAAATGTTTGGATCTGGTTCTTTTTAGGGATATTGGTTTACAATTTTCAGGAGTCCTTGTTTTTTAGGCCGCGCCATATAGGGCATTTTATGTTTATGTTTGCTTACATGGCGCTGCATATCGATCTCTTAAAAGAGAAAGGGATTATTCCTGTTCGCAAGAATTAATATATGAATATGAAATATGCACTGGTAACTCCTGCAAAAAACGAGGAGGCATTTATTGAGCATACACTGTCCTCAGTGGTAGCTCAAACAATCAAGCCAGTACAGTGGGTTATTGTGAGCGATGGGTCTACTGATAGGACCGATGAGATTGTTCGCAAATACGCCGAAGAGCATGATTTTATCCAGTTGATTCGAAGAGAAGGGACCGGGCGAAATTTTGGCAATAAGGTGTATGCCTTTCAGGAGGGCTATGAAGCCTTAAAGGCATTCGAGTTTGATTTCATCGGGAATCTTGACGCGGATATTGAACTCCAGCCAAATTACTATGAAACCATCCTTGGGAAGTTTGCTGCGGATAAAAGCTTAGGATTGGCTGGAGGGGCTCGCCTTGATTTCTGCGAAGGAAAGTTCGTTGAAATCCGTTGCGCTAAAAATAGTGTTGGAGGCCCGTTTCAACTCTTTAGGAAGTCTGTATACGATGAGATCGGCGGGTACAGGCCCTTAAAACTTGGCGGAATTGACGCTGTGGCGGAGATTATGGTCAGGCAATTTGGTTGGGAGGTTCGAACCTTTACAGAGATTGTGTCCCGCCACTACAGATGCACCGGTACGGCAAAGGGAAGCCGATTTAATGCGTCCTTTAGAGGGGGGAAGAAGCTTTATGTAATAGGGTATCATCCCCTGTTTGAGCTCGTAAAGCTTTCTAAAGTGAGTGGAGTTAAAGACCTGCTACGTCATGGATGTGAACTGGCTGGCTATTTGACGGCTGCCCTTCTACGTTACGAACGGCAAGTACCTAAAGACTTTGTTAAGTACCTTCACCAGGAGCAGCTAGGGCGCCTTCGGCACTTGCTCCGGTACAGAAAAGACCCGGCAAAATTAACTGGAACGATAGCTAAATAGTGTATATCACTTCTTCTAGTGGGTGAGGAGCCGGGTATGGCAGATAAAAGTTTCATTTCCAAATTTCTACGTGGATCAGCCTTCACGACCCTGGGTACGGTTGTGTCGATTGTGTTCCACTTTATCAGCATCAAGGTACTGGCGGAGTATATGCCCGTTGAGGCCTTTGGTGTCTACTCCCTGGTAGTTATTGTCAGCCATGGTTTCCAGATATTAGGTGGGCTTGGGTTAAATTTAGGGCTTGTTCGGAATCTATCTGGAGAGAATGAGAAAGAAAAAAAGGAAGTTGTTTCAACGGTTTTTATAGCCAGGTTTTTTCAACTTGTGATGCTGAGCGTAGTGGTACTGGCAACCGGCCATCTCTTCTTGCCCAAGCTGTTTGATGAATCTATTACCCAATATATTCATTACGTACCGATTATCTTTTTTCTTGCCAGCTTTAGAGAATTACTCTTTTATCTCCTTCAAGGCGTTCAGTTATTTAATAGATATGCACTGATAAATATTCTATCTGCTGGAATCCGGTTGGGAAGCATTATTCTTTTCACAGTATTTAGTGAATTGACAATAGAGGTAATGGTTTTTGTAGAAATTATTACCTACGGTTTGTCAGTAATAATGCTGGTGATTTATTCACCCTTTATATCGTTTTTAACCCTTAATGTAAGTCGAATTACGGTTAAAAAACTTTTCAGTTTTTGCACACCACTTTATGCAAATGATATACTTACTTACATCTATAATAAAGTAAGTGTATTATTAATTGCTAGTTTGTTAACACCCGTCAGCGTAGCTAAATATGAAATGGCGAACAAAATACCTGAAGGGTTTGGGCGTCTCTTTTCATCATTAATAGCCGTTTATTTTCCCAATATTTCTGAGCTGCTTTTGGCAGGTAAACACGAGCAGGCAAGCAAGTTTATGAACCAGGGGTTAATCATCGCCTCTGCCGGACTGGCGCTTGTGACGTTGGTTACTTTCCTGTTTAGAAATGAAATTGTACTGCTTGTGGCTTCAGAGCAATACCTGGATGCTTCCCTTGCCTTAGCCTTGCTTACCCTGAACTTTAGCATCAATGCGATAGCTCGGGTAATGGGATACACCGTTGTTGCAGCTGGCCATTCGAGTGTGCCTGTTCGGATAAACTTAATCGGGAGTATCGTTAACATCATCGGATGCTCGCTGTTAATCCCTCGATTTGGCTTCGAAGGGGCAATCTATTCACTGGTGGGAATGAGCACGATCTCTCAATTGCTCAACTTCTACTACCTGAAGCGCGCTTCTATATCTCCAGACTTATGGGGGTTCTCTAAATCGCTAATCCTGCTGGTCGTTGTGGCTGTAAGTTATTCTTTGATTGGTATCGATACAGTTCTCTTCAGAGGGGTGTGTGTTATCGTTCTGATCAGCTTGCTGTGGATAGCGGTCCCAGAGGTGAGGAAGGCGGTTATCTTTGCCGTAACGGTTCTTAAGAAACGAGCCTGGAAGCCTAGTTAATTAGATCATTGGTGAACATGTAAAATGGCAATACGAGTTTTAGTTGTTGATGCCCTGGTTGGTAACGATTATTCAATGTGCCTCGGGCGGGGATTAACAAAAACCAACGTTGAAGTGGAACTGGTGACAGTCGGGGAACGGCAAGCGCCTTTTGAAATTACGTTTCCTCTCCGTAAATGGGCACCGTCGAAAAAAGCGTCTGGTTCTAAAATCAGAAAACTAGGGGACTACTTTAAGTATCTCATCCGTCTGTACAAACATCTCAAGCAAACGAGCAGTCAGATACAAACGGTTGCCCATTTTCAGTTTTTTCGCTTGGAGCGAGTAGAAACCTTCTACCTTCTATTTCTTCGGCTTGCAGGAATACGGTTGGTCTATACCGCGCATAATATTCTACCCCACGAGTCCTCGAAGATCGATCGGTTTCTGAAGTACATCGTATATAAATCCTCACACGGTATCATTGTCCACTCTGCGTTTATCAAGGACGCTTTGCTGAAAGCGTTTAACGTAGATCCGAACAAGATCCACGTTGTGCCCCACGGCAACTTTGATCATTACCTTCCCGAGACGTCCCTTAGCAACCAGGAAGCCCGTGATGAATTAGGCCTGGCGGAAGAAGATATCGTACTGCTATTCTTCGGATATATCAGGGCGTATAAGGGGTTGGACATGTTGCTGGAAGCCTTTGATATCGCAGCCAGCAAAAACAAGAGGCTAAAACTCGTCATTGCTGGAATGCCCCACACTGCTGAATTGGAAAAATCCACAAAGGCATTTATCGAAAATTCAGCTGCGAAAGATCGGATTCTATTTCACGGGCGATTTATTCCCCACGAAGAGATCAAACACTTCTTTGTAAGTGCCGATTTGGTCGTACTCCCATACAAACATATCTACCACAGCGGAATCATTCATCTCGCATACTCCTATGGAAAGGCCGTTCTTGCGACAAATGTAGGTGATTTCTCAGAGACCATCGTACAGGAAAAGAGCGGGTACATAGTCCCAGAGAATACGGTAGAGTCTTTTGCTGATCATCTACTCAAGCTAGCAGAAAACGAGGAACTACTACCGGATATGGGCGAATACGCCCGCAACCTCAGCTCCTCCAAGTACTCCTGGACAGATATCGGAAAGCAGACTGAAGCTGTATATAAATCGGTGTTGGGTAGCTAGTACAATCAAATAATCAACATTATTTGAACTCCCTTAATTCTGTACTTCAGGCTCTTGGCCGGAGACGGGGGATTCGATATTCTTTTCTGGGAGTTGCTTCTGGCCGTTTTTCTTGGCCCGGATCGAAATCGATTTTTCAGTTACCTGTTGTCTCTGAGAAATCTTGAAGATCTCTGCTCGAATAGATTGAGCCAGTTCTTTTACGAAGGGTTGTACCAACATGCCTGCTGGATACACAGAAAGGATGTGCCTGTCCACCTCCTGGGCTAAATCCTGCCAGTCCATACCTGGATGAGTATGGCTTTTATACTCTTTCATCGGGAGGAAATTGATAATGCGGCCAGGGTACTTTGTTGGCTTGTAGTTCTCTGAAGCCTCATCGTTCATACGCCATACTTCTGCAAGAGCCCGTGTATTTGCATCTGCCGCTTCTTTTGGAATCAACTTCTGAGGTTTGAGGCGTGTGGAGAACCGTCCACTCCACACTTTTCTGCGCCGCTTCAACTCAGCCCATTTCTCTTTGAAGAATAACTTGCGCTCTTGACGCGGCAACAAGAAATAATTTCGGATATGGAATTCAATTTGTTGAATTTTATTTTGAAGCTTTGAGAAGAACGTAGGAGCGGGCTCCTTTACCCAGTTATACGTTTCCAGCATGGCCACCAGCTCTACTTCCTCGCCCTGGTTAACCAGTTGCTGTGCAATTTCAAACGCAAGTGTACCACCCATGCAATACCCCAACAAAAGGTAAGGGCCCTGGGGATACGTTTCTCGAATGGCTTTAACGTACACGGCAGCCATGTCCTCAATACGCCCCAGTATAGGTCGCAACCCGTCCATGCCCTGAGATTGCAAGCCGTAGACGGTTTGTTGTGGCCCCAGTTGAACGGCGAGGTCCCGATAGAGGAGTACATTACCGCCTGCTCCGTGAATACAGAAGAGGGGAATGGATTTTCTACCTGGCTGAATGATGACGAGAGGAGACCAATCTTTCTGATCCTTGTTACGGATTCGGTTCGCCAGCGAAGCAATGGTCGGCGCCTCCAACAAGACGGCAAGAGGGAGTTCAAACGAACTGATGTATTTCTGAATTTCAGCAAACATATTCACGGCCATTAGTGAATGCCCGCCGATATCAAAAAAGTTATCGTGTATGCTAATATTCTGTTTGCCTAGAAGGCGCTCCCAAATACGCGTTAGAATCTCTTCGATATCATCCGCAGGAGCTGCGAATGGTTTTTGAACTGAATGATTCTCGCTGGTCGCTACAGCTTTGCTTTTCTCAGACAAAGGCGGTTGTAGTGCCGTAGTCTTGTGCGAGGCGGAAGATCCATTCGTATGTATGGTGTGAGGCAGATCTTCGTTCTGAGAGGGCTCTGGCGGTAACAGAGGCATCTCGTAAGAGGGAAGCTCTCCGAGAGAGATTTCTGGAGCATCTGCAGAGCGAGAAAGGATGTCTACATAATTGTCAAGAATAGACTCGACCTGTTCACTGGAGAACAGTTGAGACTTGTATTCAATACTCAGGACAATATCTTCCCCATGTTGCTCTACAAAAAGAGCCAGGTCAAAATCGGCTCCCGGGCTCGGAAGGTTGATAGATTCAACCTCGATATTTGGCAATTCAAAACTACTACCCGTACCGTTCTGAAACGTGAAGAATGCACGGGTTAAGGGCGTCTTGCTTAGCGTAGGAAGTCCAGCAACCAGTTCAAAGGGTAATTCCTGATGGTCACTGACGGTCATTGTATAGTCTGAGATTTCCTGCGCCAGTTCAGTGAATGCATGGTCCAACGTAGGTTGAGCCCTTAATATCAGGATATTGTTGAAGTACCCAATGAGTGATTCAACTTCAAGCTTCCTGCGTCCAAGTACTGGAGCACAGACCAATATATCTTGCTGGCCCGTATACCTGAAGAGAAGGGCCTTGTATGCCGCAAGAAATAGGGCAAAAGGAGTCAACTTGTGGTTGAGGCTGACTTCTTTAAGCTTTTCCGTAACAGGGTCGGGTAATACTTGAGACGTACTGCTGCCCTCGATAGAATGCCGAGAAATTGGACGTTTGTCATTGGGCAATACAGTTGCTTTCGGTTGGGTTTCAAAGATAGATTCCCAAAACGCACGCTGTTTTTCGGCTTCAGGTCCGGCCAGCCATTGCTCCTGCCAAAGTGCAAAGTCAGAATAATCGATCTCCAATTCAGGCAAGGCTGGAGTCTGATTGTTGAGCATGCTCTTATACCAGACCGAGATCTCATTAAAGTAGAGTTCGAACGACCATGCATCGCCCGCGATGTGATGGATAGAGACGACTAAAATATGATCGTTCGGTGCCAGGCGAATAATCGTATTTCGAATTAACGGCCCTTGCTCAAGATTAAACGGTTGC
>JAHQVL010000325.1 GCA_019634345.1 Rhodothermaceae bacterium
ATCAGTCTGGCTGCCGTACTAGTGGGTTTAGTATGGGCTTCCACCTTCCTTCAGGCAGTGCCCATCCATAATGCATTGCAGGCTACGCCCCTCCTTACTTCAGAAGAACTTCAGCGGCATGCTTCCAAGTTAGTATCGGTAAATTGGGTGAGAACTATACTCTGGACCTGTATTTTTGGCCTTGGGCTCATTCGAAAAGGATAAATACGCTAAAAACGGCCCTCTACTTAACGCTCATGCCGGATGACGTCCAGTAGTTTATAAATCTCGTAAATACCCCAGGCTGCGAATACATGCCACAATGCATGCCCTTGAAACCACGAAGCCGGATCACAGAGCGTCCCATTAACATCCAATTGCCTGAAGGTAAAGGCAACAGCAAATGGGCTCAGTACCAACAGGACTTCCTTTAACGTAGCCGTTTTTTCAAGCACCGCAAGAATGAGGTGCCCTATAATAAATGCAGACGCTATAGCAAGCACCTTTGTAGAATCCAAATCCACCACAAAAATGGCCATCACCACACTGACAATTGCACTCAAGAGAACTGCGATTCGAAACCAACGGAGTTCATGTTCCTTGTTTTTAGCACTCTCATGCATCACAAACATCGCATAGACGGCTAAAAAATTGAAGACGAAGAACATTCCTATTACATCCCATCGCTGCCCTGCTACCGTTAGAAAGGAATGAAATGCCGCGCTCCCCAGGCACAATACCGTACAGCTTATTGCAAACCAACGAGCAGCAGGCCCTTTTCTTCTACGCAATGCCATTAACCCGACTACCAAAAAGGCGATATTAGACCACGTATTCATGGGTTGAGCCGGAATTTGAACCAATGCATTGTTGGCTATTATTTCCGAGCATTGATGTTTGCATTCACAATATTCGCCGCAGGCATCCGCATTAACGTTAATTGTCCCTGGATTAATTACAGGAAATAAAATTAAAATTAATGAGATCACTACAGGAATTGAGTACAGAGTAAAACGTGACATAGCAGGTAGTGTAAGTTGATCTTCATCCTCTTCTGCTATATGTTAACACGTTCTCATCACTTTTCCCACTCCAAATAAGATTATTCCGAAATACATTGAGATTGACATTCTGGGGCGCCGCACGCACGGTAACTGGCTCAAAACACCTCCTTGAGCTAGACAACGGAAAACGGATATTATTAGATTGTGGATTATTTCAAGGGCGCAGGTCGGAATCCCGAGAGCGCAATTCGGATTTTGGATTTGATGCCGCATCCATCGATATCGTGCTGCTTTCTCATGCCCATATTGACCATTGTGGCCTCCTTCCAAAGTTGTGGCGAGAAGGGTTTAGAGGTGCTGTGTATAGCACCCATGCAACCCGGGACCTGTGCAGCTATCTTCTTCATGATAGTGCCCATATCCAAGAGAAAGACGCCGAATTCGTCAACAAACGAAATCGAAAGAAAGGGAAACCAGAAATTGAGGTGCTGTATGACCATGACGATGTAGATGGTATCTTGGGCCGATTCAGAAGCGTATCCTATGATCACCCATTCAAGCCCACCGAAGGTGTTGAAGTAGAGTACCGCGATGCCGGCCACATTCTTGGTTCAGCGTCCATACACATGACAATCATTGAGAATGGCCGCACGACCAAGCTAGGGTTTACGGGAGATATTGGAAGCCCTAATCGCCCCATTCTCCGGGACCCACAACCCATGAAACCATGTGATTATCTCATCTCTGAATCGACCTATGGTGGTAAGACGCATGAGCCCCCTGAAGAAGCAAAAGGAAAACTAGCTGAAATCGTAAAACGAACGGCTTCGCGTGGCGGCAAATTAATCATTCCGGCTTTTGCTGTTGGCCGTACTCAGGAGATCGTCCACATTCTGGATCAACTCGAACATGAAGGGGCACTTCCTCGCATCCCGGTTTATGTAGATAGCCCCCTGGCTGTCAATGCTACCAATGTATTTATTGCGCATCCGGAGTGCTTTGATCAGGAACTCCGAAACTACATGAGAAACGACCCTGAGCCATTTGGATTCAATAAGCTGAACTATATCCGAAAGGTGGAGCTGTCCAAGGAGCTCAATATGCACCATGAACCCATGGTTATCATTTCAGCCTCTGGAATGTGTGAGGCGGGACGGATTCTGCACCATCTGAGAAACAACATAGAAGACCCGCGCAATACGGTAATGATGGTAGGTTATTGTGCAGAACACACACTCGGAAAAAGAATCATTGACCAACATGAAGAAGTCAGAATCTTTGGACAGATGCACCCCTTACGCTGTGAAGTTGCTGTAATGAATCATTATTCTGCTCATGCAGATGAGCCTGGAATGGTTGACTTCATCAGTAATTTTGATCCGGCTGAGCTAAAGAACATCTTCCTCGTTCATGGGGATTTGAAAAGGCAGGAGAAATTCAAAGATGCCCTGAGCATTGCTGGGTATGATCGCGTTGCTATCCCAGATCATGGTCAGTCTTTTCAACTGACTTGATTCCATCTCAGGAATAGTGAGCAACCGTTGCTTTCTTTTTCAATGATCGAAAGGCAATGTATCCTGCAACATACAGGTCAAAACTCAGGCAGAGGATTGCATACCAGTAAGGTACAAATTCACTTCCCATACCAGCGAGATGTAACCCCACATCCCAAACCGGATGGAGCCCCCACCCTACAGCAACCCACATAGGATGATATTTAATGCCTAACCAGGCACACATTCCGTAGAAGACCAATCCGCCAACCTCGATCCCAATCCAGGAGACAGACCCACTCCCAAATCCAAAGCCAACATAAATCAGTGCGGCAGCAATAAGTCCAGTAGCTAATATCTGAATTTCCTGCTCTCCTCTTAATCGAGCTAGATGGACAAACAACATAGAAGCCACTACACCAACAATTAACCAGAACAATGTAATCATGTACTTTCCTGGTTTATTGCATGTTGCTCAGTTTCTTGATCAAGGATCGTCCGAATTTCTACAATCAGGGGATCGTAAGAGGTGTAATTTTTTCCGTAGTCCAGGTTGAATCGATAGTCAAAATCAGCCGGATTCTCTCCCTGGTTGTGCTGGAGAATGGTTTCCAACTTGTCAAGTGCCTTAGCAAGCCGAGCCTCTGATGATGAAGCTGTCTCATACTCATCCCATAAGCCTTCAATTTCCGTTCGCATCGTATCTGGTAGTGGGGCAAGCAACTCCAATAAATCGTTCCGCTCTTGATCAGCCTTTGATTCATGTCCTACTTGCTCCGGTGCAGGAATATCTCCTCTGATGGCTTCCCCCAGATCGTGGATGATGCAAATTTTGATTAATCGCTCAAAATCAACGTTGGGAAACTCGTTGGAAAATACCATGGCCATCAGGCACAGCCGCCATGTATGTTCAGCGACACTTTCCTGGCGACCTTTACTGGTATGGCCTGTGCGAATGGTATCCTTGAGTTGCTCGGCTCGTCGAAGAAACTCAAGAATACCCGTAATTTCAGTTGGTGCCATAGATAAACAACTATTAAGTGTATAGACCAATCGTTATTAAATCATGCAAAGATACAAATTACTCACGGGTTAGTGAACGGATCAAACTAGTCTTGTCCGATTTCAGAGGTGATGAATTGCCTTAATGCCTCCGCTTGATTATAAACTTCATCTCGCGCGCTATATAAAAGCGTTACCGTTTGGTTTTCTTGCAGTTGCCGAAGCCGCTTTAGATGCGCTTGAGAGGCAGCATCGCTTTTTAACTCACTGAGGTAACGATGCATAAACTCTTTCCACTTTTCAGGCTCATGCCCAAACCACTTCCGCAGTTCATGCGAGGGACTAATCTCCTTCAACCACTCATCGATGTGCATCTCATCGCGTCGAATACCTCTTGGCCATAAACGATCAACCAAGACAAGGTATTCGTTTTCTCTTTTTTTACGCGTACGATACGTATATATACGTTCAATACCAATCATATTAATTTTCCCCAAAACCTGGGATCGTAGTGTAAATACGGCCTTGAACGTTTATTTGAATGGAATCCCCAGTTATCACAGAAGTGAACCCTCCTAAACTATCTTGCTCCATCTTGAACAAATCAATGTCAAATGTAACAGCGGGTACCTCATGAATTGTATGAACAACCTCTAGTGTCCCCTTTTGTTTGTCAGAAATAAAAGGCGGCTCCTGACTTAAGGTAGAAGGGGCATAAGAAATCTCGAAAAAAGGACCTTCTAGATCACACGGATCTGCAGCACTTTTTTCCTTGTAGATGCCAAGAGGGTATCCTTTATCTGTTATTAGGCTTACATATAAGCCTGCTGCCGTAAATCGGGTTCGTTCGAGTTTAACTTGTTTTGCCCCTTCAGGGCAACTGGCGGGGACTTCGAAAATCACCTCGTTTTGCGCAATGGCACCAATTGCCTTGTCCTCCGAATATGTTTGACCTCCCTCCCATTGTTCTATCACATCAAAACTGATCCGGTTTTGAAATCTCGGAGAAGGCGGCGGTTCGTAGGTAAAGAAATCCTCATGGTCACAGGAAATAAGGATACTGGATGCTACTAGGAATATGACCCGAGGCATTACATAGCTTTGATATCTACTCATAAATACGATTCGTAAGCACGTGGTAGCACCTACCTGCGTCCAAGGTAGAGGTGGCAATTATTTATTGGGGATTGAGTTGCAAAGCTATGTTTAGATATTTTTTTCTCGCCAAAAAGATTCCTCTGACCAAATAATCGCAGCTCTCCCAAAAAAACAGTTCCCAACTTTTGTAACACCCCTCTATTCCCTGTATCCAATCAACGACTTCTGAAATTCTACAGACCAAATACATTTAACAACGATGAAAGTATATAACATATATCTCGCAATTTTCGTCATGCTTTTTACAATGTCCGTTGAGGCCCCAACGCTTCATGCCCAAAGCATGAATAAAAAATACCGCACCGTTAATGTATCACGCATTATCAATGCACCTGCTGATCGAGTGTGGGAAGCCATGGTTCTTGATTATGGAGAAATTTCCAACTTTGCACCCTCCATCTATACCTCAAACTATGAGCGCGGCTCATTAAAAGGCGAGGAAGGTGCAGAACGAAAATGCGAGTTTAACAAGAAAGGCTCCCGCTGGACCCATGAGCGCATTATGGACTTAGACAACGAGAACATGGTTATGCGTAATCGAGTCATTGATGCCAATAAATTTCCCTTAGACATCGATAATTCCCAGGCCTTCTATAGGGTGCAAGACAATGGGGACGGCACATCGACTGCCAGCTACGAGTTTCAATTTAGAGCCAAGCCGGCCTTGATGGGTTTTATGATGCAGGGGCGATTCAAGAAGCTCCTGGGAGAAACACTAATTGGACTCGAACACTACGTAACTACAGGCGAAGTAGTCAACGCCACAACAGGCAACTGGAAAGAGATTAAGAAAAAGTATACGTCTTGATTGAGTGTAACGTTTAATGTTCAACGTTTAACGTTCAGAGGCTCGCAAAGACCTAGAACATTAAACGTTGAACATTAAACATTAAACATTGAACACAAAAAATGAAAAACCCATTATCTTCTCACTACTCCGAAGAAGAACACCGGAAGCTTATAAAGGAGTGCCTTGATGGTAGTAGAGACTCGTTGGATCGTCTTGTTCGATTGCATCAACCGTTTATCTACAATGTGGCGTGGAAGATGGCACATAATCCCAATGACGCTATGGACTTGACCCAAGAGGTACTGATCAAGGTTATTACCAAGCTCTCTCAATTCAAGTTTAATAGTTCTTTTAGAACATGGTTATATAGGATTGTGGTAAATGAATTCCTGCAATCAAAACGGAGGCAGGGAGAGGCTCGGTTTACGAGCTTTGATGACATGATAAAGCAACTTGATGCTATTCCCAATGCTGAGCTCAATAAAGAAGAGGAAATTGAGTTACAGGAAGTATCAAGGGAAATGCAGATACGTTGCATGTCAGGTATGTTAATGTGCCTTAATCGAGAACAAAGGCTGATCTACATTCTCGGGGATACATTCGGAATCGACCATAAGCTTGGAGCAGACTTGTTCAATACCAGTCCCCAGAACTTTCGAGTTAAGCTGCATAGAGCTCGAAAGGACCTATACAATTACATGGATGACAAATGTGGATTGGTCAAGAAGAGTAACCCTTGCCGATGCCCCAAAAAAGCAAAGTCTTTGATCAAGATGGGTGTTCTGGATAAAGAAAACTTGCAATACAACATTTCTTACAAGCATCGCATCGCGCAATATGTCGAGGAAGAGCACGAAAAAGTAAAGTCTGAAATTAGTGAGTACACGGATCTGTACAGAGGCCATGCAACGAAAGAAGACTTTGACAAGGATACCTTCATCGAGCAAATCGTTGCCGACAAGATCTTTATGAACTACTTTAAGCCACCGAATTAATCCTATAAGACGCGAGAAGCGCGTTGCTTCACCGAATGACGTAGTCTGCTTTATACAACATCTCATAGGGTGCATCAATCCCAAGCCGTTGTAACTCTTTCAGGTTTACAGTCAATTCAGGGTCTGGATCGAGAACAGATAGGCTTCCTGCGTTCGCTCCCTGCAATACTTTATCGGTCAGGAATGCAACCTGCATGGCGGCACTATTGATATCCACCTGAATACCAAAGGTAGACGTGATATCCCCCGACTCTACATAGTCGCCACCCACAACAATGTCTTTATTCATCGCATACCGGCCATACGTTTCGAAGTAATCTTCGCTGCGCCCCACAGGATCAGGAAGCTGCAATATTGCATCAACAGGCTCCCTTTCTTCATTCGGGTAGGTCTGGATAAAGACGTCAAAGTCGTTCTTTGAATGCATCGCGACAGGGACTAAGGTTTTCCCTTGTTGTATTGCCAGATCTTCCAATAGCTCTATATACGCTGAGGCTCCCGGGTAAGCAGGTCCGTAGGGTATCATGATCGTTCGAGCGTCGGGCACTAGTTCCAGCAAATATTCAAACCGCCTAACAATGAGATCTTTCGCAGGGAAACGGACTCCTGTTATGTTGTTGCCGGGCCTACTAATACTCTTTATAATCCCCGTACCTTCTGTATGTGCGATACCGAAAACAATGGGAATTGCACTATTGCGAGCAGCATCCTGTACCGTAGTGGTCACACCAGTTGGGGCCGTAACAATAAGATCTACATTGTCCTTGACAAATCGCGCTGCAATCTCTGACACTTCTTGCCGTGAAAGATCTCCGACATGCACGTCATAGCGAATATTTTCATTTTCATTATACCCTAGTACCTGCATGTAATCTATAAAAGAGTCACTAAATGCTCCAAAAGATTCCGTGCCAACGACGACCCCAATCCTGTACGTAGTCTGTTTTTGAATGCATCCACTCAGAATGACTAACATGACCAAGACCCCTAGCAGCCTGGTGCAAACCCCGAAACGCATACCCGCTTATGTCTATTTTATAAAGACCTACCTCGTTGTTAGGTAGCATCGGGTTTGCGAGTGCATATTTAAGCGAAGACTACAAAAACCGGTAAAATTAATTAGACGGCCTTGAGCGACCATCGGACTTGATAGTCTCTAACAGACTGGATAACTCTTCAAGTTTTTCAGTCTCATCGCTGGCTACATTATGCTGTTCACCTAAATCTTCAGCAAGGTTGTACAATTGCGGTTCAGGATTATTGCCTAATTCGATATCCGTTCGTGCGTTGTACGGATTGGCCGTGCTTGGCTCAATGAATTTCCAGGAGTCTTTGATAATCGAAAGTGTGCCAGCGGCATTGTGTTCAATCAAATAATCTCTTCCTGTAATGGATTCTCCCAGCAATGTAGGCAGTTGATCAAAACTATCTACTCCCTCATTGGGGGCAAGTGAAACGCCCGAAAGCCCGGCGAGTGAAGCCATAAGATCGACCTGAGACACCAAGGCATCCGACGTCCCTGGTTCGACTTGCTCTGTCCATTTTAGAATAAAGGGGACGCGCGTTCCAGCTTCAAAAGCACTGTACTTTCCTCCACGAAGTACACCTGCAGGAGCATGATCGCCCAATAACTCAACGGCCTGATCTTCATACCCGTCATCAACAACGGGCCCATTGTCGCTGGTAAAGATCACAATTGTGTTCTCAGCAAGCCCATGTTGATCCAGTGCCTTCATGACTTCCTCCACACACCAATCAGTCTGGAGAATCACATCCCCTCTGGGCCCCATTCCACTTTTGCCAACAAATCGAGGATGAGGAACACGGGGCACATGGATATCATGTAGAGAGAAAAACAGAAAGAACGGAGACTCTTTATGCTTGTCTATAAATTGGACAGCTTTTTCTGTAATCACATCAGCCATATCCTCATCGACCCACCGTGCGGCTGTGCCGCCTTTCATGTATCCGATCCGGCTGATCCCATTCACAATAGTCATATCGTGCCCATGAGAGGGATGCATTTTAAGCAATTCCGGATTTTCGCGCCCAGTGGGTTCGTCTCCCACAGGTTCACGGAAACTGACTTCGATTGGATCGTTTGGATCTAACCCGACAACGCGATGATTCTCTACATATACCGTAGGTACCCGGTCACCTGTAGCAGGAATCAAGAACGCTTCATCAAATCCAATTTCTAACGGCCCCGGTTTAATTTCTCCGTTCCAATCCGGTCCTCCCTCTCCCCCCAAACCAAGGTGCCATTTACCGATAACTCCCGTTGTATAACCTGCCTCTCTGAGCTTTGAAGGCAATGTAGCCCGGCCTGGCTCGATAATCATTGAGGCATCTCCACGAGCAATTCCAGTTCCTTCTCTGCGCCAGGCATATTCACCAGTCAATAACGCATATCGAGAGGGCGTGCACGTAGCAGACGGAGCATGGGCATCGGTAAATAAAATGCCCTCCTCTGCTAACTGATCTATTGCAGGTGTTTGTACCTGTGTAGCACCATAACTGCTAAGATCGCCATATCCAAGGTCATCAGCATATATCAGTACAATGTTGGGCCGTTCTTCAGGTGATTGCTCCGAAGGGGCTGGTACTTGACAGGCTCCAAGGAGGGCGAGGCACACACAAATACAAAGGCGGGGGGCGGCATTCATCATTTTATCAGAGATAGTCTTTGGTTACAGCTGTAGTGGCATCACCTGTATTAGGTGTCCCAGCAGGTTCAATTAGCATAAGGTGTACTTCTTCTTCCGCAACGGGGCGATGCTCCACGCCTTTTGGCACAATAAAGAGTTCTCCAGGGCCAAGAAAAACGGGCCCATCCGGAAGCTCAATTTTTAATTGGCCTTTGAGAACCAGGAAAAAATCATCGGTGTCTTCGTGCGAATGCCATACAAACTCCCCTTTTACTTTAACGACCATTACGTCATGCCCGTTAAAGTCCGCTACGATCTTGGGCGACCAGTGATCATTAAACAGAGAGAGTTTTTCTTTAAGATTTACTTTTTTGCTCATTCTGCTGTATGTGCTCTCAGTTTTTCCAATAACGCTTTTGTTGCTCTTATCCCTTCCTCTTCGCTATGTGCGGCACCCTCATACTCGACGCCGATATATCCTGTGAAGTGATGAGACTGCACGATCTTGATCATGCGCTCATAATCAACACTTGTTTCATTTCCTTCTGCATCAAACGCATACGATTTAGCACTTACGCCCTTTGCAAAGGGCATCATCTCATCGATGCCTTGATAACGATCATAATAAGATGTAGCTTCGACACCTTCCACACGGGGAGGCCCTCCGTATTCATCATCGGGATACCAATTTCCAAAATCAGGTAAGGTGCCTGCTCTAGGGTGGTTGGTTGTCTGCATTAGTTTTGCAACCCAGTCCCCATGGCTTGAAAATCCACCGTGATTCTCAACAAGCACATTAAGTCCTCGGGCATACGCTTCTTCACATAGTTGCCGCAGGCCGTCTGCCATCAATTTGAGCTGCTCCTCGGCAGAACCTTCGCTACGTGCATTTACCCGAATGGCTTTACATCCAAGCAGTTGGGCATAATCGAGCCACCTTTTGTGGCGTTCTACAGCATCTCTTCGAAGCGCAGCATTCACATCTCCCAGCCGGCCGGCCTCGTCAACCATAATCAGCAAGCTTTCGACACCTTCTCCTTCAGCACGTTTTTTCAGCGCCTTGACGTATGAGTCAAAAGGCAAAATACATGAGTTTACGTACTCAACGGCACCAATATCATATGTCTGCCGTGCTACAACTGGAAAGTCCAACGGGTCGATAGTGCCACCAAAAATAGAACGGTGCAGAGACCACTCGGCCAGAGAAATTTTAAACCATTCAGCATTCATAGAATTCGTTGTGGGTTTGGGGAAGTAAGGGTCAAAATAAGAATCTCAAAAAGAAATCGAGCAAGGGGCCCTCTCGTGAGACGCCGTATGTCGCATTGATAACAATGCCGCCAAAGGGAATGACCCATACGCCTCCACCATACCCAGCATGCCATCGTTGGCTCTCTTCACCTTCTGCCCAAACCCTCCCATGGTCAAAGAAGCCAAGCACACCAACTTCAGACGTAACTATGTATGCGTTCACATCGAATAGGCGGGCTCTCAGCTCGAGATTATTGTAAAAATTACTATGGCCGGCAAATCGGTTTTTTACATAGCCACGTACCGTTCTTCTTCCACTGATGAAGTTTGCCTGATAAAACTCAAACTCTCCGAAGTGCCTGTTTGCACCAACACGGAACGCAAAGGCCAGGTCACCAGAAGCTACAATGGGATAGAAGTAGCTAAATTCACTCGATAGGGTCAAGAACCGTTTATCAGTATTGTAAATCCCCTGATGAAAACTGACGCTATTGAGCCACCTCGCTCCCGAACGGGTCACCGTCAACGTATCCGTGCCGTCGACATTAAAGGCTGCACGAACCCCCGCAAACATTTTGTCCTGAAAATCCCTGACCAAAAAACCAGTCTCATCAGTACCAGGGAAAGGCCCTCCAGGCAACGGGTTTACATTGGTATACTCTAGCCGAGCAGTTAAGTCCACCGACCTAAAAAAGGTAAAGCGGCGGCTTAGCATCGCCTCTAAGGTAAACTGAGAATACAACGCTCGAAATCGTTGGCGATTTTCATCCGATCCATCCGACTCATTTCCGAATCCATAAAAATTACGGATGTTGTTGTTATCCAGGAAATTGACGTGGATAGCTCCGCCCCACAAACCAGCAAGGGATGGGTATTGGCCGTCATACGAAAGGATATATGCTCTTGTAAATAAGGACTGCCGAAAGAGAAGGGTGTGCTTGCTCTTGAAGGGCGGTTGCAAAAACCCTTTGTTTGTAATGGTTAAACCCGTACCAAGAAAAATCCCATCTTCAGAATTTAAGCGGTATCCAAACGCGGGTAAGACAGGCCCACGGCCAAACCGCCTCGACGTATATATATTAGCTTTAGGGTCCGTATTGAGTCGCACACGGGTTGCTGGCTGAGTATTCAGTATATTTGCACCGGGAGTATCATATACCACCGTTCGATTCGTTCCAAAGCCAGTGTCAGTGTACGTATCGATGCCATATCCACCCACAGCGCGAACAATAATTTTATTCCCCCCCAGGCCGTCAAATACAAACCGATCGACGCCATCCAAGCCGTATAAATGAATCTCACGCGTTTCAGAACTAACAAATACACGGCGAAATAATTCTCGCTCTGGAACGCCAATCGCACTCAGTTTATACACTCGCACTTCTGTTCGTTCATCATCGAGCCTGCGTATCCAGAATTCTTCGTTTTCATTGCTGCCTACTACGTCAGCTTTATCGGCAAGCATCAAGTAGTATTCCTCAGCAACAGCCTGCAATTGATCACGGCGAAGCTTAAGGTTTTCAATAATGGATGCCCCGCTTACGTGAAACGCACTTTCAGGCAATGTACCTATTGCCTGTTCGATCACTTCATCTGTGAGACCAGC
>JAHQVL010000326.1 GCA_019634345.1 Rhodothermaceae bacterium
CCGGTTTAGGAAGTCTTTGCAGCTATTTCAATCGTTTGACCTGGTGACGAAGATTGAGTCCTGGGATGAAAAGGATTTTTACATCGCTCAGCAGTTTGTGCACAAGGGCCGAGTGGTTGCTGAAGGGTTCATTAAAGGGCGCTTTCTTCAGCGAGGAAGAAAGGGATCAGTGCCTAATAGAGAGTTGTTTGATTTTATGAGTCTTGAATTCCCAGAGGGGCAAATCTCTGATAGGTCAAGCATGCAGAAGAAGATGGAGAGCGTTCTTGCTGCAAAAGGAAAAGAGGCGCATAAATGACAACCCGGGTACTCTTATATGGCTTCCTTTGTGTGGTTCTATTGATAGGATGCGGCGATTGGCGGCAGGCACAGTTTCAACCAAAAACGTTCTCGTTTACAGAGCAAGCAACGCTCGATAGTCTTGTTTCTGTCGTTCTAGACACGGTTTCTGTGCAAAATGCGAGAATCGATTTAGGGGAGCGCTCGTGTGATAACTGCACGGATGAGCAACAGGACTTATGGGAATCCGTTCTAGACCGAGATGCAAAAAAAGCAGGATACCCAGAAGCACTTGATAAAACATACCAAATGGGACTCGATGATGCTGTACGGGATATTCAGCAAGGGAAACTCAGAATATTGTATTATGGTGGAGTTGTGTTTTGGGAAACACACGACGGCGAAACATGGAATCCTAATAAGGTCCATGCGGATATCTTGTTGGAGCAGTTTGGGGTTGAGAAGGAGCGGATTACAGGAAGTGTAGTCAATACATGGCAAGTCACGTACTTAACTGCTTACAACCGGGTCTCAGAGGCTGTCATTAATTTGTATTATGAGCAGGAGGATGTTATGCAATCTACCTGGGATATGGTGGCTGATGCGATCGATGAGAGAGGTCAGAGGAATAGGAGGCGGTGGAAGTAGATGGGTATACCCATCTCCGTTTCTTGTTTCTTGTTTCTTGTTTCTCTTTTTTAGATCCACATAACATGAAACCAGAAACGAGAAACAAGAAACCAACCAAATGAATCCGAATGGATTAATTTGGTTGCCCACAACCCCATGAAATCATACACCTACCTTTTTATTGGCCTTCTTTGTATTTGCATAGCTCCCGGCTGCCAACCTGCAGAAGAACCGGAGCCTACAAGGCCCAACGTAATTCTCATTATCACGGATGACCAGGGGTACAATGATATTGGAGCGCATGGCAATGAGATGATTCAGACGCCCAACCTGGATGAGCTGCATGCAGAAAGCGTCCGGTTGACTAATTTTCATGTTGACCCGACGTGCTCCCCAACACGCTCTGCGCTGATGACTGGGCGGTATTCAACCCGTACCGGTGTGTGGCATACCATCATGGGGCGATCGCTGATGAATCCTGATGAAAAGACGTTGGCTGAAGTGTTTCAGGATAATGGGTATAGAACGGGGATGGTTGGTAAGTGGCATCTTGGGGACAACTATCCGACGCGTCCACAGGATCAGGGGTTTGATGAGGTGGTATGGCACAAAGGCGGCGGCGTAGGTCAGGGGCCGGATTACTGGGGCAATGATTATTTCGACGACACCTATTGGCGCGGAGAAGAACCTGAGCCCTTTGAAGGCTATTGTACCGATGTGTGGTTTAGGGAGGCGACTTCCTTTATCGAGAAGAATAAAGGGGAGCCTTTTTTCCTTTATATCTCAACCAACGCTCCCCACGGCCCTTTTCTTGTCGACGAGTCCTATTCGAGCCCGTACACAGAACAAGGTGTAACAAATCCCATGGATAATTTTTATGGGATGATTACAAATATTGATGATAATCTAGGACAATTGCGCGAGACGCTCTACTTCCAGGGGTTGGCGGACAACACGATCCTCATTTATATGTCAGATAATGGCACGGCTGCAGGAGAATATCGAGATGTGGAGGACGGAGAGTGGCCTGGGTATAATGCCGGCATGCGGGGTAAAAAAGGATCTGAGTATGAGGGCGGGCACCGCGTTCCTTTCTTTATGCACTGGCCCGGTGGTAACCTGGATGGAGGACGAGATGTTGATCAACTCGCTGCTCATATCGATCTGGTGCCTACTCTTGCCGATTTACTGGATCTCAATCTTGAAAGTGATCGCCCTGTAGACGGTACCTCATTGAGGCCGGCGATTGAAGGGGATGACAATGTGCTCCGCGATCGCACCCTGTTCGTCCACTCACAACGCGTGGAGAACCCAGAGAAGTGGCGAAAATCATCGGTAATGACGGAGCAATGGCGGCTTGTGAACCAGACGGAGTTGTATGACATCAAGGAAGATCCAGGGCAGGAAAATGATGTTGCCGATGCCAACCCGGAAAAAGTGAGTGAATTGCAGGGGGCCTATGATCAATGGTGGGGCAGCTTAACTCCTGTGTTTGACGACTATGTGCGGATTCATGCAGGCAATACCGCTGAAAACCCTGTTCAACTTATGAGCCACGACTGGCATACGGATAACGACCCCGTCCCGTGGCACCAGCGCCATGTAGAATCCGGTTTGGTAGCAAACGGAGCGTGGGCACTAGAAATCGAACAGGCAGGTTCTTATACCATTACCCTATACAGGTGGCCTGACCAAACCGATGAATCTATGGGAGTGACGAGTGCCAGGTTGCAAGTTGGTGAAACTGAGGAGCAGATGGATATAGATCCTACCAGTACAGAGGCAGCCTTTGATGTTGAGCTAGAAGCAGGACCCTTGATGCTTCAAACCTGGCTCACTAATGAGTCAGGAGAAGAGTTTGGGGCTTATTTTGTTGATGTCGAGAGAAAATAATCATGAGGCAATTCCTTCTACTAGTACTGCTTGTTGTCCTTGGTTCATGTACGGATGAGTCCGCTCCTCCTGTGATCGATCTAGAAGAACGTACGATCGCTCAGATCCATGACGCCTATCGCAGTGGCCTCTATACAGCAGAACAACTGACGCAGTCCTATATCGATCGCATTGAGGCTTTCGATCAACCCACTGGGCTCAATGCGATGGTGTTGATGAATCCCTCAGCCATCGAAGAGGCGCGATTGCTTGATCAGGAGTATAGGGAATCGGGTGTGATGCGTCCCTTGCATGGTATACCGTTGATTGTCAAAGACAATTACAACACCATCGGCCTGCAAACCGCTGCTGGTTCGGTTTCATTAAAAGGATTCGAGCCTGATATGGATGCTTATCAGGTAAGGAAGTTGAAGGAAGCGGGCGTGGTTATCCTCGGGAAATCGAATATGGCAGAATGGGCCTTCAGTCCCCGCCATACAGAAAGCTCAATTGCAGGTACAACACGCAACCCGTATAACCTGGAGCACGTGCCGGCGGGATCCAGTGGAGGGACGGGAGCCGGCGTTGCAGCGAACTTTGGAACGATTGGGCTGGGCACCGACACAGGCAATTCCATTCGTGGACCTTCGTCCCATAATGCGCTGGTGGGTTTTCGGTCAACATTGGGATTAACGAGCCGAGAGGGAATCGTGCCATTGTACTTGCGCAATGATGTTGGTGGACCCATGTGCCGAACGGTTGAGGATGCTACCAGGGTATTGGAGGTTATTGCAGGTTACGATCCTGCCGATCCTGTGACTCAGAACAGCGAAGGGAAGGTGCCGGAAGGGTATCAACAGTTTCTTGATGCCAATGGATTGTCAGGTGCCCGAATAGGGGTTTTGCGGGTGTTAACCGAGGACATCCATCCTGAAATAGACAGCCTGCTCTCCCGTGCGATTGGGGATATGGAATCGCTAGGAGCCGACGTGGTTGATCCTTTTGTTGTGCCTGACTTTCAGGCGTTGAGCGAGGACCAATGGTGTCCTGAATTTCCGAAGGATATAGCAAATTATCTTGCTGAGTATGTTAAGTGGGATTCCTTAAAAACCGTTGATGATATCATCGCCTATGGAGGATTCTCTGAATTTGTTGGGTCTGGATTGGATTATTTTGCTGAACAAGTTGGACAGCCTCAGTCCAAGGAGTGCCTGGGACCGTTTACGGATCAGCGCCGCATTGCATTTCGGGAAGCTATTGAATCTGCAATGGATGCCGCGGGTGTTGATGCCGTAATTTATCCCAGTTGGAATTATCCTCCCTCATTGCTTGATGACTTTATGGAGGGATACAAAGGCGATAACTCACAAATTATTGCCCCGCATACAGGACAGCCTGCGTTTACTGTGCCCATGGGATATTCATCAGGCAATCTTCCAGCGGGCCTCCAGATTCTAGGCCGGATGTTCGACGAGCCTGTATTGATTCGGGTGGCTTATGCCTATGAACAAGGCACGAGTCATCGAAAGCCGCCTGTATTGGCTCTAGAGTAGACGGCGGGGAACCGCGTAACCCCTAATAGGCTCGTATGAGAGAATTCCAAATAACAGATCCGAGAGCGGGCATGTACTGGTCTTCGGGAAGGATGCCAGAGAATAATTAGCCTACAGAAGCGGCAAAGGCCTCAAAGTCTTCTGAGGTGAGAGCGTATGCAGTAAGATCCACTCTGACCGTCATTGTCTTATCATAGAAATTTTGGTTTTCTTCTTTTGGCGATACCAGCCAGATAAACGATCTCCCCCGGTCCTTTGCATCTTTAGCTACAGCCGCTATGAGTTGCTTGCCAAGGCCCGAGCCTCGTGCTTGATCTTTTACAAATAAATCAGCCAGGTAGACGCCTCTAGCAGCATACGCTGGTTCGTATGAGTCATGAAAGAGTGCATACCCGAACAACTCGCCATCTGGATTTGAAGCGACCAGCACCCTGAATTGCGGGTCGGGACCGAATGCATCATGTAAAAAACGATCTTCGTCAAAATTCTCCGTGCCATCTCCTAGATCTATGAGGAGCGCCTTGACCATTTCTAGCAGGGGTTCGCTGTCATTGTCTGTTGCAAGGCGAGTGAGCCAGGTTTTCTTTTGAGGCATTGGGCGGTTTTAATTTATAGTGATCAGGAAAACCTTGTGCGGTGAGTGTCGTATTTTATAAATAGAATTTCTTGGAAATGTTGCTTCTCTTCCATGGTACGCTTTTTTTGTCTTGGGTTATTCCTGGTTCTCATATTTGTGACTTCCTGTGATTCATTCAGCGTAGAGTCTGTTACAGAAGAGGTGTGTAGAGCAGGGCCCGGGAAAAACGAAGCTAGCTACTTTCCTACCGATGTCGGCAGAATGTGGGAATATGATTACCTGGAAAGGTCTAGGTTTAATTTTGACACAAAAGCTGAGGGTATACGAGGAGTTATGACCTGGGAGATTGTATCCCGTACGGAGCGATGTGGCGCGATTCAGCTTATGATGCACGAATCCTTTGAAGGCGAAAACTATATCGAATACTTAGAGGAAGGCGTACCTGATTCGACGTCTCCAGCCCAGTGGGAACGAACATTTACAGCCACGCTGGATAGTGTTCTCACGATTCCCGGTTTCACAAATCAGCCTCCTGATGAAATCAGTGTAGCCACCCAGCAGTCTCCTCCACTTCCATGGATATATCCCGATGATGCTCCATTTGATGTCGAAGAGGACGTATCTGTTGTATGTTTTTTTGCATCCTGTTCCAGGGTTTTTTATACAATGAGGCGAGACGTTGGGTTTGTTTCTTGGCGCTTTTTTGAAACAAACCGATTTGCAAGTAGAAGCCGCGAAATTGAGCTGCGTCGTTAAAGGTCATTGATGAGGTGTGTTTCGGTAAAATTGGCAGAGAGGAACGATGCATTTATATAGAATCATTTCTAATGATGCATTATGACACGCTTCTTACCCGCTCTTCTAGTAAGTCTTCTTCCTTTTTCATGGCCAATAATTGCCCAGACGAATCAGGCAAAAAACGCGCTTCTTGGTATTGGCTCTTTTGACTTAATTGATCCTGGATTGCATTGTGAAGGGATTGAAAGGCAGCCTGGTTCGCGTGACTTTGTAAGTGATTTTAGCCCGCTCAGTGATGGGGAGGCCTCCAACGAATTCGTTAAAACAGGGCAGGAAGCTGTTTTTGTTTATGAGGGGAAAACGTATCAGGGTTATGTAGATGCCCCGTATTGCTACGCATTGCAAGGAGAGTGTTTGAGCGACAGCGAATTGTTATGGTCGTACACGGTTCCTTTTGGAGGAAATGGTAATCAAAGCAGCCCTCCTGTATTGGTGTCATTGGGAGATTTTATCCCTGCCGGCCTTGAAGGGGTTTCTATGCCCATGCATGATTCAGATGGTTTGTCCTGTGCAGGGCTATATCTAGAGCCGTGGCCCAATCCCTGGGATGGTGCCCCTCAAGGGTACCGTCAGCAAGCACATGTCCCTGAAGGTCCAACACAATGCATGACAATTTACTCTTCAGATAGTGCTCACGTTCAGGTTCTTGGAAATGTTCAGCTCAAGCCTATCAATGAATTTATTGGACCTGAAGCCGTTGAGAAGTACAGTTATTCAGAGGGGCATTTTGACGGGACCTGGATTGCGGATATGTTGATGTTTCAATTGTCGCTGAGCGTGAAGCATGGCAATCACACCATTGAGAGTGTGATTCAATTTCAACCGGATCAGTATCAAGAAATACTGAATGCGATGCATAGCCGGCTGCAGGACTGGATTTCGGGTTCGAGAAAACGGACAGCAACTCTTTACTACAATCCAGAAATTGACAAGCATGTATATATTCTTTTTGGTCATGGTCCGGGGAAAGAAAAATACTATACGCTCATGAAGATTGATCACCTTGAAAACTCGTATGAATTGCTTGAGCAACGAGACCCCAAAAAAGCCTGGTGCCATTAGACAGAAAAACTACACGACATCCGCGCCTCTCGGATGCCGTGTAGCAGGTTGGTTCGTCTTGAAAGATGACAATTTAGATTGCTTGAGCAGCTTGTTTTTCTTTTATCGTCATGCTGCATTCTTGCAGGACGCCCCAATATCCGTGGGTAATGTGGGCTTGTTCTTTAAAGGCAGGGAGCTTGTTTAACTCCTCGTGCAGTTGTGGCAGGTTAAAGAAGGGGACACTAGGATACAGGTGATGATCCAGGTGGTACCAAACATTTTTTGAAGCCAGAAAGACGCGGTCGAACAGGTTCGGATAGGTAGTGCGGGCACCGGTGTATTCGCGGTCGTCATACTCGATGCCAAAGTGTTCGGCGATGCTCCTGAGGCGAAGGATCAGCTGCAACCAGGTCATCATAGGCACAATCCAGTAGAGGAGATACTGCATCCACCAGCCGAAGTAGGTCAATGTGCCAATGAGGATTACATAGTAGGCAAGGCGGCCGATGGCAAATCCGACTGAAGAAATATTTTTGTTCTCAGCTGCATCGGGGCGGCCCCCTTTGATGATGAGGCGAATCATCCAGAATAGGTTTACACCGAGCGTAATTTTAGCCAACATAAAAAACAACTCGAAGCGCGTCTTTGGGAATTCCCAGTCGGGTGTTTCTTTGCTGACCCAGTCAGGGTCGTATTCGGTATTCATGTGCCGGTGATGGGCCAGATGGCTCATGCGGTATCCGCGCATGGTTACAAAGAGCGGGAATGCGAGGAAGGTTTCGGCAACGATGTCGTTGGCTTTTCTGTTTTTGAGAATTCGATAGTGTGCCGCATCATGAATCATTATGGCGATGGCGTGTTGTCGGGCGCCAATCCACATGACAGCGATGATATAAACAAGTGGATTCCAGTACATATTGGCAAGAACGATAGCTCCAATAATGAAGATATATTCCATACTTATATGACTGACAGACAGCCAGGGTTTAAGAACTGAAAGCTTGCGGACTATCTTAGGATCCAGGCGTTGTTTGTTTACTGTTTGCTTTTCAATTGTTGGGTGTAGTTTTGCGTCGATTTCCATTGTTTTTGAGGCGTTTCAAATGAAATACAGCGTGTGTATTCATTAACACCAGAAATCTCGCAAAGAGGCTCATCGATCGGGTTTTGCCATCTCAATTATTGTAGCATCGTTCGCTGTATCGCCTAAAATATGACGAATTGCGACTTCGAGAACCTCGTCTCGACCTTCTCGAATGCCTTGAATAGTGGGCTTGGCTTCGATGTCCGGTACGATGCCGATTCTTTGGGTAGGTGTTTTGTCGGGATAAAAAACACCGATGCCGCTTATCAGGCTTCCAATATTTCCAGGCAGTATGATCCTGGATACGTTGCCGTCAGCTCCCGCCGTAGTACTACCGATCACTGTGACATTAGGTGCTGACCGGAAGGCCATTGTTGTATACTCAGATTGACTTTGGGAAACTTCGTCAATCAGTACAGTCACTATACCCGTGTATCTATTGCTTGATGGATAAAGAGAGAGCGGTTCGGTCCAGGTAAAAGCGCCGGGGTTATGTAACTCTCCTTTGGTGAAGCGAGCGAATTGGACGCCCTCTTCTACTAACCGAGTACCGAGTGAAAACACTACAAATTCTGAAGGATAGTTTCGAATATCGATGACGAGTCCTTTTGTACCGCTTGCCTGCTCCATGTAATCATTAAGGTCATTATTCTTTATGCTGGAAAGTTTGAGGTAAGCAACTTCTGTAGAGAGCATCTGAAAGGTTTCACCAGGGCGATCATGAGGTACCCGTGCCAGTTCCATGTTTTGAAGCCGTGTGATATTGACTTCAGTTTTTCTTCCATCTTTATTGACTGAGAGTGTGCTTTCTTCGCATGGGCCGCGCGTGATATAGCGGGAGATGTTGCGAAGGCGGGTCGGTTGATTTGATGCACTATAATAGGGAGCCCATTGTTCGATCAGGTTCGTAACCGGTATCCCATCGATGGCCTCTATTACATCTCCGATTTCTAATCCAGTGTCGTCACTCGAAGCCTCTCCTCTATGTGAGACGACTGTCAGCTTGTTTTCGATAAAGCGGAGCCCCAGGGGCCAGGCACATTCACCTGTTGGGGGCATTACATCCAGTTCCCTCCAGAGATTCACATGGGTATCTTTAATCTTAGAGACAAAGGCGAGAAGCTCAAGGCGGTAGGTATCTCTGTCTGTGGCGGCTACAATTTTAGGTAGATACTCGACGAGTACATCATCCCAGTCGTCGTCCATGAGATCCCGATATGGAAACCAGTACTCGATCATATTCCACTTTCTGAAGAGAGCGAGGATGCGCATTCCTGCGTCGTCCTCGGTTATTTGGGTATACGGTTCTTCATTCTTGAAAATGGGATTGCGTACGTTTGGGACAAAGTCTATGTAAAAATGCTCATCATCGGCAAAACGATTTATGTGAACAGCTTGTAACTGGCTTGAAACGGGGCCACTTAACAGTTGATTATCGTTCAACCAATCGAGTTCAGGATGCAGGTGGACCTCCTCGGCTGGTTGAGCACAAGGATCGCAGGATTCAGGGAGGCCAATTTGATGTAACCAGTTTTCAAGAACTTGATTTCGATCTTCAAAAGAAGCCGCATCCAGAACGGAAGGGAGGATACGAAACAGCTCATAATCCCAATGAAAGGCGCCAGCAGCGATTTCTGGGTGATGGTATTTCAAGAAACCCCATACTTTTCCAAGGACGGCCAGGTTTTGTGTTTGTTGAGAATTGAGGGTTGTGATATTTATTCCCGATCCAGCGTCAAATTCTGTGTCTGTGTCGAGGATTGTAAGTACGATTTCTCTTTTGGGGGCCTCTTCGTAAGGCATTCCATCAACAAGCAGTTGAAGATCGTCGGCCCATACTTTACCGGATCCGCCTATTAATACGCCAAAAACCAGGGTTCTCCCGTTCTCGTCATTGGGTAGTGTGATACTGTATTCTTTCCACTCGGTAGTACCCTTTAGACCTTGGTTTTGCATGTTGTCAAATTGCACAGATCCTGCGTTTCCATCTTCTCGCATCCAAAGTCCTGCGAAGCCTGTTACCTCTTCTGTTCGCAGAAAGCCTCTTAACTGTATACGATCGCCTTCAACATCTTGAGGTATACGCATACTTACTGCAGTAAATCCATTGGTGTCATCCCGATCTATCAAGATGGATCCTTTTCCGCTTCGGACGACGACGGTGTCAATGTGTATGGTTTCAGGAGAGCCGCCACCCCAGCCGTACGTATTGAGGAGATGAGGTGGAAAATCGAATTGAAGTTTTTCAGTCAATGGAATGTCCTGTGCAAAGGTGGTTTGAGGAAGGCACAGAACTATGAGAAGAAGGAGAAGAGGGGAGCGCTTAAAAGAAAACATAGTGGATGGAAGCCGTAAAGGTTATCGGTACATGTATTGTTGTAATATGTGAGATGAACTCACCAAAAACAATACGTCTTCCATCCACTATGTTACTGGA
>JAHQVL010000327.1 GCA_019634345.1 Rhodothermaceae bacterium
ACGCCGGCGAGGTAACTTCCCTCGGTTGCGTCGAAGCCTGCTTTATGAACAGTGACCTGGCTGAGGGCAAAAGGACTGAACGCACCAAAAAAACCGCCATTGCGAATCGGTACAAAAATGGGGATTCCGTCTAATGCGTACAGGTGTTCTCCCGAATCACCTCCCTGTACATGGATATCCGAGAATGCTTCTCCACCGCCAATACCAACAATATCGTTTAATGCTTCATGAGTAGAAGGCGTATGGCTTGGGGTTAGAATCAGTTCTTCAGCAGCAATTCTGCGGGTTACCAGTTTTTCAGAGGGTACCCGCTCTTGAAGGCCATCGATTACGATTGGGGCAGAGATGAACGTCCTCGGTTGCAGATCTAAGCGAATGGACGTCTCTTCGCCAGCAGCCACGTATAAGGAATCGTAGTAGTCTTCGTAGGCGACGTGTGTAACAATGATTGGGTGTAATCCTGGGTTGAGTTGACTTAGAGCGAATCGTCCATCATTATTAGTAGCCGTTCCCGTTTCTGCATAAGCCAACAAGATCGATGCATCCGGCAAGGGCTCACCCGTCTGAGCGTCCAGTACCAGGCCGGCAAGTGCCCCAAATTTTGCCTCGGCTCTTGGGCGATCGATTAAGACATACATGCCCGAGGAAAGCCTGTAAAAGTCAAGCTCTGTTCGCCGGAGTATGCACCGAAGTACATCTTCAATGAGGCGATTCTCGATAGCGCAAAAGGTCGTTTTGCCGTCGACCATTTCAGATTCATAGAAAAGGTTGATGTCCGTCTCGTCGATCAGTACATCAAGGGCGTCCGACAACGGAATCCCGTTGAGGACAAAGGTATAGGTTTGCTCGCTAGAGGGCGAACCGGGTTCTCGATTTTGACTATATGCATTTCTTCCAGCCCACTCCATGACGGAAGTGAAAAAGAGAGCGATTGTTAAAACAACAACACGTAGCGTTACAAGGAGGGCAGTTAAGACAGTATCACTCTTCAAATAACTCATACCCATTTGAAATCGGTCGGTACTGGAGATTGAGTGCATGGCACAGGTTTTCCAGTACATTCTCAGCAGAGGTAGCAGGTCTATAAGCCAGGGTAACCCCCTTTTCTGCAAGTTGATTCACGCGCAGTTCGACGTTAATGCCATACCGTCGCTCGATTTCCTCCAGTACAGAAATAAGCTTTTGGTCCTTGAAGACCAATTCGCCCTTGCGCCAGGCGAGTAGATGCTCATTTTTTTCCGCGTCGGATTCGATCATTTCAGTCCCTTCTTGCCGCACCGCGATGGTTTGTCCAGGGGTCATCACGAGGGGCTCTTCAGAAAGGGTGCTTGGTGACAGGCGAACGGACCCAGAGGTGAGCGTCACCACAGACTCGGGTTGCCATCCCGAAGGCCATGCTTTCACATTAAACGTGGTGCCGAGTACCTGAACGTTGGCATTGAAGGTTTCAACAATAAAGGGTACGTCCGATTCGGTGACGTCAAAATAAGCTTCTCCGTGCAATGAAATCGAGCGGGTACCAGAAAAAAAGCGAGGATACGTGATCGTTGAGCCGCTGTTCAACTCAATGGTAGAGCCGTCGGGCAGGTGTACCGAGGCTTGCTCGCCATAAGGCGCTGTTTTGACTACAGGCCTGAGCCATAACGCAATTCCTACAACGAGAAGCATCACGCCTAAAGCCGAGCCGGCCCAAATGCGAGAGATTCCTGTTCGTTTGGCTCGGCGGATAGGTTGCCGATCTTGGTTGAATGAGGGTTGTGTTGGTGGTGCAGGTTGGTTACCGGCAATGTCTTGGTTACTGGCAATGTTTTGGTTACTGGCGACGTTGGCCAGGTTTTGCCATAATGCATTGACTTGCTCGCTACGGATGTTAGGGACTTCATCCGCGTCTGCCGAAAGGCGCCACATGGTGCGTAGGGCCTCTTTTTCTTCCGGATCGACATCCGAAAGCGCGTCTTCAAGTCGTTTATCAGTATCAGGTTTTTTCATGTCAGGTTACCCCTAATTGGTCGTATCGCCGTTTCAGGTGGCGAAGTGCGTGGACGATGTGGGTATCCACCGTCCTTTTTGATAGTCCCATGACTTCTCCAATTTCTCGATTGCTCATAGCGTGGTAGCGGCTCAGGATGAACGCTTCCGCTCGCCGTGGTGGTAGCTCTTTGACCCATGTTTTAAAGTAGGCTTTGAGTTGCCCGGTGTGTAATTCGTTTTCAACCAGGCTCTCCGTGACTTCTGTCGAGTTTTCCGTGACCAACTCGGTGTCGTACATCATGCGGGACCGTTTGCGGTTAATATTTAAGGCTCTGTTGCGAACCATGGTGTAGAGTAAAGCTTTAAGAGATACCTGGATTTCAAGCTCCAATCGTTTTTCCCACAGCTTCATAAACACGTCTTGCAAGACATCCAGGGCGAGGGCTTCGTCCTTGGCAATTCTGTACACATAGCGGAGCAAGGGTTCATGCATGCATTGAAAAATTTCAGCATACGCATCCTGATCCGAATGCTTGAGGCGTTCGGCCAGCTTATCCAATTGAACGTGTTCATCTATGTCCATTCCTACGGTACCCCAAGTATAAAGCCTTGATCCTATGACACGTGTTAGGGCGGGGGTACGTAATTTGGTTTCAGGTTTCAGGTTTCAGGTTTCAGGTTGGGGGAGGAGGTATGTTTAGAGGGGGATTGCGTCTAGATAGTAGACACGCTTAATTCCTGGTAGCGAAAATCGATACTAATACGGAACCTTGTCAATTTAAACCAGGTTTTCCACTGTAGATGATACACCCCCTAACCCTTCGCGGTTGGGCCGCCGGTCAGGAGAAGTCCTGACCGTTGCTTTTTTGTAGGCCCTGAGATGGAATATTCGTTTTTGCCGCGTTTTTGTCGACGAATAACCCCAGATTGATTGTTTATGCCGAATATAAGGTAGGAGAGGTGAACTACTGTTGGATACTGCAATATGGTGATGTAGCCTGACCGTCTGTCGACTTTCGTGAAACAGAATCTTTCTGCTCCGTACCTTGCCAGCAGTTGCTTGATCTTTGGGTTCTTGAGACCAAGGTCAAGTTGTGTGCTTTACATTTTCAATGAGGTAGTTGATATGCTAAGTTTTATTGGCCAATTGGGTTCGTGGGGGCCTGTTTTGCTTCTTCTTACTTTAGCCAATCTGGTTCTTGTGATCAGGTATGGAGTGAAGTTGTTTGGAAAAGACCCTGATGGATCCGTTGATATAAACCAGATCATGATTGTTGCGATGCTGGTCTTTGCAATTGGTGCCTTTTCTCACTATTCCGGTTTATATAGCGGATTGCAGATTTATGGCGATATGAGCCCAGCCATGTTTGCAAAGGGATATGCGGTTTCATTAATTGCGATGATGTTCGGGTGTGTTGTTTTTATCTTTTCAACAATATGCTGGCTGGGGCTTAGAATGCGGCTGCAACGAGTCTCGATCGCCAGTAAAATTCAGAGTACCATACATGCGTAAAGGCAAGTTCACGTACATCGGTTTATTTGTTCTTTTGTTGTGCATCGGTATCCCTCGCGCAGCCGATGCACAGCAAGAGGAACACCGTGTTCTTTTTGTTGGCAACAGCTACACGTATTTCAACAGTATGCCCCAATTGTTTGCGGCGATGGTAGAGCATATGATGCCTGGGCATACGATTGAGACGAGATTTCTAGGTGGTGGCGGGGCAACGATGGAGAAGCATTGGGAGGTAGGATTGGTCGTCGAAGAGCTGAAATCCAGTTCATGGGACTACGTAGTGCTGCAGGGGCAAAGCATGTTGGGTTCGGATGACTTGACGGACCCGGACAGTCCGAACCAATTCTATAAATATGCAGAACTGCTAGATAAGGAGATCAGGGCCAGTGGTGCAAAGACCGTATTTTATATGACATGGTCCCGTAAGAATCTGCCGGATCAGCAGAAATACCTGACAAAGGCCTATACATATATGGCAGAAAAGCAGGGAGGCGTACTGGCGCCAGTAGGGTTGGTATGGGATATCGTCAGGGATGATTCTTCCATCGAATTGTATCAAGAAGATGGGTCACATCCTTCAGTAGCAGGCTCCTATTTGGCAGCGATGACGGTATTTGCTTCTATTTTTTCAACTCCTCAGGAGGCAATGCCTGGATTGCTATCTGGCTTTGAGATATTGAGAGGGGGCAAGCTCTCAGAGAAAAAAACGCAACTGAGTGACTTGTCTGAGGCAGAGGTTCAGGTCATACAGGAGGCTGTGTTGAAGGTGATGGAGTAGCTGGGAATCTATGCGTCTAGTGCTGCCTTGGCAATCTAATTAACAGGTCTTCCCTGACTTGATCAAATTGGCGTCAAGGACAAGTGACATATACCATTCATTAATAAAGACATATGCATAGGATAGTGCAGAGAGTGAGCACTTATTTATCCGGTCTTCCCTGGCTCCGACCAGGGATCCATGCAAGGATTGAATGAAATAATAACCGATTCATTATATCTGTACGTTGCATGGATCCCGTATCAAGTACGGGAAGACCGACTTTGAGCTGACTTTACACTAAATCTAAAAGGCAACCTCAATAGCGTCCTCCGTCCCAGGAGCCAACCCTGTGAACTCCTGCATATTATCCGAGTCCTGATCACCCGCCCTAACCGAATAGGTGCCATTGGCAAATACCTTTGGTGTAAACGACGTACCATTGATCCGAATCGTGTAAATGATCTCCTGATTGGCTTCGTTAATCACCTGCACTACGGGATTAGTTATCCCTGAGAAGTTCAGCGTCGGGAGGTAGCCCATTGCCTGCCGGCCATAGTTGTCTTCCATTGCGATAGTTTTTGGCCAGCCCGGGTATTGCGAACCCGTTGCCTTGGTATGGCGGGGCCAGTTTTCCATCGTGATGGTGCGGTCGGTTTTGTTGAATCGGGCGATGCCGTAACCAGGCATTTTGTCATGTAAGGCGAGGGGAGCAATACCTGTCGATTCGCCTGTGAGTGCCGTCGGGTTTGTGTGGGCATAGACAGTGACGTAGTTGCCGAACGCATCCTGATGCTCGCCCATATTCGATGGGGCGCCATCTGGGCGGTTATTGCCTTCTGCTTCAGGCATCCAGGCGCGAGGGTAGAAGTTGGCGATGGAGGGGACGCAGAACGAGTAGCCGGCGTCGTTAGGACCATCGACTCCATGGTGGACGATCGTAGAGAGGTGCTGATCGCCTTGCAGCATAAAGGCATACCCTTTCCGAATGGAAGCAACCGCCTTATCTCGTCCTTTTTTTGGCCATCCATTGGAGTCTAGGTCGCCATAGAGGCGCATCAGGTTGGGGCCGTGATGAGTGGCCATGTTGGCGAATACCGTTTGAGATACAACCAGCTTCATGTCGTGCCCGCGCCAGTTCGAAGCCCAGTCTTCTAAGAAAGTGAGTTGCCGGTCACCCAGCAGAGTGAGTCCGGGAAGATCGACGATCGAGGGATCAAAGTCCGGACTGGGGAAATGGTCGGGCCGGCCTTCTTTGCCTGGGACGAGCCCGTTGCAGCCCGACTTAAACTTGCGGTCCTCAATAATCGCAATCCCAACTCGACCATAATTCATGTTTGTATAATAAACGCCGATCCCTTGTTGAATCGGGGTGGGGTCATAGGGATCTGGAAGGTGGCTGGTCTGGGTGCGTTCGATCATTTTGACCCACTCAGCCGGCATCACATAGCCCCCTTTGTCATCTTTGTCGGTTGGCGGACCGCCTGCTCCCCAGATGTTGCCCTGGTAGACGTCATGATCATCAGGGATAGTGATGGTCGGGCGATCCTTCGTGACATCTCGGAAGGCCCAAGACCACAGGTACCATTTATATAGATAATCGAGGTGGGCATTTTCGCGGTCAGGGAAAGTAGGGCTGGCACCTTCATATACCTGGTCACCCGAAAAGAAGAGCACATCGACATCTTGCGTGCCAATGTGGTCGATGATATCCGTGTGCGGAAACCAGACACGATCGATCCATCGGAAGTTGCCGCCTTCAACACCGCGGCCTGTATTATGATTGCCTGTAAAACCAGCAACAGAAACGACTTCTTTCTCGACGGGATCTTTGCGGACCGTTCCCTCCCAGTAATAGGTCCGGGTTGCATTACCGTCTACCTTCAAGTCATAGGCGACCCGGTAGGGGATGTCCTGCGTATCGTTCCAGCCTTCAACACGAAATGGAGCTGTGTAGCCCGGAGCGATTACTTGTACCGAAGCGGCTTCTTCCCATTGTCCATTTGTATTGATTTCGAGACGGACGTCCTGATTGTCACCTTCACCTATCGGCATTAACTGTGCGGTCATCTTGAGCACTTGTTCGTGCAAGGTATACTGTGTACCGAGTACCGGTCCAGCATGCCGATCTGCATGGTCGATCATGCGGGTGCCGGATACCGACCAGTCTTTAAACCATGCGCGGTCATGGCTGGCTACAAGTGCGACATTGCCCTCGATCGATTCAGAGGACTGTCCGCCAAAGCCGAGTGTTTGCTCTGTTTCAGGCGCTCCAGGCGTTTCTCGGGTTAGGTTGAGCCTATAACCGTCTGAGTCACGAGAAACTTCCAAACGAAGGATTGTGCTTTCCTGGAGCGGTGAATTACCCTGCATGGTTGCAATACTGGAGTCCGCATTGTTCAAGTCCCGGACAAACAAATTGCCGGCTCGATCCATTCCTGCGAACCATCCTGCTCCGGGTCCTGCACTGTGGTGAATAAGGGCCGCTGCGCGATAGTCCAACATCCTCCCTGCGCCGATGAGGAAGCCTACGTTTGCTTCAGCTGAGGGAGAGTTTGAATCCAGCCAACCCGTTTCAACACGCATGGATAGGGTACCCTCCTCTGTGCCTGCTCGTTGGGTGAGCAGATGGAGGGTGCGAAGGGGCCGTCCGATGGCCTGTTCGGTAGTTTCTATGCGCCCATTGGTGACCTGCCAGTCTTGCAATCGGTTTGCCCAGAAGTCGGGCCCTACCCAGGTTCGTGTGATATCAGCGGGTGCAGTGGTGAGTGAAGGGGTATCCGATGAGCAGCCGGGCAATAGAGAGCTGGTCATGAGCACGAGGGCAAGAATAAAGAGGAAGGTGTTGGAACGGGCAGTGGTAGGCATACAACAAGGGGCTTTATGAAAGGGTGCGGTTAAGTTTAGAAAGAAACAAGGTATTCGGCAAGAGGTATTCAAAAGAAGGGCAATGTAACGAAGCTGTTACAACATCTGCAGAGAGGGTATGCTTCAGCCCCTCAATGTGTCTTTAATAGCAACTCAATGAGCTAGTACAGCTTCGCACTGGATCCAGGCGAACATGTTGTTTTCTTCATCCTGACCATGTTTTATAATTCTGACTAGGTGATTCATCATGCGAGCATATTTTGCCCTTTTTATTTTCTTAGGAAGTGGGTTTTCGTTGCTTCCTACATGTTTTTCGAATGACGGTGGTTGCAGTATTCGTGCGACCTATTACTCTTCAATGAATACGACCTACTGGACAGCCGCCTGTGACGACGGCTTCGTGACCAACGGGGCACTGGGTGGCGATGCAACGTCCTATATCTGTAGCGGCTATTGAGTACAACCAACTAAATCAGAACCGTTTAAACTTATGACTACCAAACCATTTCTATCCGCTTTTATCGTGATTCTTGCGCTCTTTATGGGTTGCGAAGATACCACCTCATCCCTTTCAGAAGCAGAGGCAGACTCCCAGCCGTTGCTGACTGAGTTCTCGGCTAACGTCTTGACTCCAGCCGCTTTTACAGGGGAAAAGGTCTCAGAAGAAGAACGCAAGTTCATTGTAGAACACTCCATCGATGATCAGATGAAAATGACAGAGCTCATCCGTACTGCTCCATCCTGGGATGCAGCACACAAAGGCATGCAACAACTCTTATCCGAATCCTCTCAACTGCCTGATTACATTCGACGGCAAAGAGCCGCCGTATTTATGCTAAAAGCAGCCCGTTCATTGGGCGATCTAAATGATGCTCAACGTGAAGCGATTGCAGCGTATACGACGATGTTGGCTGAATACAGAAGCCCAGAGGCCGCACTGATGATAGAGTCCTTGAAAAGGTTGGAAGGCTACTGGTCCGAAGGAGAAATCCAATACGCTGCATCCCGTAGTCTGGAGGGAGCTGATACATTCTTGAACAACAGGTACTACTGCGACAGTTGCCCCGCAGGTAAGGTTGCCGCTGATTCTCAGAACGAGATACAAGAGACACAGGATGTGTTTATCAAGGAACTGCTTGGTTCGGTGGAGGCGCTTCGTTTGATGGCTGGAAGCTGAGCTAAGGGATGTTTCTAGTTTCTGGTGGGCTAAAACTCTGTCAACCAGAAACTAGAAACCAGACACGCAGATGGGTATGCCCATCTAACTGATTGCGAAGCAATAAACCAATCAAATGCATCATTTGATTGTCTCAAATACGCGTTTCTCTTTTCTGAGCTGGAGAATTTTTAGGAGGATGAGGCAGGTTAGGGTGGAGGCTGCAATAAGGCTGAGTGGGGGGAGTGTGGGGGAGAGGGTGGTTAACCAGGTTATCCATCCCTCCAGTTTGAGGGAGACTAAATGAATGCATATAAGCAGTACGCCGGCGTACCCATACCGGAGTTTTTTGCGCCAGGCTCGTGCTTTCTGCGGGGTCCCATTGTGGCGGTGGGGTGCGATGGAGAGAAAAAAAGCATAACTAAACAATCCAAATCCTGCTAACGCAGAGAGGAAGGCAATCGGATGGTCGATAAAGTAGTCGGGGAACGGGAATTTGTTTGTTAAGGGAGCCTTTGGGTCTTTTACAAAGAGTGATGCGATGATGTGGAGAACCGCATACCCATAGCCTACCAGTCCTGTATACCTTCTGTACAAAAGAAATTTATTTGGGATATCCCAAAAAGCATGCACGGCGCTGATCACATAGGAGAGTGTGATCATGAGAATAGCCGTACAGGCGAGTGATTTGTTGAGCAAATAAAAACTAGCTCCCGTCTGTCTGCGAATCATCAATTCTCCCAGGCCCAATCCACAGAGGATAAGGCTGAGAAGGATCGAAAAGAGCCAGAGGTTTCGGGTGTTCACAGTGGGCGCTGGTTAGTTTGCTGGAAGATACAGCGCGTCTATACAAATTTGCCATAGATTATTAGTGCATCCTTTTTTGCAACTCCTCTCCTTTTGCGTCAATCAAGCCATTAATAGAGACGGAAACTCAAATCCGTTCCCTAAGATTGATTTTCATCTTGAAGATGAATAAGAAGGCGGCAATGAGTAAAAAGAAGAATTGAACTACGTACCCTTTCAATTGGAGACGATAAGCTACGCGCTCTTATTGATCTTGCGACATCCATCACGGTTACACGCGGCCGGCCAGAAGCGGCCAAAATAGAAGCCTTCCTTGGAGCAGGTTATGACAAAGCTGCACTTGTTGAGCTTATCGGCTTTGTTGCTGTTAATACGTACAACAACTACTTAAACAACATTGCTGATACCGTTGTTGATTTCCCTGCAGCGCCGGCGTTATCCGTTGCTTAATGATCTGAACGGATTGTGCTTGACAATGATCAAGCAACTGGCTTTAAAAGTGATATAAGAGAAGGCGCATTTCTTCGGAGATGCGCTTTCTCTATTTCTTGTTTGCAGCTATTGCCGTTTTGAGCTTAAAAATGAATCCTAAAGCCCACATTTAGACTGAATTGTTCGAGTAGTGTGGAAGAAGCCGCAAACGATCTGGGTTCAAAGTTGACACCTTCTTGAAGAGGGTTGTCAAATGTCGCAAGATCTACGCTCTTGAAAGGAATAGCCAGGTATTCGCCCGTCAGGCCTACCGAGAAGTTTTCTCTTGGGTAGAAATACAGGTCAATCTGCCCAAGCCCTCCAACGATAAAATGATCCCAGGAAAACGAGTGTACCTGGACGAGGAAGCCTGTATATAGGAATCCAAGTTCCCTTGGGCTGATACTCGCATTATAGGTAAAAGCCGACAAGGTAGGCCCTACTGTTAAGCCGATTTCAAAACGATCCAGCAAGGCAATCTCTCTTTCTAAGGCATACCTTCTTTTATCCGTAACGGCCAGTTTAAAAGATACCGTTGGTGTGAATGTAATACCGGAAATTTGGATACGGCTTGACTCCCTTTGCGCAGCAGGGAGGGGGATGTTAGAGTCTGGAATAAAATAATCGATAGGGGATACGTCGAACGAAGGGTTGTATATGAGTACTCCCCCTAGTGCCAAGCGCTTTGAAATGTTCTTCTGTAGAGACACCTGGAGGGTCAAGTTTGTCAGCTGAACACTGTACTCACCTGCGTCCTCCTCAAAACTGGAGAATGGGACCGGTTGAGCAGATCTGGAGAGCTGAGTGATGGCGTTTATCTTCAGGGTCCATTGGCGGTCTATCCGTTTGAGATAGAGCTCTTCTGCTGGTAGGGGAGGGCGAAGCAGCGCTACAGGTGGAGTGGCTCTCGCATCATCTAGCTCAGGAGGGTATGCGTTAGAAAAAACAGATTGTCCTATCAATGAAGGCACTACCTGTTTTTGGTACCGATCCTGATTACCAAATATGTAAAGTGTTCTGGAATAGAAGAGAATATCATTGATTCCATATAGAATCGCCTGAGCCAGGCCATAGCGGACCTTTACGGTTTCTATAGAGGCTGGGTCAATAACAAGCAGATTCCCTTGGGGAAGGTAGGGTACCTTTTGTTTGCCAGGGTATAGCATCATCTGCTGATTATCGATAAAGACGAGCTGACCCTCGTATTTATTGCCATCCAGTAATTGTACAAACGCCTTTGCACGCTTTCGATTCCAGCGTTTGGCTCCCGCATAGGGTATAATGTATCCCCATTTTACCTGTCTGGTTTTATCATACAGTCGTTCAAATTGTGTTACATATCTGGATAGTTCATAAAAGACCTTTGCTTCCAAGGTGTCTGTCTGAATGATGTCGTTACCGTTAACACTTGAAATAATTTCAAGTACAAATAAGCTGTCATCACTTGTTGAAGTAAAAGAAGCTTGCTTGAAGTCTGGAAAACGATGAAATAGATTAAAATACTCGCGTTCGTTTGGTGTGATGACCGGGCCCACACGGTCGCTGAGTGGAGTGATTGATTGAGCGAGAACGAGTGACTGACTGAAAATCAGAAGAAGCCCGATCAGAATAGAACGTCTTAATAACATGTTGAGACTCTCTGCAATTGCCGTTTCCAACAGATGGCTGGAATCATTCGATGAGTAAAGGAGCCTGTTATAGTTCGGTCAATCTTTTTATGTTGCAGCACCACGGTTCTCCACCAAAAACTCATTTCTGGCACGCGATTTGACTTAATCCTCTGCATCCCCCATCTCTTATTTCGCTGTCTCATCTTTGATTCTCCTCACTAAACGTCTCCCTGATTTATGAGACTATCATTCTCTTTATGTATGTGTATCCTGCTGTTTATGCAGGTAAATAATCCTCTCTTAGCTCAAAATAAGACATACTCTCTCTCTAGCACTGTCGATTTAGGTAGTTTGCCGGCCGATCGGTTTCCTGAAAGTGGGTGGGCGCCCATCGAATGGGACGACCCCGGTGGCTGGACCATCGTGGATGTAACAAACGAAGGTATCTTCCCAGGTATTGCAGATGCGTCTGGATTACTGAGTGATCTTATCGACAACGCCACTACGCCAACTATTTTTTACTTTCCTCCTGGATCCTACACCTTTACTGGAGCTGTCGACATTAAAACAGACAATGTCATCATTAGAGGCGCTGGAAGCGACCAAACGCAGTTTTACCTCGACGGACCGGGTGATCATGAAATTCGCTTTCTCGGTTGGGATTACGATCCCATCTCGGTGGTCTCAAACGTGTCCGAAGGGGATAATGTCCTGGTTTTACAGGACGCTTCTAGCCTGGATGTGGGCGACCTGATTGAAGTAACTCAAGAACTTTATGAATGGGATGCCGAATGGGGTAAACGCTCTTGGGGCCAGATCGTCATCATTACTGCGATCAACGGAAACGAGGTGACCGTCGATCTTCCTCTTTCTTTGGGGCTCAATGTGAGTCAACAACCCGAAGTGTCGAAATTGAGACCCATTGTTAATGTCGGGGTGGAAGATCTCTACATCGAGCGGAAGCAATACGGTGAGTCCTCTAATATTGAAATGAGGACCGTTTATAATGCGTTTGTTCGGAATGTGGAGTCATACAACGCGGTGAAGTTTCATGTCTTCATGAACAGATGCCGGCAGGTGGTTATCACGGATAATTACATCCACGATACCCAAAACTTCGGGGGTGGAGGGCATGGATACGGGGTCAACCTCGAAAACCTGTCTACCCAGATCATGGTGACCAACAACATCTTCAAGAATTTACGGCACCATATCCTCGTTCAAACAGGGACAAACCATTCTATCATCAGCTATAACTTTAATGTGGACATTGTAGAATTGGTGGATCTCAGCATGCATGGGCATTATTCCAACCACAATTTGTACGAAGGGAACGTGGTATGGTGGGTTGGCTTTGCTGACTTTTGGGGGCAATTAGGACCTCAGAATACGCTCTTCCGAAATCAAATCTGGGGTAAAAAAGACGGTGATGAAGGCACGGTGATTTATGACAATTCCGATAAGCAGAATTTGATCGGGAATGATTACCTCCGAAATAGCGATATCACAAAGGATTCTGATGTAGATGATACCTATGAAGAGGGCAACTTGTTAAACGGTTCACGCCAATGGAATACCCTGTCATCTTCGTCAACCATACCTCCCTCCTTATACCTGGAGTCGGTCCCGGATTTCTGGGACAACAACCTGGCGTGGCCACCATTCGGACCGGATGTAAGTGGCGCTGAATTTAACAAAATCCCTGCTCAGATCAGATACGATGAAATCATTGGTGTTATTGATCCGGGTGATGGTAATGAAGCACCGTCTGTTACATTGGATTTCCCGCTTGATGGGTCTAACTTTGCTGTCGGTGCTGATATCTTATTCGAAGCATCGGCTACAGATGAGGACGGAAGTGTCGTTGTGGTTGATTTTTATAGAGATGGCGAATTGATAGGCAGCGATGCCATCGCCCCGTATGAATACACTTGGGAGAATGCTACGGCTGGGTCGTATGTATGGACGGCTGTTGCGCTGGACAACTTTGGTGTATCGGGGGTTTCGAACGAAGTGGCTCTTTCTGTTTCGGTAGAAGATAATCCCGATGTCACGATCACTGGTGTACTCGCCAGTGAAAGTAGAGACGATTCTGGGCCTGAGAATACCCTGGATGGGGATCTCTTTACCCGATGGGCGGCTCACGGTGAGGGGCAGTGGATTCAGTATAACCTATCGGGGCCAGCTACGATAGAATCCATCGGAGTTGCATGGCGAAAAGGAAATACCCGTGTTGCTTCCTTTGATGTGACAGTCTCGCTGGATGGGCAAACATGGTCATCCGCCATGCACGATGCCGACAGCAGCGGTCCAACGGACG
>JAHQVL010000033.1 GCA_019634345.1 Rhodothermaceae bacterium
ATGCGTTTTGCCTTAGGAACGGTTCCGTTTTACACAAAGCCGATGCGTTTTGCTTTCGGAACTATTCCGTTTCGAACAGAGCCGATGCGTTTTGCTTTCGGAACTATTCCGTTTCGCACAAAGCCGATGCGTTTTGCTTTCGGAACGGTTCTATAGCGACTTGTATTCTTTTTACTTTATTTATCCAACCTTCAGATACAGATCGGAACAGCCCTTGCTCTTCTCGTCTCCTTATCCATAATGTCCATTATCTTCTTGCTTATTGTAAACAAAGAACGCCAATCAGGAAAACAGTGCCCAATTCATTAACTGCCGACATTGCCATCATAGGCTCCGGTTTTGCCGGCAGCCTGACGGCTACTATCTTAAAAAAGCTAGGATTTACGGTTGTGTTGCTCGATAAATCGACGCATCCGCGGTTTGCCATTGGGGAATCTTCGACGCCGATTGGCAATCTTGTTCTCCGGGATTTTTCGAAGAAATACGACTTGCCCTGGCTCAAACCGCTTACGGAGTATGGACTATGGCGAGATTATTATCCTCATTTGCGCGTCGGAAGAAAACGAGGATTCAGTTACTTTAAACATGTCCCTCAGCAACGCTTCACCCTGCGCCCCGATCACGGGAATGAACTGCTCGTAGCCGCAAGCAAGGACAACGAACGCTCAGACACGCACTGGTTCAGAGCCGATGTGGATGCGTTCTTGTACAAAGAAGCACAAAAAGTGGGTGTGATGTGTTATGACGACACGATGATCGAAAAGGCGAGACCTGGGACAACCTGGCGATTATCGTGCAAAAAAGCCGGTAATACCCGGTTCGAGGTCAATGCCTCCTTTGTTATTGATGCAACAGGACGCGCCGGCGCACTGGCTCATTTCCTAAAAATACCGTCCCGCCTAGAGTCCTTACGCACCCATACCCGCGCTTTGTTTGCGCACATCGACGGGTTGCCGTCCTGGCACAACTTCCTCGTTCAACAAGGCATGCCGCCTCAGAATCATCCCTACTACTGTGACGATGCCGCCGTACATCACCTGCTGGACAATGCGTGGCTCTGGATGCTTCGCTTTAGTACCAGCCGCACCAGTGCGGGCATCGTGTTGGATGCATCCAGCTATCCAAACCCGATCGAATTCGAAGACATTATTTGTGAATACCCGTCTTTGTTATCGCTTTTTGAACAGGCAACCTTTGCTGCACCCACGCATCAACTCGTGAAAACGGGTCGGTTGCAACACTGGTGGGCCCAAGCGGCAGGACCAAACTGGGCCATGCTGCCACATACCGCCGGCTTCGTGGATCCACTTCACAGTACGGGAATCGCCCATACCCTATGTGGGGCCGAACGATTGATTCAGATCATTCAGCAACACTGGGGTACGCCCTCGATGCCGCACGCCCTTGAGCAATATGATCACAGGATCCATGCAGAAATTAGCCACATCGACCAGCTCGTTTACGGCTGCTATCGGGCGATGGATCATTTCGATCTGTTCACCGCCTACTCCATGCTGTACTTCGCCGCCGCGATCACGTACGAGGAAGACCGGCTCGCTCACCAATCAGAAGGAACGACGCAAACCCGTTATTTTTTGTGCGCAGAAGACAATCGGTTAAAAGACATTATCGGCTCAACGTACCACCACCTTGTTGACATCTTAAACTCCGGCCCAACCCCCGACGCAATCTCCGAATTCACCGTTGAAACCGCCCAACGTATCGCGCCTTATAATACCGCCGGCCTCTTCACCCCGCGCATTCCGAATATGTATGAGTACACAGCTACGCTATGAGTTTAAAGTTCAAGGTTCGACGTTCAACGTTTGTTATGATGGCCTGAACCCCAACTTTGAACCCCAACTTTGAACCTTGAACGTTGAACCTTGAACTTCACTAAAAAAGACCTCATCCTTAGTGCGCAGTGCCGGAAGGCGGTTTGGTTGCAGGCGTATCGGCCGGAGTTGGCGGCGGAGGCGGATGCTGGATCGCAGTTGCGGTTTGAGCAAGGAAACCAGGTCGACCTGGTGGCCAGGGAGTACTTTGAGGGCGGAGAGCTGATTGCAGATCTGGAATGGGACAATGCGTCTCAGCAAACGCACGCCTTACTGGAAGCGGGGGTGACTCGTTTGTATCAACCCGCATTTGGAGCACAGGGGTTGCGCATTCGAGTGGACGTTCTGGATGTGCACCCGAACCGGAATGTCGTCCTTCGTGAGGTCAAGATGAGTACGCGCTTGAAGGACGAGCACCTGTTGGATATTGCTTCACAAGTGTTTGTATTGCAGGGCTGCGGGTATCGGGTGGAGCAGGCTTACCTGGTTGCTGTCAACAATGCCCATACTCCAGAAAACGAGATTCCTCTGTTTCATGAAGTAGAGGTAACACCAGAGGTTCTTCAGCTCGCCAGTCAGTTGGAGCAGCAGGTCACCGAACTCACTGGGATGGTTGATACAGAAGCTGAACCGGACGTCCCTATAGGCAAGCATTGCACAAAACCCTGGACGTGTGCGTTTTACGACTACTGCTGGCAGGATGTCCCCAAAGCATCGGTTCTCTCCATTCCACGATTATCGCCCAAAAAACTGGATGCACTCAGGTCGCAAGGTATCCTTCGGCTCGATGATGTACCGCCCAGTTTCTCTCTGACGGACAAGCAACGGGACTACATTGCGTTTCAGACGTCAGGGATGCAAACCATACATAGATCAGCGATCAAAGAAGAACTCGACCTGTTTGTCTACCCCGTCTATTTTCTGGATTTCGAGACGCATAGCGCCCCCATCCCTCCTTATCCACACACTTATCCGTATCAGCAAGTCCCTTTTCAGTTTTCTGTGCACGAGTTACACGAAGATCGAACGCTGTTGCATCACGAATATCTGCACCTCACCGACTCGGACCCCAGGCAAGCCGTAGCGGAACACCTGATTCAGTGCATTGGAGATTCAGGTTCTATTCTTACCTACAACGCCCGATTCGAGATTAAAGTATTGGAAGAATTAGCAACTGCATTACCGCAGTATGCCGATGCATTACAGCGGATTATTGGTCGAGTCTATGATCAGTTGCCGCTCATCAGAAAAAATGTTCAGGATCCAGAGTTACACCGATCCTATTCGCTCAAAACAGTAACACGGGTATTACTGAACGATGACGCGTATGCCAACCTTACTATAGCGAACGGCCAAGCGGCTCATTTTGCCTGGGTTCGTATGCACGAACTCACCGATCCTGAAGCACGCAGACAGGTTGCTGAAAACCTCAAAGCCTATTGTTGCCAGGACACCCTCGCCCAGGTTCATCTCCATTACTGGTGTGAACGCGTTATCGCCTAATGGTGAAATATGGGTAAAGATCAGGGCTTCGTGGACAAAGAGCGCAGGGTTCGGCGTTTAGGGTTTGGTATTCGGGGTTATGCCCTGATTCCGGGCTAAGTGCACTTTAAACTACGTTTGTTAATGAATAGCAATACCCCATTGAATTGTCATCCCGACTTCATGGAGGGATCTATGCTGCTCTCTAACACCTATGCTGATGTATAGCAAAGATCCCTCGATCGCTGCGCTCCAACGGGATGACACGTATAGGGTATCAAAGTTTCTAGTTTACAGAGTACTCAATAGATAGACTGATTAATTGGTATAGTAAGTTACATGTCTTTCCAAATAAGGCAACATGTTTTTGCGGTGGTTCTATGCGGAATGCTGCCTTTTCTTTCCGTTCCTACCGCCCACGCCCAACTCTTCCTCGGGGTTGAGCTTGGAACAGAGTTGCATAACGATTTTAAGGACCTGCAGTATGGAATCACCCAACCGTATTCAGTCAGCGGGCGGATTAATGCGGGAGTGATTGTGAATCGATGGCGACTTGGGGTGTCGGAGTCCTTCTCCTACACCAACCCCCATGGCACCCACATGGAAGGCGGGTTTATCCAGTACGGGATCGAGTTGATCGAGATTGATGGGGCAAAGCTGATTGACCTCTACCTGGGCCCCGAGGTGTATACGCAATTGATCAATAAAAAAGGGACCTATCTGCCGCTGGGCATCCTTGCATCCACGACCCTCCCTTCTATTGTTGATCTTTCCATCCGAGCCGGATTCGACCTCAAGCAGGATCGATTTTATTTGGGATTATCACTGGGAAGGAATATATCGAAGCATACGCGGCCTGCCGGCCATAAAATTCCATATCCAGATGGGTATTCGGACTGCCAGTATACCGTATTTAACCAGACGCAAATACCCATCCAGACGCTGTTCCTCGAAGGCGACGCGAATCCACGCGAAATAATTGAGGAGCGCTTTGACAATCTGCACCATTTCACTCGCTTTCAGAACCAGATCAACTTCCTCTCCCAACCGAGTGTCGATGGGGTGTATGAGATGATGACAACCATGGGCCTTCCTGAACTGGTCAGTGCCATTAAATTAGGGCTTGAACGTGCCAGGGTGCATAAAGCATGTGAGGACAATGCGTTGGCTCCCAATACCCTCTTACCCGTCTTGTGGCGGCGCTTGAACGACTCGTACATGCTAATTCGCGATGCAAAATTCTAACCCACAGAAATCCGCTCTCGTTATCGCCAGCGGCGGAGCCCACGGCGCTTTTGCGATGGGTGCTGTTGATTACCTGGTGAATGTGGCTCGTAAAGAGTTCAATGTGTTTGCTGGTACCAGCACAGGCGCACTGATCGCCCCCCTCGTCGCCACCGGCAACACCGACTTGCTGCTCCACATCTATCAGAGCGTACAGACGACAGATATCCTCTCCTCCAGGCCGGCTATCAACGCCCTGACGCTGCAAGACGCCTTGAACAGCGCAGAACCGTTATACACCCTTATAAACGACACCTTTACAGACGCCCGGTGCACGGAGATACTCAATGATCATCGGGTGTTTATTGCCACGGTCAATCTTGCAAGCGGCAACACCGTGGTCTTCCACACCGGTGAACATGCGCCAACGCATGCGTATACCAACGGCTCCTACAATTCGCTCGCCTACTTGCCGATTAAGGACAAAAACACCCTCATCCAATCCATCAAGGCCTCCTCGGCGATACCCATTTACATGCCGCCTGTACAAATCCCCTCCGATGAGTCGGCCTGTATCCTGCCTGCCTCTTCGGCAAACGGCGAAGACTGCATTATCCATCCAGCAGACTGGTACGTCGACGGCGGTGTGCGGGAAGTCGCTCCATTGCGTGCTGCGATAGACGAAGGCGTTCATGAGATCTATGCTATTCTACTAGAACCGCTCGCTCTCCCGCGGGCAAATCGGTTTACCGGCGAAGATCCCCCACGTGTGCTGTCCACGCTAGGACGGATGATTGGGCTTTTCCTGAATGAAGTCCTCGAAAACGAAGTCGCAAACGCCCGAGCCAGCGAACAGATACGCCGCGACTTCACCGACTACATCAACAACCTCAAAAGCACGCTGATCGCAAAGATCGGTCAGGCTGAAGCCATCGAAGAAGTGTTTGACGAATTGGCCTCCGTACAGCCCTTATCCGGCGAGCCATACAAGCTATACGTGATTCGCCCAAAAGAAAAGCTACCCGGCGGCGGTCGTGAGTTCGTGCCCCAGCAGATGTCCTACAAGATGGAGCTCGGATGGCAGGAGGCGATGGAGTCGCTGAAGTATCCGATGACCTTGCTAAGGACTGGGAGCTGAGAACAATCCACTCATTCAACTTGCGTCAAGCATTTCCATATCTTATTATATAGTATTCACTACAAAACAATCTCATGCCTAGGAAAAAGAAGTTTGATCGATCGGTACAGTTGGAGCAGGCTATGCATTTGTTCTGGCAGAAAGGGTTTGCTGA
>JAHQVL010000328.1 GCA_019634345.1 Rhodothermaceae bacterium
ATTTTCGAGTATAAATGGGAGGTTTTTATCGTTCTAACCCGACTTGCTGAGGGAGGGGATCATCGAAAGTTCAAAGTTTAACGCACCCTGCACTCACCGCCCGTCCCAAGCCTTTTCCTGCACCCGATCAAACGGCTGACTGCTTCGAGTCGGCCGCGAAGCTTCTCTGGTTTTTAGGTTGAACAGGTCTCCAGGGCGGAGGAGGTAGAAGAGGCCTCCGGAATCTAGCATGCGGTTGTGGTCGTAGATGGCGACGTAGCTTTGGCCGATCACTTGGAATTGATCGCCTATGACCACGATGGCTGTATTTTCATCGAGGCCGATGCCGAGGAGTTCTGGGTGGGCTTCTATGATCTCGATGAGGTCGAATTGGCGGTTGCGTTGGAGGAGGTGCTGGTCTACAGCGGTGTCTTTGAGGAAAGCGAGGCCTTCTTCATGGTCGCCCATCATAATGGTGTTTGTTTTTGTGTCGCCCCGTGCCAGGTACGAGCCCTGTATGGTGGCACCGGCCGACGAGCCGCCGATGATGCCTCCGCGATCAAGTAGGCGCCACAGTGCCTTGTGGGTTTCTGTATTCAGGTAGGAGTCGGCGAGCCGCCACTGCCGGCCTCCAGAAAACCAGACTCCATCGGCATTGTCGATGACTTCGTAAAAGGCGGGCTGGTTGGCTTCATCCGGATCGATGGTGTGTAACACGGTCACGTTTTGTGCTCCTGCTCGACGTAAAACATTTAACCCTTGCCAATATTGATCATAGGTGGTTTGTCCGCCTGCAGTGGGTATAACCACGATTTGCGCATCGGGGCCTCCAGCGTGCTCGATGAAGCGTTTGAAGATGGCTGTATCCTGCAGGTTGCCTCCACCTAAAAGAAGTGTGCCTTGCTTGGGGCCTATGTCTTGCGCGTGTGTAGGGACACCCGTGAAAAAGAGGATGAAAAGGAAAAGACACGTACCATGCAGGCAATTGATTGGGTATCGGGTGGAAGTTTTCATGTCCTTGAATGCGGTTTACGGAGCTAGATAGCATACTATTTGCTTTGCGTCGAAGACATTTCATCTTCCAAAGCAACAAACGATAAACAACATCAAACAAACACGCAATTATCTCAATCATCCTAATAAGGTAGGCGACTACTCCTAAAGTACACTTCCATTCTGTTTGTTAAGGCCCTATATTTGTTTTTTGTAAGCGCTTTTCTGATTAATATTGTTAATTGCATATCATCTAATAGCGAGATATCATGGAAATTAAAGCACATGTACATAGCGAAGTAGAGCAATTCATGAATGGCCTCATCAGGCGAAATCCTGGAGAGCTTGAGTTTCATCAGGCCGTTCGAGAAGTAGTCGAAACGCTCATGCCCGTTGTTATGCAGCATCCCGAATACAGAGATGCCCGGATTCTTGAGCGGCTCACAGAGCCAGATCGTGTTGTAATCTTTAGGGTATGTTGGGAAGACGATGCCGGAAATGTACGTGTGAATCGTGCCTGGCGCGTGCAATTTAACAACTCTATCGGGCCGTATAAAGGCGGGATGCGTTTTCATCCTACCGTTACGCTGAGTGTGCTCAAGTTTCTCGGTTTCGAGCAAATCTTCAAGAATGCGTTAACCGGCCTGCCCATGGGAGGCGGTAAGGGGGGCTCTAACTTCAATCCAAAGGGAAAAAGTGACCGCGAAGTGATGCGTTTTTGCCAGGCGCTGATGACTGAACTATATCGGCATATTGGGGAGGATACGGACGTGCCGGCTGGAGACATCGGTGTGGGTGCACGTGAAGTAAGCTACATGTTCGGTCACTATAAACGTCTTGCGAATCGTCATACAGGGGTATTCACAGGAAAAGGACTGGCCTTTGGCGGAAGTCTTGTGCGAACAGAAGCCACCGGATACGGGAGCGTGTATTTTTGCCAGAATATGCTACGCCATATCGGAGATGATCTGGAAGGAAAAGTATGCGCGGTGTCCGGGTCAGGGAATGTAGCCATTTATACTGTTGAAAAAGCAACTGAATTGGGAGCGAAAGTAGTTACAATTTCTGATTCATCTGGATTTGTCCATGATCCAGCCGGCATCGACAAAGAAAAATTAGGTTTTATCAAAGAGCTCAAAGAAGTACGTAGAGGGCGGATTCATGAATATGCTGAGGCCTTTGATGGGGTGACCTTTCATAAAGGTGACCGGCCTTGGAGTGTACCTGTCGACATTGCATTCCCGAGCGCCACTCAGAATGAAATCAGCGAAGCGGATGCTCATCTGCTCGTGAAAAATGGGATTAAAGCGGTATCGGAAGGTGCCAATATGCCGACTGAACTAGCCGGCGTTAAGGCCTTCCAGGAAGCGGGTGTTTTGTTTGCTCCTGCTAAGGCTGCGAATGCAGGGGGCGTTGCTGTGTCTGGCCTGGAGCAGAGCCAGAACTCGTTACGCCTGTCCTGGAGTAGGGAGGAAGTAGATACACGGCTTCAGAAAATCATGAACGATATTCATACTAGCTGTCTCGCACATGGTGAGCAAGGAAATGGACCTGTTGATTACGTAACGGGGGCCAATGTTGCCGGCTTTAAGAAAGTAGCCAGTGCAATGCTGGCCTATGGGGTAATCTAGTAGCTTGAGTTAGTTAGGAAATTCTTATACCTTCATAGGATAAAAGGGATTATGTATGGCTCACCCCACCTGCATGCATAATCCACCTTCTTTGCGTTCGTTCTTAAGAAGGTGTTTTTCCACTATTCCCATGAGGTCTGCATGAATGCTCCAAAACAAGCAACCTGGGTAGTAGCTATAGTCTTAGCTGTTGTCGCCGTCGTTCAAGAATATCTATTCGATATGAATCTAGGCGCATATACCTTCTACTTAATGATTGCGAGTGTTGCTCTTTTGGCACTCGGTTCAAAAGTGAAGGGATTGTAACAGCCTGTACATGTAACACAGAAAGCAGTGCTCTGTTGTAGAGTACTGCTTTTTGATTTTCCATACTAGATCACATAACCTGACAAATTTAGTCTCTTTTCATGCTTAGAATCGTTTCATCTATCGTTCTTTTACTTGTTTTCGCAGCGTGCCAACCTACAGAATCTCCTCGGGAAGTTTCGGCAGAGAATGAATCTGTCAGCTGGGCGTCTACTCAGGACGCGTCAACCATGCTATTTTCTGTGGATGGATTAAGCGGCCCTGAAGCCGTAAGATACGACCCCGATCAGGACGTGTATTTTGTCTCCAACTTCAACGGCAGTCCATCCGGTGATGCAAATGGATTTATCTCTCGCGTATCTGCAGAAGGGGAATTGGAAACCTTAGAATATATGGTTGGGACGGAAGATCATCCGCTTCATGGTCCTCGCGGTATGTTTATCGTTGATGATGTGCTTTGGGCTGCTGATGCCGATGGGCTGCACGGTTTTAACAGGCTCTCCGGCGCACATGAGTCGTTTATCGATTTTACCTCTTTTGAACCTGGCTTTCTGAATGATATATCTCAAGCCCCCAACGGCGCTCTTTATATTACGGATACCGGCCAAGGACGGGTATATCGCCTGATGGAAGGCGAGGTGACGATTGCCATTGAAGATACGCTCATCGGTAACCCTAACGGGATTACGTGGGATGCTGATAATGAACGATTTGTTCTTGCTCCCTGGAATGGTACACAATCGTTTCAGTCGTTTATGCCCGGTAGCACCGAATTGACTTCTGTCGGAATGAGTGAAGCAGGTAATTTTGATGGTATTGAAATCGTAGGCGGAGTGCCATTGATAGCCAGCCAGATGGATTCTACATTGCGCATAATCGAGAACGGGGAAGGACGACCTTATATCCATCTTCCAGGCAGACCTGCTGATATTGGTATCGATACACAACGGAGCCGTGTTGCAGTACCCTATGTAGACCTGGATCGCGTTGATGTGTGGGAGATTCCAGAGTAGTACACTCCCCTCATCCCGTAAACAGGTAGCGTGTAATTTAAGATTTGTGTTGATTGACAGGAGATAGTTTTCAAATGAACTTAAGTGACACTGTATCAAGAGTATGAATACGTATTTCCACTTCCTGTTAATAGTACTAGGAGGGTGTCTAGCTCTTACCTCTTGTACCAATCCATCTTCGGATAAGGACGATACTCGCCCACCTAACGTCATCCTCATCATGGCAGACGATGTTGGGTTTGAGGCATTTGGGTCCTACGGGTCAACGCAGTATAAAACGCCTAACCTGGATCGCTTAGCCCGTGAGGGGGTGCGGTTCGCACATGCGTATTCGAACCCGTTGTGTACCCCTAGCCGGGTGTCTATCATGACGGGGAAGAGTAATGTGCGCAATTATGTCGACTTTGGGGCACTCACGCCAGGCCAGTATACATTTGCTCATCTATTCGAAGAGGCTGGGTACGCAACTGCGATTGCCGGCAAATGGCAATTGCAGGGGAGTAACAAGGTGGCTGGGACCCTGCCGGCAGAATCTGGCTTCGATACGTATCGGTTGTGGCACACCCCCAATACCGCCCGGCCCCGTTACTGGACACCTTCGATCGAGCAAGATGGCCGTTTGTTAGAGCTCTCCGATGATGCTTATGGTCCAGATGTATTTACCGAGTACCTTATCCAATTCATGGAGGCCAATCAAGACCGGCCGTTCTTTGTCTACTATCCCATGGCACTCGTGCATGATCCGTTTTTACCCACACCTGCCAGTACGAACCGGGAAGAGGAAGATATCCAGCAGAATTTTGTGGATATGGTTGGCTATATGGATGATATCGTTGGGCGTATTGAACGTGCGGTTAATGAAATGAGTCTGGCTGAACAGACGGTGCTCATCTTTACGTCAGATAACGGTACGCATCGGAATATTGTCTCTGAATTCGAAGGCCAGGAAATACGGGGAGCAAAGGCAACTACGATCGATTACGGCAATCATGTGCCCCTTATTGCTTATGCACCCTTTACAGGTTACCAGGGAGAGGTAGTGGATGATCTTGTAGACTTCAGCGACTTCTTGCCAACACTGGCAGACATCATTGGCGCCGAGCTTCCTGATAGCATCCAAACGGATGGGTATAGCTTCTGGCCCGTTATTTCTGGCGAAGGTGCGTCACCAAGAGAGTGGGTCTATACCTATTATTATCCCCGGCCCTATGCGGAGCGGCTCGACCATCCCTTCCGGCATTTTGAAGTCCGATTTGCACAAGATCAACGATACAAGTTATATGGGGATGGCCGGCTGTTCGACCTGTCAATGGATATTATGGAGGGAACACCCCTTCCCCTGGAAGAAGGAAGCGCCGAAGTTGCTGCGGCCCGCTTGAAGCTGCAATCTGCTTTGGACGCCTTCCCTGAGCACGGGGAAATGCTGCCGGATTCTGTGCACAATAGGAAATAATATATTTTAAGAATGGCAGAAATCGCAATTCGATCAAAGGACGTTGATGGCGCGGAAGTCGCCTGGTTTGCACCGATTTGCAATGGAGATGACGCATTCCTGGGTGCGCATGATAGGCGGTATAAGAGCAATTGGGACAATG
>JAHQVL010000329.1 GCA_019634345.1 Rhodothermaceae bacterium
CGGTCTGTTAAGTCTTTAAGGAGCCCGTTCACCCGGCGTTTATTCACACCCAGATCAGATTTTCCTGTACGGCTAGCGCTTTTGATAAACAGTACAGACCCACCTTCTTGAAACTCAATAGCGATTTGCACATCATCTTTGAAACGCCATGCATTAAACACAGCGTCGATACGATGATGATCAACGGCTCCTTGAGTCACCGTATCCAGGTACTTGTTCGCTTCAAGAACTTCCATTGTGATTTGGGCGAGTTCTGAAGGTGCTCTGTCAAACAAATACGCTTCGTGGACGCAGTTAAGAGAACTGGTACATGGGTCTAGAGGACTAGACGATAAGAGGTCTGAGGAAGCCTCTTGGGCCATAACAGAGGGGGACGACGCCATTAGGAGGGTGACGAAGAGACCAGGAAGTACTATTGCAAGGGGTTTAGGCACCAGCTTGCTGGTCTCCCATTACGTTGGTCTCGTTGTATTTAGACGGGCATTTTACGAGGATATGCTCCGCAACGAATACATCTCCCTGAACGCTTCCTTCGATGACCAGTTTTTCAGCGTCTTCGAAGTTAGCTGGCTTAGGGTTGAGATAGTGCACTTTGCGAACGCGCCCTAGCTCATCCTGCATATGAAACTGGAAAATATTGGTGGCCGGGTCATACGAGATCGGTTCATTCTCGACCCACGTACCCACAACATGGGCTTTGACACCGGTTTGTTCCGCCTGGGTAAAGTCCATATACCCGCCCACGGAGCTACCGAAGTTCATTACTGCAAGGGCTATAAAACCAACGATCAATACAAGACCGATAATATTTTTCTTTTTCATGGTTAGAATGTAATCAAATTAATCCGAGGGATTTATCTGATTTGTTTCGTGTTTAGTGCTCGTGTTTGTTTCTGGTTTTAGTGATTTCAACTCGAAACAAACCCGGAACTCGAAACGCGGAACAAACCAAAAAGGGATTTTTGGTTTCTTTTATTCTCGAATGCTTTCACCTTTGGTTCGTTCCGCTGCGGCTTTTTCAAGATCCAGTAGCTTGCGATCCGTTCGGTGGATGAAGTAGGCGATGCCAAACCATATTACGAGCACAACGGCCAGTACGACGAATATTTTGTCTTGAGCGAGCATAAAGCGTTCAGTTCCTAATGGGGGTTGTTCGGGGATTTGTTCAGCAGTCCACGTGCTGTCATACGACGTTGAGATTCCGTCGGATGCCTCTGCATCCTGAGCCTCTTGTGCATCTTGGATAATTATTATCGGAGAGAAGGTCATATTCGTTTAGTCGTCCTCCCACTGAGGGGCTAGTTGGTCTTTTAATTGAGCTACACGAACGCGCTGTGTATACAGGACATAAAAAAGCCCTATGAAGCCGATGCAGGCCGGATAGAACACCAGGCGCATCAAAGGATGGGTGATTTCGCTAAACGCCGGATTCCCTTCAGCACCGGGGTGCAAACTGTCCAGTTGGCGAGGTAATACGTAGAGGAGTAATGGAAGCGTAGCCGAGGCGAATAAATTGTAGGCAGCGGATATACGCGCCCTGATTCGAGGAATTTCGATGGTTGATCGAAGCACGAAGTAGGCGCCGTAGATGAGCACCCCTATCGCAGCCAGAGTCTGCTTGGGGTCAAAGTTCCACCAGATGCCCTGCCCGACGTACCAGGTGTAACGGGCCCATATACTTCCCGTGACAAGGCCGAGTATGCCAAAGAAGATGCCTAGCCTGGATGCTTCTTCTGCCCTGATATCGTGAATCAAGCTTCCTGTACGGAGGCTTTTGTAGGAGTGATAGGCAGAAAATCCTGCAGCAGCCAGCATCGTAAACCACATCGGGACGTGATAGTACAGGTTGCGAGCAGTATGCTCAAGGATGCTTAACTTGGGAATTCGAAGCAAAAAGCCTCCAATTATCACAACAGTCATCCAGATAAGGACGATGCTTGTGATGGTACTGTATCGTTTCTGTTGGGTCGCGGTGATCAAGACAATCTGTTTCGAGTTTCAGGTTTAGTGTTTCGGGTTGGTTTCGAGTTTTTGAGCTATGGGAGAGCAAATAACTCGAAACCCGAAACTCGTAACACGAAACCAATCAATTATATTATAATTGATTGTATTTAGTCATTCCATACGTAATCGAACAGCAATACTGATGTAGTAATCGTTACACCTGCAAAGCCGATGAGAACCTTTAGATCCTCAGAAGCGGCATTCCAATTTGAATTCTCATCCAAGGCGGTTTGTGTGGCATGGACGACTGAAATAAGTAGTGGAATCAGTATTGGAAACAAAAGTACGGGAAGTAGGGCTCCCTGGTTTGAGGATCGGGCGATCAGTGCGGCTAGCAATGTTGTAGCGCCTGCGAGCCCGATCGCGCCTAATAACAAGGTTACAATCAGCAAACCTGGGATTTTGACTGAAAGCTGAAGGAAAAACATGAAGGCAAACAATGCCGTGATGTTTACACTTAAGATCAACAAGATGTTGAAGAGTAACTTCCCGGCATACACCATGCTTGGGCGGGTATTGAGTTGGAGCAGGAGGACGGTACCTCGCTCCTGCTCGCTGATGAATGAACGGCCAAGTCCTACGGCTGCTGAAAACAGGATAATGATCCATAGCAGGGCCGACTGCTCGCGCATGCCGATATTATTACGGTCGAGCGCGAATATAATCAGTGGCATCGAGGCAAGTACGAACATCAACAGCGAATTAATTGCATACCGGCTCCGGAGCTCAAGGCGAACATCCTTTTCAAATATAGCCCACGTGCCATGCAACCAATCCATCATAACTCCCCAATAAATTTAACCTCAGTTTCTAACAGGTAACCGGTTTCTCTTTGTACCACTTCCTGCACGTGTGCGATCATCTTTTTGAGATCTGCTGCAGTGCCGCCGCCCCGGTTAATCATAATATTGGCATGGCGATGTGTAATTTCAATACCTCCAATACGAGATCCTTTCAATCCGCACTCATCTATGAGCCTTCCAGCACCAATTCCCTCAATTTTCTTAAAAATAGAGCCCGCACTCGGCTCTGTATCGAGGGGGGGATGTCGTTTTTGGCGCCATGCAAGGTTTTCTTGCATGATGTATTTCATGCGTTCAGGCTTTTCGTCCTCAAGCTGGAAGGTAGCAGTTAGTACAATATCTTCCCGGATATGAAGGGTTGAGTAATCATATCCGAAATCAAAATAGTCCAGGGGTACAGTTTTGCGGTCGCCTTCTTCTGTCAATAGTTCTGCTTCCATCAGTACTTCCTCAATAAACATGGTTCGTTCGCGTTCAGGAGGCGGGGAGAGGAAATGCAAATTCTGCCATAAGGCTCCGCCAACAGTGGACGGAATACCTACATAATGCTCGAGGCCCGAAAGGTTGTTGGCAACAGCAAGATCAATCAGGTTTGGGTAAACAATGGCGCCACTTTCGGTGAAAATTTGTTTTTTTTCAAGATCCACGCTCATTGCTTGTGCCCTGTTGTGTACAATGAGCCCTCTAAATCCACGATCCCCAATGACTATATTTGCTCCCATACCAAGGAGAAAAAAGGGGATACCTGCTGAACGAGCAATCAAAATGGCTGCAGCCAGTTCGTCAGCTGAACGTGCATCAATATAAAAGTCAGCCGGTCCGCCGATTCTAAAGGTTGTGAAAGGAGCAAGAGGAACATTAGTTTTAAGCCGGCCGGCGCCAATCTGCTCGGTAACACGCTGTTCGAGAAGTGAATACGATGTGTGTGTAGTGTGCAACAATCTGATCGTTTATACGGAAAATAACTTATAAATCATGCAACGAGTGCATGATTGGTTTCGGGTTTCGGGTTGGTTATGAGTTGTTTAACGCGAAACAAACCCGAAACCCGAAACCCGAAACCCGAAACCGATCAAATAAGATTATTTGATCGAATGCCTATAACGTGCCTGAAAGCGGTGATGTTGCTCAGATAGTGGCTAAAAATTGAACTTTTAGATCCTGCTTTGGTACACGAAATACCCACAAAGGATGCTGTGAGTAGGATTTATAATCTTTGTGGATGTAGATACAGTTAACTAGATAAAAACTATGGCGAATAATTATCCGAACCTTACACAGGCGGCCAGTCGATTGATGATCGGTTTTATCGTTGTGATCATCTTTATTCTCTTGGCCGGCGGCCTCATGACTACAACACTGGGGCCTGGTCAGTCGGGAGTCAAGTATAGCATTTTTGGAGGTACTGACCTAGATAAACAATTTGCGGAAGGGCTTCAGATTCATCCGCCCTGGGTCGACATTATCAAGTATGATGTTCGTTTTCAGGAAAAACTAGAAGAAATTACGGCTCTTTCATCGGACGGGCTTACCATCGGTATGGATGCCTCCATCCGTTGGCGCCCGGTAAGGAACTTGCTACCTAACCTCCACCAGAACTACGGAGAGAATTACTACGGAAAATTGGTTCAACCGGAATTGCGTAGTGCGGCACGTGAGATAGTAGGTCAGTATACACCTGAAGAACTTTATTCTTCACGAAGAACAGAGATGCAGCAGCAGATCATCGATCAGGTGCGCAGAGGAGTAGACGAAAATTTGATTGAGGTTGAAGCCATCTTGATCCGAAATGTGAAGCTTCCTGAGCAGATTCAACGCGCTATCGAGAACAAGCTGACTGAAGAGCAGGAAGTAGAGCGGTATTTTTTCACACTTCAAAAAGACAGCCTCGAAGCGCAGCGTAAGCAAATTGAAGCAGATGGACAAGCTACGTATCAGCGAATTATTACGGAAAGTCTTACGCCTCAATTCCTTCGCTTTAAAGGAATCGAAGCTACGTTGACTCTGGCTGAATCTCCCAACACCAAAACTGTTATTGTTGGCGGTGGAGAGGACGGATTACCGTTGATCTTAGGAGATCAATAGGATTGATTTCCGGTTTTGTGTTTTGTGTTTAGTGTTTCGAGTTGGGGCGCCCTTTTTGGGTGCCTCTTCTTTTTGTGCCTTTTGGTGAACTGCTTTATTCTTGATACGAATGAATTACTTAGATTAGCAGTATCGAATATATAAAACTAAGTTTCGAACGTTCTCCCCGGCAAAGGGGAGATGTCCCCAAAGGGAAAGAGGGGTACTATGGCTTCTGAATTTTTCGAAAAGGTGTGGGATGTGGTTGCTGAGATTCCTATGGGGAAGGTGACGACATATGGGCATATTGCAGCGTTTCTAGGCAATAAGCGTGGAGCACGTACGGTTGGTTGGGCCATGAAGGCGGCACCGGGGCCGCATTTACCTTGCCACCGGGTCGTGAATCGAAAAGGAGAATTGACGGCCCGAAATCGGTTCGCAACTCCTCATTTAATGGAAGAACGATTGAGATCGGAAGGGATTACGTTCAAACCGGATGGTTGTATTGATATGAAGGCGCATCTTTGGGTGCCCGGTGAATAAAATCATGTCAAGAATCATGATTCTTGAAGCTTAATTGCGGGGAGAGGCTTTATTTTCTGCGAGTAATGGTTGTGCAGGCTGTCGGTATAGACCAATGATGCATGGCCTCAATGTGTAGTTCTGAACCAAACCCATTGCTCGTAATGCAAGCTAAAAAGATCGTACTCCTTTGCATTTTAGTATTCCTAATTGCTCTTCCGTCTAACGCCCAGTCAGAAGTAGATCAAGTTGGTGCGGCTATCCAACGTTATATTGATGGCACCTCTTATAACGACCCCGAATTGATTATGTCTGCATTTTATGAAGATGCAGATATGTTTTTAAGCAAAGAAGGCCAAGAAATCTGGTTAATGCCTGTCAAAGAGTATGCGAGCCGATTCGGGAATGCAGAAAAAGGCAAACACAACGGACGAACTGGCAAAATAATCAGCATTGAGCAGCAAAACGATATTGCTCTGGCTAAGGCCGAAATAGAGATTCCTGCCAGCAGCATGAAATTCATCGATGTGTTTATACTTAAACGCTTGTCTGGTGAATGGAAGATTATTAGTAAAGCTGCGACCCGGATTGAGTAGGGGTTTTACTATTCCTTATTCGCAAAACCTGCCCGTTGGGAGCATCCGTAAGGAGGTAAAGAACACCTCCCGGACTCTGGGCGATATTTCGAGCCCGGACTCGGTTGTCGATGAATAACTCTTCGGCGCTTTTGATGGTATTGTCTTCTATTCGAAATCGCCAGAGGCTTCCTCGGCTTAGGCCGGCTACTAGCAGGTTGTTTTTCCAGTCGGCGAAGTCATCACCGGTGTAAAACACGAGGCCCGTTGGGGCGACGGTGTGTTGCCAGTACCATTTGGGTGGGGTGAGGGTAACAGTGTCAGGTACAACGGGAGCAAACCCTGGGGCTCTGTATCGGCCTGTAGTCTGATAGGGCCATCCGTAATTTGCGCCGGCCTGGAGCAGATTCAATTCGTCCCCCTGGATGGTTCCGTGTTCGCTGAACCACAGGTCTCCGGATTCGGGATGGAGTGCAATCCCCTGAACATTACGGATGCCGTAGGCGAATGCGCCTGGGCGCGCGTCGGGTCCAAGCATTGGGTTGTCCGATGGCACGCTGCCGTCAGCATTAAATCGATAGATCATCCCGCGGGAGTCGGAGAGGTCTTGCGCGATAGGGAGGGGAGGTTGATTGGCTTCTGAGAACAACCTGTCGCCCACAGTCGCATAGAGTGTAGCGTCCTTTCCAAAGACCAGCGCACCGCCGTAATGAAACGAGCCGTCTGAATGAGGGGCGGCTAAAAGGATTGTCTTCATGTTTGTCAGCGAATCACTCTCCAATGTGGCACTGATCACTCTTGTAGTTGTACCGCTATCGGCTTCGGATACATAGGAGAGGAAAAGGCGCTGGTTCGTTTGAAAGGCAGGATCCAACACGATGTCAAGCAAGCCTTCATTAAAGGTGGTTTTGAGTCCGGCCCGAATGCCTCTTGGGTAATGCAAGGAAGTTGCATCGGCTGGCTTGGTCAGGACCGAGTCTGCCCGGTCCATCGGAATTCCTCGAATGATGGTTCTGGATCCTGTTGGTAAATGCACTTTTAATAAATGGCCGTCTTTCTCAGTGATCAGCACTTCGTCTTCCGACAAAAAAGCCATGCTCCAAGGACGTTTAAGATCTTCGAGAACCACTTCTTTGACGGGCTTCGCCGGTAGGTCGGGCTCATGCTGTGTAGAACAGCCCATGAATAAGAGAGGAATAAGGCAAATCAGTAAGGACGTAAAGCGCACGGAATCTCTTCGGTTTGTCAAATAATCCAGAAAGCACCAATATCGAGAGTGGCGGGTGCTTTGTCTTCAATAAACATGATTCTTGCACATAAAAGGGGCAACAGGTGCTTATTTCATGTTCTCAACAGATGTATTCTGTTTTCGGAACTGGGATGGGGTCATGTTGACGTGGGTTTTGAACGCGACATTAAATGATGTCAGGTTGCCAAACCCACAGTCGAAGGCGATCGTTGCTATTTTATCGCCGGCCCGATCAGGGTCCGTTAATAACGATTTAGCATGCTCAACCCGGTACCGGTTTACAAATTCAGAGAAATTAACCTTCTCGACTTCATTGATGGCTTGAGATAAGAAGCGGGGTTGGGTGTCTAGCTTTTGTGCGATGCTTTGCAGCGAGGTGTCTGGGTCGAGATAGGGCGCATCGGAGGTGAACTTGTCTTTTACGCGGATGATTAGGGCTTTGGACGCTGCGACGTCAACCGTAGATTGGGCGTATTTCTCGAGAGCCAGGTGGTGTTTCTTAAGAAAGACAAATGAAAACAGGTAGATCAGGAATGAAAAGGCCGTAGCACCCAATAAATAGAAGGGCACAACACCAACAAAAATGCCTGCATAAAGCACAAGGATCAATGACACGCCGATAAGGATGCCTCGGTACCAGGATAACAAGCCCGACCGTGCTTTTGAACTGGCTCGCGCATAAAGGGTCCAGGAGACAATTAGATAGCCGGCAAGGTGTGCAAGAACGGCCGTGTAAGCACATATAGCAGCCAGGCTTCCATCGTTTGGGATCAGTTTGCTGCTTAGCGCAAAAAGAACAAATGGAGCAACGTGGAGCAGTCCGGTTTTTGAGAATCCCTGTACGTTGTTGAGTAGGGCCTGCCCATAAAGCCAAACCGCCGGTCCAACGAGTAAAAACCCTGAAATACCCATGTTGCGCACCCAGGGATCGAGATACGTGTAGTTAAACACAACGGCTTTGCCGATTCGAATGGTTAAGCCCAAAAGCACCAGCCCAAGAAAGATATTCGCGGCACGGTTGCCCCTTTTGAGGGTCAATAGATAGGCAGACAGAAAGAGGGCTTGTGCAACACCCAGGCATCCTAATACCAGTATGATAAGCTGATAGTCACCCATCTAATCGAAGGCATTCTTCAAGAGACCTGTTTCGACAAGTACATCCTTGGGGTTATAATTGCTGGGTAGCAACTTCTGGTACGCGTTCGCAAAGAGGGCTTGCTCATAATCCTGACGAACCCTGGGGAGGATTTCTTCTAACGAATAATAAACGGGTACCTTGATGCCTGTCTGGATTACACTGTATCCATCCTCGTTTTCAATAGGGCCGTATAGGGCTCCAGGAAGCAATGTGGCAGCTCGTTCACCTACTGGCCCTGCGGTCGATTTAATAAAGCCCAGGTAGCCGTCGCTAGTGCGGACCGAATCCCTGAGGGTATTTTCTCGGGCCATTTGTTTAAAATCGAGGCCGGCATGAATGGCTTTTGTAAGTGCTAGAGCGGAGTCCGGGTTAGCCAGCAAGATTTCCCAAACCTCCGTCTCGGTATGCTTGATGTAAAACCGTTGGTTTTGATCGTAAAACTTCTGCAGGTCCGACGATGTGTTTCGCACGGAATCGGTTGCCATTTGCATCATTGCCGTGAAGATATATGTATCCTCAGCTCGTTTGGCTTTGCTCAAAACATCATCCGATACGTGGTAATTTTTTTCTTGGCCCCTCTCTGTGAGCAAGCTATCCCTGATCGCGATTTCTACAGCTTGCTTCAGATTGGGGCCGAGGTAGCCTCTCGGTAAATTGGGAAGTGCATCAAAAAACTGCCGCGCATAAAACGGATTACCGTCTACATAAGCGACTACCTCGTTCGCAATATCAATTGGCGGAGTTTCTGCTAGCTGGTCGAGCACAGGCGGCAATTGATCAACCTGGTTGGGGAGGAGGGGGGCCAGCGATTGCCATACGCTACGGAGAATGCGTGTGTCCATTGCCAGGTCATGGGCCCAAACCAATTCACGGATGTGGATGGCTGCTTCATAGTCGAAGCGGCGGTTAAACAACTGGGCGCGGGTGTCCTCAATGATTTTTTGATCGCGCCGGCCAAATTGATAGGTTTGTTCGAGCGAATCAATACGGAAGATATGCCATCCCATCAAGGATTCAACGGGATCAGAAATATCCCCATCCTTCATTTGATACAGGGCATTCTCGACAGGCAAGTCGGTGTCTCCCCAGGCGAGCCAGCCCAGGGCGCCTCCATTTCGGGCCAGGCTTGGATCCGGCAGTGTGGATGAGGCCAGTTCGACAAAGTCTTCTCCAGCGGTAAGCCTTGCGTCAAGCGAGTCGATCCCTTCTTTGGTCAGCGAAAAAAGCTGGCGGACGTAATATCGTTGCTGCTGCATGGAGACAGCGCGCTCTATTTCTTCGTCTGAGGGTTCCTGAATGCGGGGGCGGATCTCCTCTTCGACGTATTTTGTCCGTGTAAACAAACCGACATCCCGATCCAATCGCTTCTGAATCGCGGACCATCGATCAATCTCTAGTGTCCGCCCCTGGTTGGCAATAATGCGTTGCTCAAGCATTTCGCGGGCTACCTGGGCGCGCAGCTCTGGAGAGTCCGGCTGTTCAGTGGATTGCCAGTAATGGAAGTAGGATTGCTTAAAGTCAGCCAGCGTGATAGAGTGGTTCTCCCACGTTGCAACGACCTGCTCCCACGGGAAAGGCTGGGCTTTGAGGATTGTTGTAGTGAGGAGCGGTTGAAGAACAAGGGAAAGGAAGAAGAGCGTATATCTGTTTAGCGTGCAAAGATAGTTTGTCGTTCCCTTGTTGTCTTCCTGCACTTGATGCAGGATCGATGCAGCGCTACATGATTCTGAAGGGCGTATGGATCCCGGTTCGGAGGCCGGGAAGGCAGTGTGCTGCTTCTCCGGATTTACATTACAAACATGAACGGACGGCACAATAGATCGAGCCATTATACTTTTATCGTTTCACCAGAAGATGGTATTCTGACTGCGCATCGTCTGTCAGGATTCTTGCCATATAAACGCCCGCGGGTAACTCGATATTGTTGTAATCCGTTCCATCCCATCGAAATTGGCCCGTATAGCCTGCTGCCAGGGACTGGTTAAAGACGCGCCGGCCCAGGATATCAAAAATTTCTAGGGAAGCTCCGTTTGTAGCAAAAGGCGACAGGCGGATGTCGAAGTTAACGGATTCTGAGAAGGGATTCGGGTAGGAAGCCAGTTGAATGTTGTTGGACTCCGGGACAGGGTTGTCAATGGCCACATTGGTTGTGGATTCATTGATCAGGATCCGCTGATTGTGGTCCAAGCCTGTAAGTACCTGGGAGAGTCCTGAAGGCCAGTCAATCACTAGTGAGTCGATAGCGGCTGTACCAAGCCCAAAGTAAGCCGCCAGGTCGTCTCCGCCACCAAGGCTGGAGCCGCTTCGGGTTTCCCAGTATTGTTTGCTTCCATCGGTTGCAGTGAGGGTTAACCGCGCACCAATACCGCTGCGATTGCTGATAGTGCCTTCCAGGTCTACGATCAGCCAGTTATGGTTCGTTGATTGATCGTTCTGGTAGAGATACACTTCCTCATTGCCGTTGACCAAAAACAAGTCAGGATCCCCGTCATTGTCATAGTCGCCATAGATAGAGGTGCGGCTTCGTTTGAAACTGTCCATGCCACTTTCGGCCGACATATTTTCAAAAGTACCGTCACCTTTGTTCATGAAGAACAAGTTCCGTTGAGGATCTCTGTTGGATGCAATAGCCAGGTACAGGGTGCCAGCATCGACATAGAGGTCGAGCCATCCGTCCAGATTGGAGTCGAAGAAGTTTGCTCCCCAGCTCCATATTTCGATACCGTTCTGGTCAAAAGCCATTACGCCTGCAGCCTCGGTAACATCTTCGAATGTACCTCCCTGGTTTTGCAGGAGAAGGGTATTTTCTCCAATGTTGGTATAGAAATAATCCATCCACCCGTCCCGATTATAATCGCCGGTGGCGAGGCCCATGCCTGAATGGCATTGGTCCGCTCCAATTTCTGCAGCTACTTCAGTAAAGATCCACTCACTACCCGTGGTCCCGCCATCGTTTCGGAAGACCTTTGTATTGGTTACCCCATCCAGTTGGAATCCACAGTCGTTGACAAGAAAGATATCCAGGTCACTGTCGTTATCGAAGTCGGTCCAGCCTCCAATGAAACCGTACCCGTTGAGGTCTTCGAAGGGAAGCAGATGGGATACATCCGTAAAGCGTTCACCATTTTCATTGAGCAAGAGCCGGTCCTGGTGTTCGGGATCTGTGGTGTCGAGATTTACGTGATTGGTTACGTAGAGATCGAGAAAGCCATCGTTGTTATAGTCTCCCCAGGCGGCAGACATGCCTCGTGCTTCGGGGAGGCTGTCGAGACCAACTTCTGCAGTTACATCCAGGAAAGACTCACCGTTTACATTTTTAAATAGGCGATCTTCATCTGCATTGGCCATGTAAAGGTCTGGCCATCCGTCATTGTCGTAGTCACCAACAGATACGGCAGCCCCCCGGCCGTCCCAGTCCTCAATGCCAATGTCTCTGGCTATTTCGGTAAAGGTGCCGTCTCCGTTATTTCTGAAAAAATCGTTTTTGCCTTTCCCATGTGTCAGGATAAGGTCGAG